>JADFPV010000127.1 GCA_022562155.1 Chloroflexota bacterium
GCTGGAGCTGCGAATGAGACTGCCGTCGTCTAACAGATAGGCGGAAAATCCGATGCCAGTGTCCCAGGAGTTAACGAGCCGCCCGTCGTTATCGATGAGAAAGGCGGTTTCGTCCCTAATCGGTGCAAACAGCGTGTAGCCATCGAAGGAGCCCTCTTCATTCAAGAAGAGTCCAACAGTTTGCTCATTAGCTTGGGTTGGGATGGATGTCGCGTAGACAGTCAGAGCGACGATGCAGGCGAGAATGAGGAGACGGTACGTCCTGATCAAGCGCGATCGCTCCCTTCGGCGCCGTGGAGGCAGTGATGATGCAGGTAGCGCCCAGGGCCTGTCACATCTCTGCGACCAGGTCATAATAATTGGGCAAACGCCACCAGTCCCGCACATTATACAAGACAGCCTCAGACTCTTGACCGCGACGCTTCTCCAAGCCTGCGGCGGGCAAGCTCAGGGTGACCCGGTAGGAGCGTTCAACTGAACGCCCCTACCTACGTCAAGGGTATAGTTACCGTTGAAACCCTCAGCTACGGCTCGAAATGGAATAGCTGCGGAATTCATTCCGCAGGACGATCGTCAGGCCACCCACCGCCAAGCGCGAGCGCCGCCCACGGCCGCGCGCTATCATGGCGTCAGGGATCGCCCATCGGCAGTCGTGGCTGAACTGTTGGATCACGCCCAGGATGTCGTTCGGCAGATTGCTATCCCAGCGCGACGGAACCTCAGTGCCCCAGCCGGTGTATAACGAGTACCGGGTACCAGTGCTTCTGTGCGAAGGAGGGCGTACTGGAAGACAGCGGCTTGGCGCGACTGGCGCAACAGGGCGACCGCGCTGCGTTTGATGCTCTCGTCCAGAGCTACCAGGAGCTGGCGTTCCGCGCGGCGTATCTCATCGTGCACGACGAGGACGATGCCGCTGACGTCGCCCAGGACGCCTTCGTGCGGGCGTATCGATCGCCCGACGCCTTCGATACCAGCAGGCGATTCCGGCCATGGCTCCTGCGCATCGTCACGAACGTCGCACTCAATAGCGCTCGATCGTCCGGGCGGCGGGACGCGGCCACGGAGCGTCTAGCTCGCGATGCCGGTACAGGCAAGAACCAGCGCCCAGACGCCGCCGTCGAAGCCGCTGAGCAATCGGAGCGCGTCTGGTCGGCGATCGCCGGCCTTCCGGACGACGATCAGCGCTTGATCTACCTGCGCTACTTCCTTGAGAACAGCGAAGCGGAGGCGGCGGAGTCGATCGGAAGGCCGGTTGGCACCGTGAAGTCGCGCCTCCACCGAGCGCTGAAACGGCTGCGGCGAGTGATAGAAGCTGGCTATCCAGACCTGCTGCCATATACCGCGCAGCTTCTGAGAGAGGAGAGGCATGAGTCAGCAACTAACTCCTGAGTACGGTGATATAGACGCTCTCCTCCGCGCTTCCGCGAAGGCCTTTAGCTATCCAGCGACGCCGAACGTCATCGCAGCGAGCGTTCGCACTCGACTAGAAGATGAAGCGTCGTTCGTCGAACGCCTGCGGGCGGTCTTGGCCCGGCCTGTCCTGCGGGCCGGGGCTGCCGTACTGCTCGTCGCCGCTGTGGTCGTTGCTTCCGCGCTCGTGGTTCCGCAGTCGCGGGAGGCGCTGGCGGACTTCTTCGGCCTAAGCAGCGTGAAGATTGAGATCGGGCCTCTGCTCGGGCCGCCGCCGCCTGTGCTGAGTCCGGACAGCTTCGCGTCGCCCGCGACGCTGCAGACAGCGCAAGAAGCCGTCGAATTCGAGATACGGCTGCCGACCGAGCGTGGCGTGCAGATGCTGCCAGATGCGGTCTACGTGGAGGACATCGGCGGGACGAGCCCGCCCGTCGTCATCCTCGTCTATGAGAGCGAGGATTTCGATCTGTATCAGAGGTCGATGGGCTTCTACGGCAAGGGCTTGCCGTACGCTGAACTCGCCCGGGAAAGCAGCGTCCACGGCCGGCCGGCGATCTGGATCGGCAGCGGAGGACACATCGCGCGTTCGCTAGACGCTGATGGGAACTTGCTGATCGAGACAGAGCGGACGGTCAAACGACGGACGCTGCTCTGGGAAGATGGTGGAATCTCGTATCGTTTGGAGACCGGCCTGTCTGAGGAAGAAGCGATCCTCTTGGCTGAGTCACTACGGTAGTTGGGAACCTTTCGGACGGGAACGGTGTAGTAGGGGTGCAACAGCGAATATTGCTTGGAGGTGAACCATGTTCAATCGCATTCGACTTGAGCTAATGGTACTCGTTGCAGTCGCGATCTCGATCACGGCGCTTGTATTCGCTATCAGTGAAGATGGAGCACGAACTGCAGTAGCTGATCCAGAGTCGGGACAGGACTCAGAA
>JADFPV010000033.1 GCA_022562155.1 Chloroflexota bacterium
GGGGCGAGTTGGGCATCAACGTGGACCTGCAAGTGAGCGGCGCCAGCGTGTTCGTGGAGGTTGTGTTGCTTCCCCGGGAGTTTGAGACGGCTCTCGTCACTATCGACCCCGGGCCGGACCCTGATCCATACCCGCTCTGGCACAGTTCGCAAGTGTTGGGCGATGGACGGAACCTGTCCAGTTTCTCGAATCTGGAGGTCGACCGGCTTCTTGAGAATGGACGCCAGACGACGTCGGATGGGGAGCGGGCGGAGGCCTACCGGACGTTCCAGGATATCTTCGCGGAAGAGCTGCCGGCTGTGCTGCTTCACACGCTGACGTATCAGTATGTTGTACCAGCCGAACTCCAAGGGCTCAGCCCGGGCCTTCTCCTGAGCCTGAGTTCGCGATTCGATGATGTGTTCGCTTGGTACATCGAGACCGGGAGCCAAAGTGATGCCGCCCGGACCCAGTGAAGTGCCTATCATCACGCTGACGACCGACTTCGGCTTGGCGGATGCGTATGTGGGCCAAATGAAAGGCGTTATCCTCAGCATCAGTCCCGATGCTCGCATCGTCGATATCACGCACGAGATACGGTCCCAGCAGATCCAACAGGCAGCGTTTTTGACGCAGACCGCATGGCCGGCTTTTCCCAAAGGCACGATCCACGTCGCTGTCGTAGACCCGGGGGTCGGCACCGAACGACGTGCGATCCTGTTGCAGACGGACCAAGGTTCGTTTCTCGGGCCAGATAACGGTGTACTCTCGGCGGCGCTGTCCGATGACACGCGTCCGGCTACGGCATCCGTAGTCCCAGTCAGCGGTCCTCTGCGGGTGTTCGAGCTGTCTAACGAAGCGTATATGCGTCAGCCGACGAGCGCGACGTTCCACGGCCGCGACATCTTCGCGCCCGCCGCGGCGCACCTGTCGATCGGCCTGGACCCCGCCGAACTCGGCAGCCCACTGACCGAGCTGAACGCGATACCGCCGTTCCGCGCAGCGCGCGGCGAGGACGGCACGATGACGGGCCAAGTTGTTCACGTCGACCGTTACGGAAACGTGGTGACCGACATACGTTCGGCCGACCTGCCGGAGGGCAGCTTCTCGATAGAGGTCGCCGGGCACAGCGTTCCAGGGCCGTACCGGACGTTCGCCGATCTGGAGGGATTGGGAGCCATCGTCGGCAGCAGCCAATTTCTCGGGATAGCAGCACCAGAAGGCGACGCAGCAAAGATACTCGAAATCGACATCGGTGGGCCTGTGCGGTTGCGACCTCGCAGCTAGGTCTCATACGATCGTGACGCGGCCCGCCAATCGAGGCCGCTCCAGGCTAGGAGGGCAGGATGGCCGAACCCCGGACCAAGGCCGACCTACTCGACGCATTGCGTAGTAGCGGGCGAGAGTTCGTCGAGAAGCTAGGCTCGCAGCCGTCGGAAGAGTTTGAAGAAGGCAGGTACGAAGGCGGCTGGAACGGCCGCCAGATCCTTGCGCACGCTGCCGCCATCGAGTGGACCTATCCGCGGCTAGTAGACATCGCAGAGGGCGGCGTTGCGCCGGCAAACAAGAGCGCGGTGGGCGACGTACGGCGTACGGAGCCAGACGAGGCCAAAGGCGTGCCCACTCGCAGCGCCGAGGGTGGTATCGACTCTTACAACGAGCGCCAGGTGGCGAAGCGGGCAGACGCCAGCGTCGCTGAACTGATCGAGGAGTTCACAAAGAATCGAGCCGCGACGATCGCCGCGGTCGAGGCGGCCGACGATGAGCTGTTCGGCCGCGAGATACGTTCTGCCGGTGGTATTACGGGCGTGCTCGCAGACGTGATGTATGCCGTCGCGGTGTTGCACGTTCGAGGACATGTGAACGACATCGTTAGGGCAGAGTGACGCTGGTATGCGGATCGTGTTCATGGGCTCGCCCGCGTTCGCGTTGCCCACACTGCGGGAGCTGATCGAGAGCGAGCACGAAATCGTTGGTGTGGTGACTCAGCCCGATAGGCCGGCCGGACGCGGTCGAACAACGCGGCGCTCTCCTGCGGCCGAACTGGCTGCTGAGCAAGGTCTGCGACTGCTCCAGCCAACCAATGTCAACACGGCTGAGTCACTAGAATTAGTCCGAGCACTGGAGCCCGAAGCGCTCATTATCGCCGCATATGGCCAGATCTTGAAGCAGCCGCTGCTCGACATCGCTAAGCGCGGTGCGCTGAACGTCCACGCCTCGCTGCTGCCGAAGCATCGCGGCGCGGCGCCCTCTGTCGGAGCGTTGCTGGCAGGCGAAAGCGAGACTGGAGTGACGATCCAGGAAGTGGTTCTTGCCCTGGATGCGGGACCGATCGTCGCGCAAGAGGCGATACCGATCGCGGATGACGATACGACTGGTTCGCTAAACGAGAAACTCAGCGAGGTAGGAGCCGGGCTTCTCATGAAGGTGCTGGCGTCCTGGGCCCGTGGTGAGATCGAAGCACAGCCGCAAGATGACGCGCTAGCGACGTATTCGCCGTCCGTGAAACGCGAGGATGCCGTGATCGATTGGACGCTAAACGCAGTCGACGTGTGGCGCCGTGTGCGCGCCTACGTGCCGTGGCCCGTCGCGACGACGACAGTGGGCGGGGAACCGCTCCGCATCCTGGATGCCTGGCCACTCGACGCGCCGCGAGGGACGCCCGGTATGGTTGTGCCGCTGCCGGATGATGTGGGTGCGCCGCCTGGAACCGGCTTTGTCGTTACGTGCGGCGAGGGCGCGTTGGCCATCACCCGTGGGCAACGAGCCGGGAAGCGGCCTCTTAGCGGTGAGGAGTTGCTACGCGGCTATCCAGGGCTGATGGGCAAGCGGCTGGGAGGGTAGAAAAGCGCCCTCACGACTCTCGCGAGGGCGCTTCCTGAGAGCCATGTCAGGCTATTAGTTGCTGTCGTCTTGTTCTTCGGCTTCGCCGTCGCCTTCTTCGCCTTCTTCGCCTTCCTCGCCCTCTTCGCCTTCCTCGCCCTTTTCAGCTTCCGCGGCCGCGGCGAGTTCCGCTTCTTCCGCTTCGAGTTCAAGCTGCAGCTTCGGCGGAGAGACCTTCACGACGAGCTGGTCAGGCGCCGCGAGCACATCGACGCCTGAAGGGACGTCCAGGTCTCGCACGAACAGGGCGTCCTCCAACTCCTCAAGAGTGGAGACATCGACGTCGAAGCTCTTCGGGATGTCCGTCGGCAGCGCCTCGATCGAGATGTGGTCGAGGTTCTGCAGAAGCACGCCTCCATACATGCTAACGGCAGGAGCCTCACCGATGATCACGACTGGAACATCCGCGCTCAGCTTCTCCGTGAGAGATATCTGAAAGAAGTCTACGTGGACGAGTTCGTCTGTGGTTGGGTTTCGCTGGACGCCTCGTAGGACGACGGGCCGCGCTTGACCTTCGCCCTTGATCTCGAGATCGATGATGGCGTTCCTGCCAGCTGTCTTAATCAGACTTACGATGTCAGCCGTCTGCGCTTGTAGCGCTAGAGAGTCGGTCTGGCGACCGTACAAGTGGGCCGGGACGATGCCCTGACGCCGGAGCGCCTTTACCTTCTTGCCGGTGACCTCACGAGGGTCAACGGCGAGTTTTACTTCAGCCATGATGGTTTGCTCTTCCTCCCAATACGATTGCTACATTATCTCACTAACGCGTGGGAGCATGCCGGCTTCCGCCCGGCCTCCCGCCTCTCGCGCCAATGTTCGGTTGCGGCCTCACACTAGCAAAGTAATTGAGGCATGGTCAAGGTAGATCACCAACGCCGATTGACGACGCGCAGAGGTGCCCGCCTTGGCATACCGATCACGAAGAGGCGGACGAGCAGGAGCCCAGCGATGAAGCCGCCAATGTGGGCGAACCAGGCGGTGCCACCTCCAGCGCCAACCACGTCCGTCGCGGCGAGGGCGGCGAACCCATTGAAGAGCTGTAGCAGGAACCAGAACCCAATCAACAGAATTGCCGGGACGCGGAACGGCACCCAGAACAGGATGAAGATCGGGAGAATGGCCGCGACGGTCGCGCGCGGGTAGAGCAGCAGGTAGGCCCCCAACACGCCGGCGACCGCGCCGCTGGCGCCGATCGCGGGGATGATATCGTTCTGGTTCATGAAGATGTGGGTGGCCCCGGCCGCGAGCCCCACGATGATGTAGAAGATGGCGTAGCGGACGTGCCCCATCGCGTCCTCCACGTTGTCACCAAAGACCCACAGGAAGATCATGTTGCCGAGCAGATGCAACCAGCCGCCGTGAAGAAACATCGACGTGATCGGTGTGGCGAGGACGCGGTCGCCATCAGGGCACACGAACGCTAGCGCGCGCGGGTCAGTGTCTGGATTGAAGCCGAAGCGGTCGCTGAGGCAGGCGGGTATTGTTCCCCAGTCGAAGAAGAAAAGGTCAAGCTCCGAGAGAAACGTTCGCGGGTCGGGGAACGTGCCAAGTGTGAACTGGTAGAGAAAGACCAGGATGTTGATCGAAATAAAGGCGATGTTGACATAAGGCGTCGTGCGGGAGCGGACGCTGTCCGAGATAGGGATCATCGGTTAGGTGGTCTACGTGTCCTGGTCCCAGAGGAGTTCGCGTCTGCGCAAAGCTTTGTTGAGGTAGCGCGCCAGCACGAACAAGAGATCGTTGAGGCGATTTAAGTAGGCGACGATCTCGGGGTTGATCTTCTCTTTTCGAGCCAGGGTGACCACGTTGCGCTCGGCGCGGCGGCACACCGTGCGGGCATAGTGCATGGTAGCCGCCGCATTCGAACCAGCCGGAAGCACGAACGTTTTGAGGGGTGGCACCCGCGCGTCGTAATCGTCAATCAGTCCTTCGAGGGCCTTCGTGCTGGCGGACTCGAGCTGAAAGGCGCCGGAATGCCTCCTGCTGCGCCGAACGGGCTTATCGCTCGCGAGCTCCGCTCCAACGTTAAAGAGTTCGTTTTGGATCGCGTTGAGCTGCGAGACGAGTGTCCGCTGCTTGATGAACGATATCGATACGCCTAGGGCAGAATTGAGTTCGTCGATTGTGCCGTAAGCGATGACGCGCGGGTGGTCTTTAGGTACTCGGCGGCCACCGAAGAGGCTGGTCTTGCCCGCATCGCCGCCGCGGGTGTAGAGCTTGGACTTGCGGGGTTTCTTGGACATTAGCGAAAAGTTGCGGTTCGGCGAACTGGCATGGCGATTCTCAGTATACACGCGGGCCTGTCACGGGCCTCCGCTATTGACGCTCTCCTGGCATCGTGATAGTATCGCTCAATACTCATGCAGGAACTCAACGTAACGATGAGCCGACATGATCTGGGAGCGCGATGTGATCGCGCGCCGAATACTGCCGTGTCTCACGGGCCGAGGAGTTCCAACACAGAGTAACAGGACAGACCAACGGAAATGGAACTCAGGCCCGTCAGAAGTGACGGGCCTTTCTGTGTATTGGAGGTAGTGATGTTGGAAGGAAACCTGGTCAGGTTAAGGGCAATGGAGCCCGAGGACCTAGAAGACGCGCTGAGGTGGGTCAACGACCGTGAGGTGACCCTCTGGCTGACGTCGCTCCGCTATCCGATGGCCCGTAAGGACGAGCAGAAGTGGCTCGACGGTGCGCCGGCGAATTCGTTCGCGGACGGAGTACGGCTGGCGATCGAGACGAAGGACGGTAAGCACATCGGGGGCATCAACCTGCACCGAACGAACCCGGAGGACCGGAAGGCCGGGCTGGGCATCATGATCGGTGAAAAAGACCATTGGTCGAACGGCTACGGCACGGACGCGGTGCTGACACTGCTCAAGCTCGCGTTCGACGAAATGAACCTGCATCGCGTGTGGCTGCAGGTGTTTCCGGACAACGAACGTGCGATTGCCTGCTACCTGAAGTGCGGCTTTCGAGAGGAGGGCCGCCTCCGACAGGAGGTCTTTCAGGACGGGCGCTACTACGACGTGATCGTCATGGGTGTCCTGAAGGACGAGTTCGGGGCGCTTCAGAATTCAGAACCGGAGTGAGAAGGACGACCAATGCTGGAAGGAAAGATTACGAATCTCAGGCCGCTTGATCTCGAGGACCTAGAGCGCGTCTACAAATGGATCAACGATCGCGAGGTGACGCGTTGTCTGGCGGCTCGCTACCCCTTGTCGCGCAAGGATGAGGTGCAGTGGCTCGATAACGGGCCACCGAATAGTTTCGCGGGAGGTGTGCGCCTTGCGATCGAAACGAAGGACGGCGTGCATATCGGAAACATGGACTTGACCGAGGTGAGGCCGGAAGACCGCAAAGCCCAGATGGGTGTGATGATTGGAGAGCAGGACTACTGGGGTAGCGGCTACGGCACCGATGCCATTGTTACGCTGCTGAAGTTCGGGTTCCATGACATGAACCTGAATCGGATCTGGCTGCACGCGTTCGAGTTCAACGACAGGGCATACGCCTGCTATCTGAAGTGCGGCTTCCAGGAAGAGGGCAGGCTGAGGCAGCACTACTACACGGAAGGGCGCTATTGGGATAGCATCGTGATGGCGATTCTGCGTAACGAGTTCGACGCGCTGCACGTCGCGGCGGAGGAGGCTGAAACGGTCGGTGTCTAACACGAAGAACTTCTACGACCCAGAAGTGTACGACGCTAGAGCGCAGGGTGTGCCTGGCGACGTCGAGTTCTTTCTCGGGCTAGCGAAGGACGCCCAGGCTGCCGGCCATCCTGTGCTGGAGCTGGCGACCGGCACGGGCAGGGTAGCGATCCCGATCGCGCGAGCAGGCGTTCGTGTCGTCGGTTTGGACGCATCGAAGGAGATGTTGGCCCAGGCCAGGGAGAAGAGCAGTGACCTGGACAACGTGCGATGGGTGGAAGGCGACATGAAGGCCTTCGAGCTGCCGGAGAAGTTCGGCTTGGTCTTTATCCCGTTTCGATCGTTTCAGCATCTACTGATTGTGAAGGACCAGATCGCATGCCTGGAGTGCATCCACAGGCACCTTGTGCCTGGTGGACGGCTGGCCATCGACATCTTCAACCCTGACCTAGTCATCATGGGGCAATGGCTGGGCGCGAAGCGCGGCGGCCTGCAGAAACGGCGCGACGATTACGTTAGCCCGAAGACAGAGAAGCTCGTGAAGGCTTGGGAGACTCGCGACTACCACCAGGCCAACCAGGAGGTCGAGTCGACATTCATCGACGAGGAGCTGAACGATGACGGCGTGGTGGTTTCGAAGGTGTACCGAGGGCTGCGTCTTCGGTACGCGTTCCGGTATGAGATGGAGCATCTCTTAGCGCGAACAGGCTTCGAGATCGAGGACCTGTTCGGCGATTGCTTCGGGGCTCCGTTTGGCGATACGAGCCCGGAGATGGTGTTCGTGGCGCGGAAGCCCGCGTGAGGGCCGCCCGCGGGGATGTCAGACGGGCAAACGACGCGGAGCGGGATTGTGCTCGTTCGCGACGTTGTCCAGCCGGCTTCTGATGCCTTCCTTGATCATGGGCTGGGCCGGCACAACGTATAGCTGGGATTTGCGGATGCCTTCGAACACGGCATCGGCAATCTCCGCCGGCCGGTAGCCGGACTTCAGCATCCCGCGCAGGTAGTCAATGCGTTGCTGGGCCTCCTCTGGTATGGACTCGGGAGGAGGTTCGCCTGGCAGGTCTTCCGGCCGGTTACGCTCGGACTCCGTGATGTTGGTGTCGACGAAGCCGGGGCACAGCACAGAGACACCGATCTTGGACTCGGTGGCGGCAAGTTCTTGATAAAGCCCTTCGGAGAGCGAGACGACGGCGTGTTTCGTTATGCCGTAGATCCCGGAGCCCGTCAGCAGCCCCGCCGACGACGCCGTGTTGACGACGTGACCCTCGGTAGCTTGCTCAACCATGCGGGGCATGAAGGCTCGGATGCCGTGGATGACGCCCCACAGGTTGACGCCCATCACCCATTTCCAGTTGTTGAGCGGTTGTTCCCAAAGGGGCCTCATGCTGCCGCCGCCTACGCCGGCGTTGTTGCAAAGGATGTGGACTGCGCCAAAGGCCTCATAGGCCCTGTCCGTGAGGTTCTCAAGCTGTTTAGCCTGGGACACGTCAGTCTTGACGGCGATGGCGTTCACGCCTAAATCGCTGAGCTTGTTGTGCGCGGTCTCCAGCGCCGCCTCCTCAACGTCCGCCATGACGACATTCATGCCTTCTGCACCGCAGCGCTCGGCCAATGCATAGCCTATGCCGCTGGCGGCGCCGGTGATCACGGCGGTGCGGTCCTTGAACTCTTCCACAGCATCTTCCTTCCTAACTCTGTGTGACGTCTTGCGTCACCCAGTCATCTCGCTCGTTCGTATCGCGATCATACAAGAGACGGTTTAGATATACAGCCGAGCGCGATGCATCTGTCGCCGGTGGTTCGTTGGCGAGCAGCCGCTTTGCGAAGATGAGCGCCGCGATGGCAGCGAGGCCGGTGACGATTTCGGCGGGCTGGCGCGTTAGCTTCGCGACGAAGGGCGCGGAGAGGATGCCTAGGCCGACGAACTGCGGAATCGCCTTGAGCTTGACGCCAATAAGCGAGATCACGATGAAGGCGGCGAGCGCCTGTCTTGAGATCGCGAGCATGACGCCGATGGCGTGGGCGACACCCCGGCCGCCCGAAAACCCTAGAAACGGTGTCCAGTTGTGCCCGGCTACGGCAACGACGCCGGCCGCTGCCTGAGTCGCGGGCCCGTAGGCATTCACTACTGCAACGGCCGGCCCCAGCAGCCCCTGTCCGATCTCGGCAAGACCGACGGGAATAGTCGCTGGTTTCGAGGCGCTCTGCCAGATGTTCGAAGCACCGACGTTGCCGCTACCGTGGTCCCGCAGATCGATACCGCGTAAGAGCTTTGCCGTGAGGAATGCGACCGGAACGCTCGCAAACGCGTAGCTGCCGAGGACGGTGAGGAGCGCTCGCATGGCCCTAGGCCCGCCGGCGAGCCATTAGGCGTTCGGGATCTGAGCGGTGCTGGCGATGATCGACGCCATCTGATCTTGTGTGAGCCGCCCGACGTTCAGTGTCAGGTGGTAGTGCGACGGTTCGTCGACGTTGATCTTGAAGAACTTTTCGTGGAAGCTAACACGTCCCTTGCCCTGGCTCTGGAGAATCCTTTCGGCTTCTTCCGCCGAGATGCCGTCCCGCTGGGCGATGTTGGCAACGCGAAGCTCTTCTGGCCCCACCAGCAACACGTGTGTTGCGTTCGGATGATCGCGCAGGACGACTTGGCTGCCGCGGCCGATGATGAGAACGTTGTCGTGGTCGGCGATGTCTTGAACGATGTTCGCGAGCGCCTGGATGTACTCGTCGTCCGAAACCTCTTCGTCATCGGCGGCAGCTTCCGCGTACGAGCGGCTGAGCATGACGTCGAGCCCTCCCGCGCCCCCGAGCATCGGATCGGCGGCGCCGGCGGCTGCCGAGCGCTCGAGGAAGTGACGTAGCATGTGCGCCAAGCGCTCACCCAGACCTTCGGTGCGCTCATCGTGGGTGACGATCGATTCCATCGGGACGCCGAGGTCGCGCGCGGCTTCGACGAGGATCTCCTGGTCTACGTAGTCGATCCCGAGGCGTTCCGCGGCGAGTCTGCCGACTTCGCGAGCGTTCGTGCCTATCTGCCCGGAGAGCGTGACGATGGCCATGCAGCCACCTCCTTGCTTATAGAGGCGTTAGGCCTTGAGCCGTTCGATGAACTGGGGAATGGGAATGGCGGGTAGCGTGGTGATCTGAACCGTGCCGCGGGCGCCTAGTTCGACGGAGATGCGGGCGACGGTTTCGTTGTCGACCGCCTCGACGATGGAGATGAAGTCGTAACCACCGAGGACGGCGTACTGGTCGACGACCTTCGCGCCCATCGCCTCGATCTCCTTGTTGACCTCTTGGATGCGCTCAGGGCGGCCTTTGATCGTCTTGCGGCCTTCGTCCGTCAGCGTGCTGAGGAAGATATACGTTGCCATGCTGATTCTCCTTGCGGTTACGCGTGGTTGGCTGGCCTATTGTAGCACTGATTTGATAGGTGAGATCAGTCCTCTCCGAGCGGGCCTTCGTCAATAATCAGAGGCTCCGGTACGGTCTCGCCGCAGATGCAGGTGAACGAGCCGATCTGGACCCACATGGGGAAGTTGCCTTCGTAGTGGCGGTCGCAAGACGAACAGCTGGCGCGGAAGAGTTTGACGTGCGGCGGGTTCTGCTTGCGCGGCTTGGAGGCGGCCAAAACTAGGCTACGAAGAGGATGTAGCGCTCGGCTCGTTCGGCCACGACCACACGTTTCCCGCCATCCTCTAGCTCCGCGAGCGCCTCAGGCAGGACCGCCGAGTGGCCCTGAACCGGGAAGCTGCGCTCGTAGGCGTACTCGACATCGGCGACGCGAAGGCGGGTCGGGACGGTGGCGAGCTGCTCTAGATTCACGTACGTTGCGTTCGTGCCCTCTAGCTCTAGCGTGCCGACCAGAGAGCGCTCGATGTCCAGTGCAGGCGCATCTGCCATGGCCCTATTGCAGCGTAGACGCGGGCTAGAGTCAACTTTTCTGTGTTCAAGGTGGTGCAGGGTGGTGGCAGCCGCGACCGAATAGTTGATCGGCAGTTCTCTCGCCCGCAGCGACCTAGGCGCGCCCGGCATCCATCGCATTGATCTTGTCGACGTTCGCGGCCTCTGAGGCGTCCGGTACCGCTTCGAACCAGGCGTCCAGGATCTCCTTCGTGATCGTCTCGGACGCTGCGCGCAGGCTGAGGCAGAGGACGTTCGCGTCATTCCATTTGCGTGCCCCTCGCGCGGTCTCGGCGTCGCCACAGAGGGCGGCGCGGACACCTGGCACCTTGTTCGCCGCGATGCTGACGCCAGTGCCTGTCCAACAACAGAGGACGCCTTGATCGTGCGCGCCGTCCGCTACGGCCCTTGCGAGCTTTAAGGCGACGTCAGCCCACTGGAGGTCCTCGCCAGCGGGCGGGCCTACGAGCGATACAGAGTGGCCGCGACGCTCCAGCTCATCGGCTAGGAAGTCGGTCAGGTGGGTCTTCTCATCGCTGCCGAGTGCGATCTTCACGTTCTGATATTAGCATCAGGAAGGTGTTGGATACCTACACAGCTAGCTGGAGTTGGCCGATGGGCTCTTGGGCCGGGCGCCGGTCCGGTGTCATGCCGAACTGCTCCCGAAGTTCTTCGACAGCGGCCGTGACGTTCTTCGTGTAGTTCTTCGGGGCGTACGCGCCGCGATAGAACCGCTCGTAGGTCGGCAGCAGGTGGGGGTATGTTTCGCGCAGAAACGGCATGAACCACTCCTTCGTGCCGGGCTTGAGGTAGAGGACGTTGTCGCCGACAAAGGCTGCACCGTAGTCGCGGGCGGCCTTAACGACCGCCTCCATGTTCTCAGCGTCGTCTGTCAGGCCGGGGATGATGGGCGCCAGCATGACGCCGCACTGTACGCCCGCCGTCGATAGCTTCTCCATCGCTTCGAGACGCCTGATCGGCTTCGCGGTCTCCGGCTCGATGTGCTGCCAGATCTCTTCGCGCAGCGTGGCGATGCTAAAGATGACCGTGCACTCGGCGACGCGGGAGAGGTCGCGGAGGAGGGAGAGGTCTCGTTCGATCGACGGCGACTTCGTGATGATCGAGCAGGGGTTGGCGTGCGCGAGGAACATCTGGAGGGCACCTCGCGTGAGGCCGTACTTCCGCTCGGCCTGCTGGTAGGGGTCGCAGGCTGTGCCGATGGTCACGGCCTCTCGCTTCCAGCCCGCGCGGCGCAGTTCCCGGCGTAGAACGGGCACGAGGTTGGTCTTGACGACGATGCGCTGGTTGAAGTCGCGGCCGGTGTCGTAGCCGAGGTACGCGTGGGTGCCGCGCGCAAAACAGTAGACGCAGGCGTGCTGGCAGCCTCGATAGGGGTTGAGGCTCCAGCGGAGCTGGGGCATGTCGGGGATACTGATGCGGTTGAGCGCGCTCTTGCACTCGATCTCTTCGAAGGTGACTTGGGGCATCCGAACACTCCTGTAGATAGAAAAGGCGGAAGAGTACAATAGTAGAATAGAACAGGTGTTCTTGTCAAGTGCCCAGTACCGCCGCTGTAGGAAGGCTCTTATAATCGATGGCATGAACGACGCAATGGCCCGCAAGAACCAGGCGGACATGATCCTGGACCGTTCCGCGATGCAGCTCCGGGAGTTGTTGCAGGAGGCGGCTGGGCAGTTACGGCCGTTTCCACCGTTTCCGGGCGCATTCTTCACAAACGCGATTGAGGTAGAAGCTGAAGCCTCAGATTCACCAACGCGAGGCTGTGTTGTCGTTTGCGAAGATGGCGAGCTGTACGAGTTGGAGATGATCATCGATTTCTCTGAGGATGTCGAGGATCCAGTGTCGGCGCGCGACGAGAAGTTGACGAAGCTGGACGAGCTGCATCCTCGCGACTACATTACGCTGGCGTACGACGCGTTGACGCGCATCACCGAGTCGCTGATGGAGCGCAGCGAGTAGCCCACCGTGGGGCGTCACCGGTCACAACCGTCAGGTGAGCGCTGGCTGGGCGATAGCAACTCCTGGCGTCGCGTGGTTTCGGCCGGCATCGTAGGCGGGATCGCACTGGCGATCTTGGCCGCCCTGGCATCAAGCATCTGCAGTGGCGGTAGTGGTTCGCTCGAAGATGAGCGGCCCACCGTGGCTGATCCGGGGCCAGGAATCATTCCGATAGACACTGAGCCGCCGCTACCGCTGGATACGGTAGAGCCCGCTGCTACTGACGTGGTGGTGGAGGAGCCGACGCCCACTGATGTCGTTGAACCATCGCCAACGCTGCCTGTGGCGACGGAGACTGAACCTGTTCCGACAGTGCAGGCGACGGCTACCGTTGAGGCGACGGGCGAGCCCACGGGCTCGCCTTAGGCCGACGCATCTGCGTCGGCCAGGCCCAGAGGTCTACTCAAGGACGATTTCGCCGCTTTTGCCGCCGCGCTTTTCGGTGAGGCGTACCGACTCGACACGCATCCCACGGTCGACCGCCTTGCACATGTCGTAGACGGTAAGCGCGGCTATCGATACCGCCGTTAACGCCTCCATCTCGACGCCGGTCTTGCCCGTCGTGCGGACGGTACTCGTGATGTCGAGCGCGCTCTCGGCTTCGTTCGGTGTGATGTCGACGTTGATGTCGGTGAGCAGGAGGGGATGACAGAGCGGGATCAGTTCGTGCGTGCGCTTGGCGGCCATGACGCCGGCGAGCCGGGCTGTGCCGATAACGTCGCCCTTGGGCACGCCGCCGGCCTGAATCATCGCCAGCGTCTCAGGCTTCATGCGTACCGTTCCCCGGGCGATGGCCTCACGCTCCGTATCCGGCTTCGCGGAGACATCGACCATGCGAGCGTGGCCTCGTTCGTCGATGTGAGACAGCTCTTGGCTCATGGCCTCATGATACCCGACTCGTGTTCCAGTTCAGGAAGCATGCCTACTCGTTCGTGACTGGCTCAGCCAGCAAATCGTATTCATACGACACGATGCTCTTGTAGTCGGCGGTGAGATGGAAGACACCGCGAAAACTGCGGCCAGCGAGCAGGTCCGGCAGCCAGATGCGGTCGTCGGGCCACATATCGTCGTAGGGCAGCGCGGTCTCGTCGAACCACTCGAGGTGGCCTTCCTCGGAGTCCTGCGGCTCGCCGGAGTAATGGGTGGTTGAGAAGACGTGCACCAGGTAGTCGGGCTCGGCGACGTCACCGAAGTAGAACATGAGCGTGCCATGCTCGCGCAGATCGGTGACGTCGAGGCTGGTCTCTTCCTTCACTTCGCGCATGATGGCCTGTTCGGGCGTCTCACCGTGGTCGAGCTTGCCACCGGGCGCGTTCCACCACCCACCACCAAATCGACCGGGCGTCTTGAACTGAAGGAGGACTCGTCCGTCCCGCCGGATGTAGCAGACGACGCCGGTGGTGGGCATTGCTCTCGCTAGCCGCCAATTTGCGACATGCTGCGAGAGGCGGGCTGGAAGCCGGGGTCGTTGATGTGGTGCTTCATCTCCTTGCGCCAGACGGCCGCGCGGATGACGTGCTCGACCTCCGCGTCGCTTGCTCCGGAGCGGAGCGGCTCACGTAGGTCGGTTTCCCAGCGGGAGAAGAGGCAGGTGCGGAACTGGCCGTCGGCGGTGAGCCGGACGCGGTCGCAGGTTTCGCAGAACGGCTCGCTGACGGGGTTAATGAAGCCGACTTCGCCGGTACCATCGACGAAGCGGAAGCGCTGTGCGGTGGCTATACGATCGTCAGAGACGGGCTCCAACGGGTACTTCGACTCGATGATGGCGCGGATCTCGGCGCCGGTGAGGACGTCGGTGCGGTCCCACTTCTCCTCGGCGTCGAGCGGCATGAACTCGATCCAACGGATGATGTAAGGCTTACGGCGCGCCAGCTCGGCGAACGCGAGAACGTCGTCCTCACTGAAGTCGCGTATTGCGACGGCGTTCACCTTGATCGGCGACAGCTCCGGATACTTCTCGCACTCCTCCAGCCCTTCGAGCACTTGCGGCAGGGCGTCGCGGCGCGTGATGTGAGCGAACTTCTCTCGTACCGGCGTGTCCATGCTGACGTTGATGCGTTGCAGGCCTGCCGCGACGAGGTCGGCGCACATCTGTTTGAGCGAAAAGCCGTTCGTCGTGAGGCTAAGGCTCTTGAGTCCTTTTATCGGTGAGAGCTTCTCGATGAGGACGGGAAGATCGCGTCGGACGAGCGGCTCTCCGCCGGTGAGTCGCAGCTCTTCGACTCCGATGCTGACGAAGATGCGCGCTAGGCGGTCGATCTCCTCGTAGGAGAGGATGTCCTCGCGCTTGAGCCAATCGAGGCCCTCCTCAGGCATGCAGTAGGTGCAGCGGAAGTTGCAGCGGTCCGTAACGGAGATGCGGAGGTTCTTGATCAGGCGTCCGAACCCGTCGCGAAGCGGTCCGTCGGTGGGCACCTCACCCTGGATTGGCGGTCCGCCGAGTACCAGTGGGATCGTTTCGTCAATCGTCATGCAACATGCTCTCCAGCAGTTTGCGCGCCTTCATCGCGGCGACGCCACGATGGCTTACCGCATGTTTCTCGTCAGGCGTCAGCTCGGCGGCGGTCAGTCCGCGGTCGGGAAGGAGGAAGACCGGATCGTAGCCAAATCCGTTCTCGCCTCGAGGCTCCCGCGCAATACGGCCTTCTACCGTGCCTTCCACCGATCTCACATTGTCCTCGTTCCTCGCTATCGCGATGACGCAACGGAAACGCGCTGTCCTCTCTTCGTCTGGCACGCCGGCTAGCTCCTTAAGGAGCTCGCCAGCGCGCTCGGCATCCGTTAGGTCTGGTCCAGCATATCGGGCGGACAAAATACCCGGGCGGCCATCGAGCGCATCGACTTCCAGCCCGGAATCGTCTGCCAGGGCCGTGAGGCCGCTGGCCTTCGCGAACGCTACGGCCTTCATTGTGGCATTCTCAAGGTAGGTCTGTCCAGCTTCTTCTACCTCTAGCTCGATATTGAGTTCTACTGGCGTGACGATTTCCCAGCCGCAGCCATCGAGTAGCTTCCGGAACTCCGCAACCTTTCCAGCGTTGTTGGTAGCTATCAGGAGCTTAGGCACGAGGGCATGATACCGAGTTCGAGGTTCGAAGTTCGATGCTTGGTGAGGCGTTGCTAGAATGCGAGCGTGAGTCGGAAAGCTGTGCTTGGCATTCTGATCGCGCCCATCGTTGCGCTTGGCATCGGGGTCTGGGCGGAGTTCGCGGATCTGAGCCCGCCGTTGCTGCTGGCCGTCGCGCTGCCGGCGATGACAGTCTGCCTCATCAGTCTGACGATTGCCTTTGATCTACGGCCTATCGCCTTGGTCGTTGTAGGCGCAGCGATAGGCTTCGCCACGTTCGCGATCGCCGAAGGATTGTATCTTGCGATCCACTACGCGCGAGGCGGGACGCTCGATTTCGAATCGCTCGACTCGCAGTCCGCGATGGCTGCGGCGCTGTTCGGAATCCATGTAGCCGTTGGTACTCTGGCCGGTTTGGCGCTTGGCTGCGCGGGCGCTGTGGTGGCCTTCACGGTGGGCGTTCGAGGGCGGAAGGTTTCGCCAGCGGCCTAGGCGGCTTCGTCGCTGGACTCGTCGGTGTCACTGCGGAACATCGACACGATGCCTTGCCAGGCTTTCAGCGCACTTCGAGCCGCGCGGTACGCGGCCAACGTCGCAAGCGTGGCCTGGACGATCTTGAATGCCACGTCCAGCATGCTGAGGCTGGATTCGGACTGCTCTTCCACTGCCATTACGTTGCCTTTCTCACGCCCAACAGTACCTTATGGCCGTCGATAGCGCTGTCATCGCGATGGGCGTCCGGCGGCGGGGCGGCTTCCTCCAACGACAGGGTTAGCGTTTCATTCGAGATGTACTTTCCATGAGCGGCCAACACGCGTCGAACGTCATCATCGCCCTGCCAGTATGTGGTAATGCGATCGGAGATGTTGAAATCGGCGTCGCGGCGCATGTTCTGGATGCGGTGCACGATTTCCCGCGCAAGGCCTTCGTCTAGCAGCTCCGGGGGCAGCTCGGTGTCGACGACGACCACATAGCCGCCTTCTTGGGCTGACGCAAAGCCCTCTTGCTCGACCGCGGCCACCAGGATCTCGTCCGGTGCTAACTCAAAACCCGCGACATTGAGGCTATCGCCGCGATCTACCGCCGCCGCGACCTCGCCGGCGTCCATCTCGCCGAGTGCCGCCCTGATCTTGCCGACATCTTTGCCGTACTTGGGGCCGAGGACGGGCAAATTGGGTAACACCTCGTAGCGGAGGTAGTCAGATTCATCCGCGATGGGCAGCAGCTGCTTCACGTTCAGTTCATCGCTGAGCTGGGCCCGAAGGCGGTCGAGCGTCTCCTCTTCTTGCTTCCCGCGCACCTTGACGTAGATGCGCTGGACGGGTTGCCGCACCTTTATGCCCGCCTTGCTGCGGGCGGAACGTCCTAGCGAGGCGAGCCGCATCGCTAGGCGGACCTCGTCGTTGAGCGCTTGATCGATCAACGACGCGTCGCTCTCCGGCCAGTCGCAGAGGTGCACGGAGGCCGGCGCCTCAGCGTCGTGGGCACGAACGAGATTCTGGTAGATCTCGTCGGTCAGGTATGGCGTAAGCGGCGCCATGAGCTTCGCGAGTGTGACTAGGCATGTGTGCAGGGTTGCGTATGCCGATTGCTTGTCGGTGTCATCTTCCGACTTCCAGAAGCGCCTTCGGCTGCGCCGGACGTACCAGTTGGAGAGGTCTTCGACAAACGACTCGATGCGACGAATTGGTGTCATCGTGTCGTAGTCTTCCAGGCTTTCGGTGACGTCCGTGATGAGCTGATGCAGCTCTGAGATCAGCCAGCGGTCAAGCTCGCTCTTGCTAACGTCTGGTCCTTGATCCTCGACGCTGGGCGACCCGACGGCCGCCCCTACCGGCTGCCAGCCGTCGATGTTGGCATACGTGACGAAGAACGAGTAGGTGTTCCACAACGTGAGGATGAGACTTCGCCGGATTTCGTCGCCGCGGCCGTAGCCGAAATTGACGTTCGTGGCTGGGTTGTGGCGGAGGAAGAGCCAGCGCATGACGTCGACGCCCATCTTGTCGGCCACGTCGTCGAACCAGATGGCGTTGCCTTTGCTCTTGTGCATCTCTTCGCCATGTTCGTCGCCTACGTGGCCGTGGCCAAGGACGGTGCGGAACGGCTCGCGGTGCTCCAGCGCAGTGCCCATCGCAAGCATAGAGTAGAACCAGTTGCGGAACTGGCCGGGGAAGCTCTCGGTGATGAAGTCGGCCGGGTACCACTTCTCCCAATAGTCGCGATCGCTGTCGTAGTGAAGCGTTGCGAACGGCACGATGCCGGCGTCCAGCCACGGGTTGCCGACGTCCTTGATGCGCGAGACGGGCTCGCCGCACTTCGAGCAGGCAATCTTTACTTCATCGACCCAGGGCCGATGCGGCGAATTGCCGTCAAACGCGTCCCAACCCTCGACTGCCCTCTCTTGCAGCTCGGCCTTGCCGCCGATCACGTCGACGTTGCCACACGAGCAGGGATAGATCGGCAGCGCGAGCCCGTAGTAGCGTTTCTTCGAGATCATCCAGTCGGACATGTTGCGCAGCCAATCGAGTTCGCGCGCGAGGCCGAAGTCTGGGATCCAGCGGATCTTGTTCGTGACATCGACCATATGCTCGCGCAGCTTCTTGCCTGCGTCATCTGGGCCGTCCATGGAGATGAACCACTCATCGACGACGCGGAAAACCAGCTCGCTGTCGCAGCGCCAGCAGATGGGATAGCGGTGTGTGTAGTCCTCGACCCGCAGCAACACTTCCTTCTGCTGCAGAGAGTCGAAAATTGGCTTGGCAACCTCGCCGGCGAACTGCCCGCTGAGGAAATCGAAGCCATCGACGTACGTGCCGAACTGGTCGATCGGCATCACTACAGGCAGGTCGAACTCCTTGCTGAGCGCGAAGTCCTCAGCGCCACAGCCGGGCGCGATGTGGACGATGCCGGTGCCTTCTTCCTCGCTGACCTCGTCCCAGGCGATGACACGATGCTCGATGCCCTCCTGCGCTGGCAGCTCGTCGAACGGGCCACGATACGTGAGGCCGATCAGGTCTTTGCCTGGCAGTTCGGCTTCGACCGTGTAGTCGCCCTTGAGGACGCCCAGCGTGGCTTTGGAGAGGTAGAGGAGATCGTTGCCCTGGCGGACCTTGGCATAGGTCAGCTCTGGGTGGACGGCGGCCGCGACGTTCGCTGCGAGCGTCCATGGGGTCGTCGTCCAAACAAGGAGGGACTCTCCGGGTCTCTCCTTCAGTGGCAGCTTGACGTAGACACTCGGGTGGGTCACTTCTTTGTAACCCTCCGTGACAATTTCCATGTTGGAAAGCCCCGTCGCGCAGCGCGGGCACCAAGGCATGCAGTCGCTGCCCTGATACAGCCAGCCTCGTTCATGGCAGGTCTTCAGGAAGTGCCAGATGGCGTAGTTGTTCTCATCGGAGTTGGTGTAGTAAGAGTTGTCCCAGTCCATCCACATGGCGAGGCGTTTGGACTGTTCCGTGATCTCTCCAGCGAATCGTTGGACGCGCGCCTTGCAGTCCTCCACGAACTTGCCGACGCCATAGTCCTCGATATCGAGCTTGGATGTGAATCCGAGCTCGCGCTCGACATCGACTTCGATCCAGAGACCTTGGCAGTCGAAGCCGTTCTGGTAGCGCTGGCGGTAGCCCTGCATGGTACGGAAGCGCTGGAAGGCGTCCTTGTAGGAGCGGCCCCAGGCGTGGTGGACGGCCATCTTGTTGTTGGCAGTGATGGGGCCATCGATAAACGACCAGTGCTTGTCGGCGTTCTCGTTTCGCTTGAGGTACTGCTCGACGATGCCTTCGTCGTTCCACCACTGGAGGCGCCTGCGCTCCAGCTCCGGGAAGTCTGGCTTGGGGTCGACCGGACTAAACACCCGAGGGTCCTTCCCCGGAGATGATGAAGTACGTGCCGAACATTCGAACTTCTTCTCTGATATTGTTGAGCATCTTCTTACACTCGCTCTCCACGTCCCGGTCCAGATCGGCAGCAACTATGCGCGAGAAGAAGCGGGCAAACGGCAGGCCTGCGCGCGCGAGGCCAGTCGGCAGGCGGCCGTCCATGATCGCAATACGCCTGCCGGGCTGTACGGCTCCGATCATCCTTCGCATCGCATCTTGCCACCTTGGGATGACGGTCATGGCGACGGTGCAAAGCGCTCCGTCGAACGCCGCATTGAAGTGTGTCTCCGCGGCGTCCCCGCGAACGATCTCTACATTCGTCCAGCGCTCCCTCCGGATCAGTTCTTTAGCCCCAGCCAACATCGTGGCGGAATAGTCCACCCCGACGATATGCCCTTGCGCGCCGACGGCGCGCTGGAGGTGCGGGAAGTTCGAACCGCGGCCGCATGCGATATCGAGCACCCGATCACCGTGGCGGAGTTCCAGGTGCTCAACTGTCCGTCTGCGGAGGCTCGATTCCCAGCCCTGGAAGCCGGCGAAGGACACCACGTTCCAAGCCCAGCGTGACCCAATGCGACGGTAGGCCGTCTCCACGCGATTCAGGTCCGACATGGCCAGTGTTCCTAACAGAAAGCCCGTCCCTAACTTCTAGGGACGGGCTGTGAACCCGCGGTACCACCCTGGTTCCCCGACTGCATATCTTGCGTCGGGACGCTCAGCGTCGCGCTGTCACGCGACTGCCCTGGATAACGGGGGGCGTTCCGGCCGGGCCTAGGCGTCCTTTCCGCACCCTGACGGGCACTGAAAGGCCGAGTCGGTCGGCGGCTCAGGAGTGATGTACGCCGGGGACGCCGTGCCCGCTCGCACTGTCTCGGGCTCGCTCATCGGCTTCTGTCCGGCGTACACGTCTCCGTCTTTGCCTGTATAGATCGATTCTAGGTTCGCGCCGCTTGGCGTGTCAAGGCGCTTGGTGTGCCAAGCGGGGGCGTTGGTATACTGCCCCTTGTCTGAGCCTCAGGTGGCAGCGTAGCTCAGGGGCAGAGCAGTCGGCTCATAATCGACGGGTCGGAGGTTCGAATCCTCCCGCTGCTACCAATTCGAATCTAAGGCTTGCCGATTCCGGCGAGTGTGTTCTATACTGAAGTGCAGCCCGGTCGAACAGAAAAACGGCCTACTTGAGGGCCGTTTCTTCATATCTGGAATCGAAAGGACCGAATATGAGTTTCGTCGATAAGCAGTTGACGTGCCGCGATTGCAGCAACTCCTTCCTCTTCACCGGAGGCGAGCAGGAATTTTACGCGAGTAAGGGTCTGCAGAACGAGCCCGTACGTTGCCCTCCGTGTCGCTCGGCGCGTAAGTCGAACCGGCTGACCGAGCCTGAGGACGGCTACGTGAAGTATGGCGTCTTCGCCAGCTTTGGGGGCCGGACGCCACGTCAGATGCATCCGGCAACGTGTGCCGACTGCGGCATGATGACAGAGGTGCCGTTCCAGCCACGTGGTGACAGGCCGGTCTATTGCAGCACCTGCTACAACAAGATCAAGGGCGCCGCGGAAGCCGAGGCCGAGGCGGCAGAGACCGCCGCCCATGCGCGCGCCGCGGCCGGAAGCGGCGATGTAGCCACAGACGCCGGGGCAGCGTCTGCCGAAGCGGGTGGAACAGCAGAAGCGGCGGTGGAGAATTCCGAGGAAGCGAGCGAGGACGCGGAAGTTGAGCCGGCTGTCGCGGAAGATACTCCGGTCGAGGATGCGGAAGCAGAGCCGGCTGTCGCCGAAGATGCTCCAGCCGAGGAGGATGCGGAAGCTGAGCCGGCTGTCGCCGAAGATACTCCAGCCGAGGAGGATGCGGAAGCAGAGCCGGCTGTCGCCGAAGATACTCCAGCCGAGGAGGATGCGGAAGCAGAGCCGGCTGTCGCCGAAGATACTCCAGCCGAGGAGGATGCGGAAGCAGAGTCTGCCGAAGGGGCGGACGAGGAAGAGATGGTCGAGTCGGTAGCTGAGGCTACGTAACGGCTGACATCCGACACAACCAGCGAGGCCGCCCAATTGGGCGGCCTCGTCGCGTCTCTCCGGCCGTCGCATCAGAGGTGCGCGTCGGCTATCATCGGCGTATGATTCCACGCCGCGAATCCATGATGCAGCTTGCTCGCCTGATAGGCCTCGAGCACTTCCTCAAACGCTTCGGTTCGCCACAGACGGCTGAGCCGGATACGGAAAGCCTGGCTGGGCTCGTGGAAGAACGCCTCGATGCGATTGCGGGCGGCTTGGTCGCTGAGGCGGCCTCCAGCGACGACGTGATCGACGGCGCGAGCGCGCAGGCCTTCTTCGAGGACCGCCTAAAGACACTTGGCAAGCTGATTGGGGAGGAGCACCGGCGAGCGCTTGCAGCAGCGTTCGCTGAGAGTACGAAAGACTGGTAGGACGTTGACTGCATTCTCGTTCGTAACGTAGCATCGAATCGGAATGAAGGTACACCTCCCATACGGCGAAGAGAGGCTCGAGGTCGAGCTGCCGGAGGGCACCATTGTCCTGGAGCCCGAGAATACACCCGGCCTCAAGAAACCGAAGCAGGCAGTCGCCGATGCCATCGAGCATCCTATAGGCGCGCCCGCCCTGCGCGACCTAATTGAGGCCGGCAACCAGGTGGCGGTCGTCGTAAGCGATATCACCCGGCCTGTCCCCAACGCCATCCTGCTGCCGCCAATTCTCGACGCCATTCAGAGCAAGGGTGTCCATCGGGAAGACGTCGTGATCATCGTTGCGACAGGAATGCATCGGGCGAGCACGCCGGGTGAGGTTGAGCGGATGCTTGGGCCTGAGATTGCGGGCGCATACGAGATCGTCAACCACGATGCCCGTGACGATACCACGCTCGCGAGTGTGACAACCACGGCTCGCGGCGCAAAGGTGCGGATGAACAGGCGCTATCTGGAGGCCGACGTGCGGATCGTTACCGGCTTCGTTGAGCCGCACCTCTTCGCGGGGTACTCGGGCGGCGGCAAGGCGGTCCTGCCGGGCGTGGCAGGCGCCGAGATTGTGATGAGCAATCACGGTGCCGACATGCTAGCCCATCCCAAAGCAACATGGTGCGTAACAGAGGGGAACCCGGTGTTCGAGGAGATGCGCGACATCGCGCTCCTCACGAAACCGACTTTCTGCGTGAACGTGACACTGAACGCAGGTCGCGAGATCACCGGCGTCTTCGCGGGCGAGCTTGTTGCGGCGCATGAGGCGGGCATCGAACAGGCGGACAGGCAGTACGTCCAGCAGATTGATGAAGCGTTCGACATCGTCGTGAGCACGAACATGGGCTACCCAGCCGATCTGAATCTCTACCAGGCGGTGAAGGGCATGTCGGTCGCGGCCCAGGGGGTTCGGGATGGTGGAGCTATCGTGCTTGTGGCCGAGTGCCGGGACGGCCTCGGCCTGGACGAGTACACCGAGTTACTGACGAGCGAAGTATCGCCGAAGGCGCTGCTCGAGCGGATCCACTCGCCGGGCTTCGCACGCTACGACCAGTGGGGCGTGCAGCTACAGGCGATGGTGCAGGCGAAGGCGGACGTGTGGCTCTACTCCAGTATGTCGAGAGAGACAACAGAGTCCGCCCATCTCAACTACTGCGAGGACGTGTCGGCCACGGTCGCGGAGCTGAGAGAGCGCCATATCAAGGGCCAAGGCCGCGAACCGAGAATCGGCGTGTTGCCACACGGTCACCTAACCGTGCCGAGGCTGGCTACTTAGCTTTCGGAGTAGACGATCCGGAAGAGCGCACCCAGACCGTAGTCGAGCACAAGGAGCGAGCCGTCGGTGTCCGTGAGGACGTCGATGGGGTGTTCGAAGCCGCTGCTGAACGGCTGAATCTCGGTGTCGCCTGGTGTGTAGCGATACAGTTCGGGCGCGAACTCCGCTTCGAACACGAAGCTCCCCCAGAGCGTGAGGAAGAGATCGCCGCTGTACTCGGCTGGGAACTGCGAGCCGTCGTAGACGTCGATGCCTGTCGAACCGGTGTGCAGGCCAAGGCTGGCAACGGGAGCGGTGCCCGACTGGTATGGGTCGCAGCCGGGCGCGTACGGCCAACCGTAGTCAGCGCCTGGCTCGATCAGGTTCAGTTCGTCGATCGACGCGCAGAATGGCGCTTCGCCGCCGTCGGAACCGTTGTCGGTCGCCCACAGGCGCCCCTGGCTATCGAAGGCGATGTCGTACGGGTTTCGCAGGCCCGATGCGTAGACCGTGAGGTTCGAACCGTCTGGATTGGCCGTCAGGATGGTGGCGGCTCGCACGTCGGTCTCTACGCACTCGTCGCAGGTCGAACCGTTTGTGATGTAGAGGAGGCCGTCCGGTCCGAACTCGATGCCGTCGATCTGGTGGAGGCCCGTTGGGAGGCCGGTGATGATGGGCGTGATGCTGTCGGCGACGCCGTCACCGTCCACGTCCTCCGCGATAGTTACGCGACCGCGGTCGGAGATGTAGACGCGGTTGTCATCAGATACCAGGACGCCTGTGAATTCACCGTACTCGCCTGCTGAGTTGCTGGCAGCGAGGAAGGTGATGTTCTGCTCGAAGACTCCGTCGCCATCGTTGTCGCGGAGCTGCACGATGCCGTCATGGCGAAGCGCAACGTAAATCGTGCCATCGGGCGCGAGGGCCACCGAGGTTGGGCGGAAGAAGTCCTGGCCGATCTGGTAGGCAGTAAAGCCTTCCGGAACCTGGATCTGCGTCGACGGAACGACGTCCGGTGTGGTCACCGTGGCCGTGGCTGCTGGCTCGAGCGTCGCCGTCGCTGGCGGAGGTTCAGTTTCACTCGGAAGCGGAGTCGGCTCAGAAGCGCTCTCGCCGTTGCAGGCGAGGAGAAGGAAGACGAGCGCCAGGGACGCCAACGCCGCTAGCGGTCTCATTCCAGCCCCAGCTTCCAGCGCAGAACTGGCTTGCGGGCCGCTGTCGCTTCGTCGAGGCGGCGCAGCGGCGCCCTGGTCGGCGCCTCACGCACCAGGTCCGGCGTTTCTTCCGCCTCCTTCGCGATGGCGAGCATTGCGTCGCAGAAGGCGTCGAGCGTTTCCTTCGTCTCGGACTCTGTCGGTTCGATCATCATTGCTTCGTCGACGGTGAGCGGGAAGTAGATCGTGGGTGGGTGGAATCCGTAGTCGATGAGTCGCTTTGCGATGTCGAGCGTCTTCACGCCCTTGGCTTTCTGTCGCGAGCCTGAAAGCACGACTTCGTGCATGCAGCTCCGGTCGTAGGGCAGGCGATAGGCATCGCGGAGGCGGACGAGCAGGTAGTTGGCGTTGAGGACGGCCGCCTCGCTGATACCACGGAGCCCGTCCGCCCCCAGCGAGAAGATGTAGGCGTACGCGCGTACGAGCACGCCGAAGTTGCCATGAAAGAGGCCGAGGCGGCCGATGCTCCGTTCCGGTGTGGCCAGAGTGTAGCAACCGCTATCTTCCTTCTCGACGTGTGGTGTGGGCAAGAATGGTGCCAGGTGCGCCTTGACCGCGATGGGGCCGGCGCCCGGGCCTCCACCGCCGTGTGGCGTGCTGAATGTCTTGTGGAGGTTGAGGTGAAAGACGTCGAACCCGAGGTCGCCGGGCTTGACGCGGCCGAGCAGCGCGTTCATGTTGGCGCCGTCGCCATAGAGGAGAGCGCCGTGGTTATGCAGTAGCTCCGCGATCTGCTCGATGCGCGGTTCGAAGAGCCCGAGCGTACTAGGCAACGTGAGCATGAGCGCGGCGACGCTCCCGCCGTTGGCGTCGAGCGCGGCCGTCAGGGCATCCAGGTCGAGGTTGCCATCGGCGTTTGACGGAATGCTCTCCACCTCGAATCCGGCCATCGCGGCTGTCGCGGGGTTGGTGCCGTGAGCTGAGTCAGGGACGAGGACGCGTCGGCGCGAGCCGCCGTTCGAATTGTGGTAGGCGCTCGCGATGAGGATGCCGGCCAGCTCGCCATGGGCCCCGGCGTCCGGCGCGAGCGAAACGTCGTCCATACCGGTGATCTCCGCCAGCAGGCCTTGCAGCGAGTGCATCAGCGCGAGCGCGCCCTGGCTCGTCTCTTGTGGCTGCATTGGGTGGACGTCGGCCAGTCCCGGCAGGCGTGCGGCTACTTCGTTCACCCTCGGGTTGTATTTCATCGAGCAGCTACCCAGCGGGTAGAAGCCCGTATCGATGCTGAAGTTGCGCTGCGATAATTGCGTGAAGTAGCGGACGACGTCCATCTGTGAAAGCTCGGGCAACGTGAGGTCATCGCGGAGGAGTTCGTTCGATGGCAGCGGCGCCTCCGGGACGTCGAGCGGCGGAAGGGTCGTGCCGATGCGGCCGGGCCGGCTGAGGTCAAACGTCAACATTGCGCCGAAGTCGTCTTCTGGGTTAAGCACGGATCTCTCCTAGTGCGGCAACAAGCCCGTCGATTTGGTGGCGCGTATGGAGCTCCGAGAAACAGAGCAGAAGGCCGTTGGGCACGCGGTCAGAAACGTCGTATCCACCGAGGATCCCGCGATCAAGAAGTCGTCGATTTACCTGCGCCGGCGGGAGCGGACAGCTGACGACGAACTCTTGGAAAAACGGTTCGCTTATCGGCAACTCGTAGCCGGTGAGCCCTGCGATCTGATCCGCCGCGTAGTGCGACTTGTGGTAGCAGAGCTCAGCCATGCGGCGGAGGCCCTGCTTGCCGAGCGTAACGAGCGCTACGGTGAACGCAAGCGCGACCAACTGCGTGCTGGTGCAGATGTTCGACGTCGCCCGCTCGCGCCGGATGTGCTGCTCACGGGTCTGGAGCGTGAGAACGTAGCCGGTCTTCCCATCAAGGTCTTTTGTGCGGCCGACGATGCGCCCCGGCATCTGACGTGAGTACTCCGCTCGACAGGCGAAGAGGCCAACGTACGGGCCGCCGAAGCTGAGCGGCGCGCCGAGAGGCTGTCCGTCGCCGACGACGATGTCTGCGCCGAACTCAGACGGTGGTTTGTAGAGCCCGAGGCTCACTGGGTCCTGCGAGACGACAAAGAGCGCCCCTGCGTCGTGTGCCGCTTGGCCGAGTAGCTGCAGGTCCTCGATGCACCCGAGGAAGTTTGGCTGCTGGACGGCGATACAAGCGTCCGTGTCGGCCATAGAAACCTGATCTCGCGCGACGACGGCTACCTCGATGTCGCGGCCACCGGCGTAGGTTCGCACGGTCTCGATGACGTTGGCGTGGAGGGAGTCGAGGAGGAGGATACGGTCGCGGCCCGTGACGGAGCAAGCCATGAGGCAGGCTTCCGCCATCGAGCTTGCGCCATCGTACATCCCGGCGTTGGCGATCTCCATGCCGGTCAGCTCGCAGACGAGCGACTGGAACTCGAACGTTGTTTGGAGCGTCCCCTGGCTGATCTCAGGCTGGTATGGCGTATAGGCAGTGAGATATTCACCCCGGGAGATGATCGCGTCGACGGTACTTGGGATGTAGTGTCGATACGCTCCGGCACCCAGAAAGCTAGGGAGGCCTGATGTTGATTTGGCGGCGAGTTCAGTCAGTTCCGCCAGAAGCTCAGGTTCTGAGAGGGCAGGCGGCAGGTCGAAGGTGGGATCGCGATGCTCCGCCGGGATCTCCGCGAAGAGTTCGTCGACGGACGCGACGCCGACCGCGCTCAGCAGCTCTGCGCGGTCTTGGTCAGTGAGCGGAATGTAGGGATGGGCCATCAGGTTGCTTGTGATTCCTCGTTGGTGGCCGACGAAGTTCGCGCTTCCGGCCAGTATCGTTCGCCGAGTTCCGCGTGTGTCTTCGTGAGGCTCCAGTTCATATCGTCACGGCTCGCCGATGAAGACTCGCCACTGCTCATCGCCAGAGTGAAGGGTGATGTGATGAACGCGTCGTCGCTGAAGGCAATTGGGAACATAACTGAAGCCGCAAGATCTGCCGGGGAGTCGTCCTGTCTAGGATCAGTGATTGCAAAGTGTGCTGCTACCTTATTTCGCCAAACGTAGACCGAAGGAATCACCCGACGGACGTACTCCAGTGCTCGGTCGGTGTCGCCATCGCTGCCCAACCAACCTATCATTCGTACGAAATTGCAGGCGGACACTGAGTACCAGTGAAACGAACACGCCAACAAGCCCTGGGGTACCCATTCGAAGCCCGGTGCATTACCGAAGGAAAAGACCTGCTTGTCTGGTTGCTGGTTGAAGGCCTTTTCCCCTATGTCCTTCACCTGCCGGTAGAGGAAGCTCATTCCTTGCGATAGATATCCAAGTGAATTTAACTCGTTTTTGTGAGCAGAGGCGAACTCATCAGTTACCTCTAGTGGCTCAAGATGGTCGAGGATCATCGTCAATGCACGGCCTAGTCTGTGCTCTCCTCCATCTCGCGGGTGATCAGTTCGTCGTACGCTTCGTTCGTGAGCAAGCCTTCCAACTCGCTCGCGTCACTCAGGCGCATCTTGATCAGCCAGCCTTTGCCGTAAGGCTCCTTGTTTACGGCCTCAGGCTCGTCTACTGTTGCCTGGTTGATTTCCAAGACCTCGCCGCTCACGGGTGCGTAGAGGTCAGAGACGGCTTTGACGGATTCGATCTCACCCATGTTTCCGGTCTGGACGAGCGTGGCCCCGGCGGCTGGCAGATCCAAGTAGACGATGTCGCCGAGCTGGTCTTGTGCGTAGTCGGTGACGCCCACCGTGCCGATATCGCCTTCGGCGCGGACCCACTCGTGGTCCTTGGTGTAGCGCAACTCTGTCGGGATGTTCACGAAGTCTTCTTTCGTCGATAAAATGGTCGCGGGACGACGGTCGCTGGTACCGGTTTGCCTCGCACGTCCACCTCCACTTCGGTCCCCGCGTCCGCCAACCCGATCGGGAGATAGGCCATGCCGATGCTCACACCGAGCATGGGCGAGAAGCCACCGCTGCTCATGCTAGCCCGTGTCTGGCCGCCGTGCAAGATTTCGCAGCCGGCGCGCATGATGCCGCGTCCCGTGGCCTGCAGGCATGAGAGTTTTCTGTCAAGTCCGGCCTCTCGGGAGGCGGCGAGCGCCGCGCGTCCTGGGAACTCCGCGCCGTCATCGAGCGTGACGGCAAAGCCGAGACCGGCCTCCCAAGGGTTCGTGTTTGTGTCGAGGTCGTTTCCATAGAGCGGCAGGGCCGCTTCTAGCCGCAACGTATCACGGGCGCCGAGACCGCATGGAGCGACGCCAGCATCGACGAGGGCCTGGAGCAGCCTGGCGCCCGCCTCATTGGGCAACACTAGCTCAAAGCCGTCCTCGCCTGTGTAGCCGGTGCGGGCGGCGAAGAGTGTAACGCCTTCGTAGTTGAACTCGCCACAGCGGCGCGCTCTTAGGGTGAGGACATCGTGTGAGTCAAGTACGCCAGCTAGGAGTGGGCGAGCCGCAGGTCCCTGGAGCGCGAGCATGACGGTGTTGGCTTGTTGATCCTCCAGCGATGCTTGTGAGCCGAGCGCGGCCTCAATGCGCTCGCGGCCAACTTCAACATTGGCCGCGTTGTTGACCACGAGGAATCGATCCTCGCCCAGCCTGTAAACGAACAGGTCGTCGAGGACACCGCCGTCCTCGTTGCAGAGCAGAGCGTAGTGGGCTTCGCCGACTGATAGCTGGTCGACCTTGTATGTGACCGCGCGCCGAATCGATGCGCCGGCGTCCGCGCCTGACACGTAGAAACGTCCCATGTGCGAAACGTCGAACACGCCGGCCTGCTCGCGGACGGTTTTGTGCTCTTCGATGATGCCCGCATACTGGACCGGCATCTTCCAGCCGGCGAAGGGCGCGAAGCGCGCGCCGAGTTCGCGGTGCAGGTCGGCGAGGGCGAGCGGATGGAGCGTACCGGCCGTCATGACGTTGGCGCCTCCTGCCTGCGGCAGACGAAATGGATGTGCTGCGCCAGCGAGGCGAAGGGCTCCCGCTTTCGAAAGGCGGTTTCTAGCTCCAAGAGGGCGGCGATGCCGGATGCCCGTCTGAGCGCTTCGGGCAAGTGGTCATGAAAGATGCGGATGCCGGAGCGCGACTGGACCTGCAGGCCCGATTCAACGATCCAGGCCTTAACATCCTCCGGGTCTAGTGGGTTCGGATGGCCACTGTCACGCGCGTCCTCAACGCTATTCCACTGGGCAAGCGCCCCAGCGAAATCGCCGATCAAGGCGCGCTTCAGGATTGCTGCGTGAAGGTTGTAAAACATGAGCGACAGGTAGCCATCTGCATTGAGCAGGGGCAGCATGCTGTCGAGCGCGTCTCTGGGCTCGGCGAGCCACTCGAGGACAGCGTGGCAGATCACCAGGTCGAATTCGCCGGCGATCTCGCTCCGGAGATCCTGGATGCTAGCGTGGACGAACCGGACGGTATCTCCCAAGCCCGTCTCCTCCAAGCACGCCCGCGCCTTGTCCAGCATCTCCTCCGACGGATCACAGATGGTGACCTCGTGTCCAAGCTCGGCTACCTTGCTAGCAAGCTGGCCGGCGCCGCCGCCGATATCGATCACACGCAGCCGTTCAGCCTTGAGGCCGCGGACTTCTGCCAGCAAATCCTGCCACAAGACGTGAAGCCGTACGGTCCCCTTCGTTGTGCTGTAGATTTCTCGAAGGAAGGCCTCGCTGGCGTCGTCATCGAAGACGGTGTCCTTGCTCAAACTTTCGGCTCCCAATGCTTGCGGCCGTCCTCGGAGCGCGTCATGCGGCCGAGGCCGGGAAATGGTGCGTGGACGCTGATGACGAGCGTCTGCTCATCGATGGCGCGCTCGACGATACGCTTCTTGGTCTCCATGGATATGAGCGGGAGCAGATCGAACGCTGAAACCCAGGCGCTCCGCTCAAGCTGCACGTGATGCTGGACAATGTCCCCGATGTAGATTGCGGT
>JADFPV010000128.1 GCA_022562155.1 Chloroflexota bacterium
CGGCGGAACGACGGCGAGCAGAAGACCGAGCTCGACGCGTTCATCGTCGGGGCCGGGTTCGGCGGGATGCACATGCTCTACTGGCTGCGCGACAAGCTGGGGTTCTCGGCGCGGGTCTACGAAGCTGCTAGCGACGTCGGCGGAACATGGTACTGGAATCGCTATCCCGGCGCCCGCTGCGACAGCGAGAGCATCTACTACATGTTCCCGGACCACGTCTCCGAGGAGATCCTCCAGGAGTGGACCTGGTCCGAGCGCTACGCCAGGCAGCCCGAGATCCTGCGGTACCTCCAGTTCGTGTCCGAAAAGCTCGACCTGCGCCGCGACATCCAGTTCGATACGCGTGTCGCTTCCGCGGTCTTCGACGAGGACAGCAACCGCTGGGACATCACCACGGAGAGGGGCGAACGCGTTGTTGCCAAGTTCCTCATTACGGCAGTCGGCTGCCTGTCGACGCCGTTCACGCCACAGTTCAAGGGCATCGAGAGCTTCGAAGGCTCATCCTTTCACACAGCAGAGTGGCCCCAAGGGGAAGTCGATTTCACCAGGAAGCGTGTCGCCGTCATCGGCACCGGCGCGACGGCTGTCCAGCTTGTGCCGGAGATCGCCGAGGAGACGGCGCACCTCTACGTGTTTCAGCGAACGCCCAGCCACGACCTGCCGGGCCGTAATCACGAGCTGGACGAAGACTATATCCGAGAGGTCAAGGCCACGTACAAGGACATCTGGAAGACAGCGCGCGAAGCTCCTGCCGGCTTCCCGTTTCGCCTGGGAACGGCGGCGGCGCTTGAAGTCACGCCGGAAGAGCGACAGAGCGCCTACGAGGCTGCCTGGGAACGAGGCAGCCTCGCGTTCTTCGCGACGTTCACCGACCTGGCCATCAACAGAGAGGCGAACGACACGGCCAATGAGTTCATACGCTCCAAGATCCGCGAGACCGTGCGCGACCCGGAAGTCGCCGAGCTGCTGACGCCGAAGTATCCACTCGGTACCAAGCGTCCGCCGCTCGAGCACGGCTACTATGAGGCGTTTAACCGTGACAACGTGACCCTGGTGGACGTGCAACGTGCGCCGATCGAAGAAATTACCCCGAACGGGGTCCGGACGACGAACGCCGACTACAACGTGGACTGCATCATCTACGCCACCGGTTTCGACGCGATGACCGGGTCGCTCTTGAAGATGGACATCTGTGGCAGGGGCGGCCTGCCGCTGAAGGAGAAATGGGCGGACGGGCCGATCACGTACCTTGGCCTTGCGGCGCAGGGCTTCCCGAACATGTTCATGATCACCGGACCGCAGAGCCCATCGGTGCTCTGCAACATGCCGATGGCGATCGAGCAGCACGTCGAGTGGATCGCCGGCTGCATGAGCCACATGCGCGAGGAGAAGCTCGAAAGCATCGAGGCCCTGGGCGACGCGGAAGAGGGCTGGATGGCCCTGCACATGCGGATCGCGGACGCGACGATGATCCTGCAGACCGACTCCTGGTGGGTCGGCGCGAACATCCCCGGCAAAAGGCGCATCCTCTACCCGTTCGTGGGCGGGCTCCCCACCTACCGCGCCAAGTGCGACGAGGTAGCAGCTAAGGGCTACGAAGGCTTCGCGCTGAGCGCGCAGCCCGTGGCGGCTCGATGACACACCAGCGACCGTCCTCATCACTGAGCCTGGAGCGACTGTGAACCCCGCCGTCGACGACACGGGAACGAAGGACAGCGGGCAGCTGCGGTTTGGCTGGTTTATCCCGACCATTGGCGACACGAGCGCGTTCGGCGACCCGGGCGCGACGATGAAGCCGAACCTGAAGCTGTTTACGGACATCGCGCTTGCCGCAGAAGCCGCCGGCTTCGAGTACACGCTCGTACCGGTGCAGACGATGTGCTACGAAGCCTGGGTAACCTGCGCGATGGTGGCGGCGCGCACGACGCGGCTGAAGCAACTGGTCGCTGTGCGGGCCGGCTACATGCCACCGTTTCAAATAGCGAAGATGTTCACGACATTCGACAGGCTTTCAGAGGGCCGCGTGTACGCCAATCTGATCGCAGGACCCGGCGGCGAGGAGCAAGCCGCGGAGGGCCTCTTCTACGCGCACGACGAGCGCTACGAAGTGATGGACGAGACGGTAACACTAATGAAGCGGCTCTGGACGGAAGATGAGCCTGTCACGCACAAGGGCAAGCACTTCCAGATCGAAAACGGCATGGTGCGTCCACGGCCGTACCAGCGGCCACACCCGCCCTTCTACATTGGCGGGACATCGCCGGCCGCGAAAGACGTCGGCGCGAAGC
>JADFPV010000129.1 GCA_022562155.1 Chloroflexota bacterium
ACGCGCATGCCCTAGCCTACCAGGCTACGCAGAAGCACGGCTTTGGCCAAGCTGAACAGTTGGTTCAGCCGCCTACCAGGGAAAGCCAAAACGGCGCGTGCCGATACTATCGTTGATGTTGCGCACCAAGCGGCGACAATGGCTCTGGCTGCTCGGCTTCTTCAGGCCAAAGCTCAAGCTGTACGACGTGACGCGTCGGCGCTAACGGCAGTCGTGCTGGAACTGCCGGATCACTCCCAGGATGTCGTTGCTCAGGTCGATCACACCATCCGGCGCCGTCATGTTCCAGACGTTCGGCCCGGCTGACGGCCCTCTGTCGAAGGCGACGTCGTACTCAGGCTCCGTCCCGGTCGGCGCGTAGTGCCGGATCACGCCAAGAATGTCGTTTGGCAGGTCGATGATCTGGTCCGGCGGACCGCCGCCGCTGCCGAGCACATCGTAAAAGTCGTTGGCGTTCAGGTAGTCGCGCAGGCCACCCACAGACTCATCTCTACCGTTCTCCCGCAGGTCCGCGCATCCGTCGCCGTCACTATCTGACGAGACCAATTCAGGCGCGACACAGGCCACGGTCAGGCCGCTCACTGCAGGCACAACTTCGGTAGCATCGGGCAGCACGAACAGCGAACCCTTCGTGCCCACCTCCTTCTCATCAGCCGCGAGGAGCCATAGCCTTGTGCTACTAGCGCCGGCGGTGCAGTTCATCTCAATCTGTACGATTGCGCCCTCGAAGTGACTGACCGGCAGTGGTGGAGTGAGACTCGTCAGCCCACCATGATTGACTAGGCCCGCACCCGTCTCGCTGCGCAGCGCCGTGTCATCAGCGAGGTCTGGCCAGACCATCTCGTCCGCTGCGGAGGCGGCCGGTTTGTAAGCCAGCTTGCTGCCGTAGTCGACGAACGTCTGGGCGAGTATGTAGCCGGCCTCCGGCGCCGTCACGACCTCGACCGAGAGCAAGAACGACCCACTAAACGGCACGTGGCAGATGCTAGGTTCCGCCGGGTGATCGCAATTGCCGCCGGTCACATTCAACCTCATCCCGGGATCGCCGGTGGGCTCACCGTCAGGCGTCGGCGTTGGCTCGGCTGGTGTTGGGGTCGGGGTCGACTCCGCCGGTTTCGTTGGCTCCGGGCATTCCTTCTCGCAGAGCGGCTGCCAGTCTGGTGAGGAGTCGTACGTGTCGTTGTTGGTGATCCGAGCCGGCTCGCTACCATCGGCGTTCATGACGTAGATCTCATGGTTCCCGTCGCGGTAGGAGCCGAAAGCGATTCGGGTGCCATCCGGCGACCAGCTGGGCTGGCCATCGAACGTGGCGCTGTTGGTGAGGTTTATCGGTCCCGAGCCGTCGGCGTTCATGACGTAAATGTCGCTGTCAATGCCACCCCGAAAAGCGATCTTCGACCCATCGGGCGACCAGTCCGGCCCGTCGTCATACGTCGGGCTGTTCGTCAGCCTGGTCTGACCGCTCCCGTCGGCATTCATGACGTAGATTTCCCAGTTGACATTCCGGTCGCTGGCGAACGCGATCTTGGAGCCGTCCGGCGACCAGGCGGGGTTCGTTTCCCAGCCGCCGCTAGTCGTCAGCCGCGACTCGCCACTGCCGTCGGCATTCATCACGTAGATATCGAGGTTCCCATCGCGCAGGCTGTGGAAGGCGATCATGGTCCCGTCCGGCGACCACGCGGGCGATTGGTCGTTTACGTTACCGTTCGACGTAAGCCGCGTCCGGCCGCTACCGTCAGCATTCATCACGAAGATTTCGGCGTAGCCATCAATCCAGCTGTGGAAGGCGATCTTGGTCCCGTCCGGCGACCATGCCGGGGCAACATCTCTCGCGGGGTTGTTGGTGAGCCGGGTCTGGTTCGATCCGTCGGCGTCCATCATCCAGACGTGCGGGAAACCATCCCGCAGCGACGTGTACATGATTCGCTTGCCGGAAGGCGAGAATCGAGGATCGGCGTCAGCATGGGCATCATTCGTAAGCTGTTTCAGACCCTGGCCCGTTGCCTTCATCTTCCAAATGTCGAGCGATCCGCCTCGGTCGCTGACGAAGACGATCGTGCCCCTGAGACGATCAGGATCGATCTTCCCAGCCCGCGTAATCGTCGGTGCCGGTGTCTCTGCGGGAACGGGCCGCGTATCAACGGGTTGCTTGGTTTCAGCAACCTTGTCGGGACTCGCGTTGGCTACCAGCGTCTTTTCGCGAGGTGGGGATTTTCCGTTTCTTACGTGTTTGGTGGGACGGACAATCTTGTCCGTCATCATGTCGG
>JADFPV010000002.1 GCA_022562155.1 Chloroflexota bacterium
TCGGCACCAGTTGTGCCGTCGAAGGCCGTAAAGAAGAGCGTCCCGCCGACATTGATCAAATTACTGGGAGACGAGCTGCCGGCGCCGGGACGGATGTCCTTGACGAGGACAGTGCCGGCCGTGGTTCCGTCGCTCTTCCACAGCTCAAATCCGTTGACGCCATCGTTGGCGTCGAAAAAGAGCGTGCCTCCGACATCCGTCAGACTACTGGGAGACGAGCTGCCGGCGCCGGGGAGGATGTCTTTGACCATCACGGTGCCGGCTGCGGTGCCGTCGCTCTTCCACAGCTCAACACCGTTGGTGCCGTCGTTGGCCGAGAAGAACAGCATGCCACCGAAGTCGGTCAAATAGTTCGGAGAGGAGCTTCCCGCGCCGGGGAGGATGTCCTTGACCATCACGGTGCCGGCTGCAGTGCCGTCGCTCTTCCATAGCTCAACACCGTTGGTGCCGTCGTTGGCCGAGAAGAACAGCATGCCACCGAAGTCGGTCAAATAGTTCGGAGAGGAGCTTCCCGCGCCGGGGAGGATGTCCTTGACCATCACGGTGCCGGCTGCGGTGCCGTCGCTCTTCCACAGCTCATTTCCGTTGGTACCATCGTTGGCGCGGAAGAAGAGCGTCCCGCCCACATCCGTTAGCAGCGAGGGAGACGAGCTTCCCGCGCCGGGGACGATGTCCTTGACCAGGGCCGTGCCGGCGGCGGTGCCGTCGCTCTTCCAGAGCTCCGTTCCGTTGACGCCATCGTTGACACGGAAGAAGAGCGTGCCTCCCACATCCGTCAGCAGCGCGGGAGCCGAGCTTCCCGCGCCGGGGACGATGTCCTTGACCAGAACGGTGCCGGCGGCGGTGCCGGCGCTCTTCCACAGCTCTTGACCGTTGGTACCATCGTTGGCGCGGAAGAAGAGCGTCCCGCCCACATCCGTCAGCAGCGAGGGAGACGAACCGGCCGTATTGAGGTTGATGTCTTTCACGAGGTTGGTTGGATGGGTGGCGGAGGTCGACTGAAGTCCTAAGCCGACCATCACCAGCAGGGCAATGACGACCGGCAGCGCGACGATGGCGCTTCGGACCAAGTACGGGATGTTGGGTAATGAAGGCATGTGTGCTCCCTCCGCTGTGCGCTGCGGGCAGCGCTACGGCGCCGGTTGGCTTTCGCGGGGAGAACCTGCTGCCACCTGGGCTAATAGAGGAGAAAACCCCCATCGCACCCGGCGACGTGGCCTAGCCAATCTTAGGGAGGCCGGAACGGTTTGTCAATGTATCTCGTCTCACCAGGACAGTAGCGAAGCCTTGCTAACCTGAACCGCTAATGTCCGCCGGTGACACCACCGGACTTCGCCAGCAGGTCTTCCAGGTGGGTCTGCCATTCCATCGCTTCGCGACGGCGCTCCGGCGTGTCCGCCAGCTCTTCGTAGATGCCCTGGCCCCACTTCAGGTGCTCCTCCTCCTCCAGCAGAATGTGGTTGAGGATGCGCACCGTGGGGGCGTCGCAGACCAGGTCCGTGACGGCAATGTGGTGTCGATAGTAGACCGCCAGGTGCGTCTTCAGCACGCGGTACAGCCCGACGAGCCGCAGCAGCTCGTCGTCCTGCAGCTGCATCTCTTCACAGAATTTGAGGAACTCCTCGTTCGGCGGCTCCGCCTTCGTCGACGAACGCAGCGTCGGCGGCGCTTCCAGGTCGGCGCCCTCCAGCACGCGCAGCTCCGGCAGCCGCTGGCCCAGCCAGAACGCGTGCACCGAGTCGTGGTAGCAGTGTTCGCCGAGCATGAACTTCACCTTGATCGTCGGACAAGTCGACGCCCATGCCCCCAACGACGTCATGCAGACGTTCTCGGCGAAGCGATAGTGGATGATGCGCCGCGCCGTCTCGTCGACCGAGAACTCGCCGCCCACCTTCCGCGGGTCGACCATCAGCTCAGGCATGGACTTTCTCCTTCGCCCGCTGCGCCCGTTCGCGACGCGCCACCCGCACGCCGCGCTGCCGCTTGGCGAACGCTCGCGCCTTCACCTTCGCGGACTCCAGCTTCACCGGATCGGGCTTGTACTCCATGTCCTGATCGATGCAGTCCATCGGACAGACCTTTACGCAGATGTCGCAGCCGATGCACAGCTCCTTGTCGACGACGTGCGTGCGCTTGCCGGTGGAGAAGTAGTTGATGGCTTCAGTAGGGCAGGCCCGCCGGCACAGGCTGCAATTGATGCACGGCCCGATGTCGATCTCAACGACGGGCAGCATGCGCGTTAGCCGCCCGAAGCGGCGTCGTCCGACGTGTCTTGGGCTCCTTGCCCTGCATAGCCGCCGCCGGCGAGCGCCGCCGTCGCGCGCTCCATTTCGTCCGCGAAGAACTCCTTCAGCTCTTCGGTCTGCTGCTCGTCGAGTCGCGTGCGTCCGTATTCAGACATCGCGTGGATACGCAGCGCGCGCTTCTCCGCCTCAGGGTCGTCTTCCGCGAGCAGTTTGACGAAGTAGTCGCCGATCGCCGTGTGCGTGACCTCGTCGGCCCAGTTGTAGTCGAAGCAGCGCTCCATGAGGGGGTCGCCGATCTTGGCGCCGAGCTCGGACGTGCCTTTGAACAGCAAGAGCGCGCCGCCCTCCAGCGATACGTTAACCGCGGAGAGCATCGAGATCGGCTCCTGCATTGCGGCCTGTGGCGTGGCGCCGCCGTTGGCCTGCTGGCCGTTGCCGTGCGCGTGCCCGCCGCCCTGGGTCGATGACGGGGCAGCGCCGGCGGCACCCCCGGCGAGTGTGTCCGGGTATTCGCCGATCTTGCCGCCGTACGATTCCAAGACGCCCGTTGCCAGCCTGGCGTGGCGGACTTCGTCCCATGTCTGCCGTGCCATCGCCATGATCAGGCTGTTCGGGACCTCCCAGTCCTGCCATTCGCAGACCTTGCGGCTGAAGGCATCGATGCCGGCGTACTCCGCGCTGGCGATGCCGCTGACGAGCGCCTTGCGGAACTCGATGTTGTCGGGATCGGCGTTGACCATCTCACGGAGCAGGCCGATGTCGTAGTTGGCGGCGTCTCCGAGCTTCTTGTCGAGTTCGGCTGCTTCTTCTTTATCGATCGTCATGGCAGGGCGGTACGGCGGGTCACGCCGCGAGGGCATCTGCCGGATGTGCTCTGATAGCTTGGACGACATGGAGCCTTCCTCCTATGGTTGCTGCGTCTACATACAGCGTCGGCAGAAGTATACGGAGACTCTACCGCGCACGTCAAGGTTGGCCTTGGCAGTGAGCTTAGCTGACAAGGACTGGGAGCCTGATCAAGCCGCGGAACGCCGGTAGGCGCCGCCATTCCAGTGGCGCGCCGGTGAGCCTGAGCTGCGGGAAGCGCTGGACGAGCGTGCCGATGCCAATCTCTGCTTCCAGCCGGGCGAGCGGCGCGCCGAGGCAGTAGTGGATGCCTCCACCGAACGCATGATGGCGCGTGCCCTCACGGGTGATGTCGAATTGTTCCGGCTCCGGATAGACTTCTGGATCGTGGTTGGCGGACGCGAGGAAGGTCAGGATCGACTCGCCCTTCTTGATGGGGCAGCCTTCGATCTCGGTGTCGCTCTCGGTGATGCGCGCGGTTTGCACAACGGGGCTGTCATACCGAAGGATCTCCTCCACGGCGCTCTTGATGAGCGACGGGTCGTCCCGGAGCTTCTGCAGTTCGTCGGGGTGCTGCAGGAGCGCAAGTACGCCGTTGCCGATCAGGTCTGTTGTGGTGACGTTGCCCGCCGCAAGTAGGAGCGACGTCATGGTGACGATCTCTGCGTTGGTGAGCTGGTCGCCGGATTCCTCCACGGCGATCATCGAGCTAATAAGGTCGTCGCGTGGCGCCTCCCGGCGCTGGGCGACGGCCCGGACGAGGTATTCCTGCATGGCCATGCCGGCGGCTTCTGCCCGCTCACGCTCTTCTTCGGTGATCATAGGGTTGAAGTTCTGAATCGACTCGTCTGACCAGCGCTTGAAGTCGGCCTGGTCGGCCGTGTCCACGCCGAGCATCTCGGCGATGACGATCGTTGGCAACGGCATGGCGAACGCATCCATGAGGTCGAAGCCGTCCTCGTCCGCGACGGCATCGAGGAGGTCGTCGACGATCTCCTGAATACGAGGGCGCATGCGTTCGACCGCGCGGGGCGTGAAGGCCTTGGTGACGAGGCCGCGCAGCCGGGTGTGGTCGGGCGGGTCGAGGAAGAGGATGCTGGGCTGGAAGTCGCCATCCTGGGGTTCACCGCGGAACAGGCTCATGTAGGTACCGTCGGCGGCCTTGCGCGGGTCGGCCGAGAGTGCGCGGTCGTTGACCACGCGGTCGACGTCGTCGTGGCGGGTTAGCACCCATCGCTTGAGCACCTCGTCGTGGTGGACGGGCTCGGCACCCCGTAGCTCCGCGAGCACGGGGTAGGGGTCTGTGCGGAACCGCTCGTCTAAGGCGGTTAGCTCGACGCCGGTTGGGACTTGGGGGTCTTGTTTTAGTGGGCGCTGACTCATCGTGATGGATACGATATCAGGACAGGCTAAGAGGACTCAAGTTCTTTCGCTTGACACCCTCCAGATGCGCCGGTACATTGCATCGCACAGGTGTTCTGAAAAGGTAACTACCTCATGCCCGCGATAGATTCCTTCCATCCCGCCGTCCGCACCTGGTTCCAGGGCAAGTTCCAATCGCCGACTGAGGCGCAAGAGCGCGGCTGGCCGGAGATCATGGCCGGCCACGACACGCTGATCACCGCGCCCACCGGCTCCGGCAAGACGCTGGCGGCGTTCCTGGTCGCGATCGACTCGCTGATGCACAGGGCGGAGGAAGAACCGCTGGCCGAAGAGGTCGAGGTGGTCTACGTCTCGCCGCTGAAGGCGCTGAGCACCGATATCCAGCGCAACCTTGAGGAGCCGCTGGAGGAGATCGCGGCGATCGCGGAGGAGTTGGGGTATCCGAGCGCCAACATCCGCACGATGCTGCGGACCGGCGACACGACCCAGAAGGACCGTCAGCAGATCATCAAGCATCCGCCGCACATCCTGATCACGACGCCCGAGTCGCTCTACCTGATGCTCACAGCCGCGCGTAGCCGCGAGATCTTGCGCACCGTAAAGACGGTGATCGTCGACGAGATCCATGCGCTCGTGCGCGACAAGCGAGGGAGCCATCTGTCGCTGTCGCTGGCGAGGCTGGATCACGTGGCCCGTTCGGCGCGGCTCACGACAGGCGGTAGGGTAGCCCGCATCGGCCTCTCCGCGACGATCAAGCCGCTGGAGTACGCGGCGCAGTTCTTGGTTGGGGTCAGCGAAGGGTCGAGGGTCGAGGGTCGAAGGTCAGGGCTCGAGGATACGCGGAATGACTCGCCCAATGGGAAGCGAACGGAGGAGGAAGAAGAGAGACTCCCTTCGGCTGCGCTCAGGACAGGCTTCGCTTCGCTCAGAGTGACCGAACATGGCGGAGCGAAAAACGACGAGTGTGTCATTGTAGACGCTGGGCACAAGCGCGACCTCGACTTGGCGATCGAGGTGCCCTCGACAGACCTCGAAGCGGTCTGTCCCGGACCACAGTGGGCTGATACCTACGACAAGGTCGCGGACCTGATCCGCGAGCACAACACGACGCTGGTCTTCGTGAACACGCGGAGGCTGGCTGAGCGTGTCGCGCACAACCTGTCGGAGCGGCTGGGTGAGGAGCACGTGGCATCCCATCACGGCAGCCTCTCGAAGGAGCGACGGCAACGTTTGGAGCAGCGGCTGAAGGATGGCGACCTGAAGGCGCTGGTCGCGACGGCATCGCTCGAATTGGGAATCGACATCGGTTCGGTTGATCTCGTCGTGCAGCTGGAATCGCCGCGGAGCATGACGACGTTCCTGCAACGCGTGGGCCGCTCCGGCCACGCGTTGACGAGAACGCCCAAGGGCCGCCTCTTCCCGACGACACGCGATGAGTTGATCGAGTGCGCGGCGCTGGTGCGCGCCGTTCGAGCGGGGAGGCTAGACAGCTTCTATCCGCCGGACGCGCCGCTCGACATCCTGGCGCAGCAGATCGTCGCGGAGTGCGCCTGCGAGCCATGGGACGAAACTAAGCTATTCGAACTAGTGAAGAAGGCGAAACCATATGCGTCGCTGACGCGCGATCAGTACGACGACATCATCGAGATGATGAGCGAAGGGATCCTCGTCGGGACGGGACGGGCGGCTTCGTACCTGCATCGAGACCGGATCAACGGCGTGTTGCGTGGCAAGCGCGGCGCGCGGATGACGGCGATCCAGTGCGGCGGGGCGATCCCGGACGTGGCGGACTATCGCGTGCTGGCGGAGCCGGACGGGACGTTCGTCGGCACGCTGGACGAAGACTTTTCTATCGAGAGCATGGCTGGAGACATCTTCCTGCTGGGCACGACGTCCTGGCGCATCACACGCATCGAGCCGGGGATTGTGCGCGTTGCCGACGCGCATGGCGCGCCGCCGACGGTCCCGTTCTGGCTTGGTGAGGCGCCTGCGAGGACGCGGGAGTTGTCGCAGGAGGTGTCGTCACTGCGACGCGAGGTGGCGGAGCGTGTCGACGACAAGCAAGCAACGATGGCCTGGCTCAGCGAACAGGCCGGGCTGCCGGACGTTGCCGCCGAACAGGTGGTGCGCTACGTCAAGGCGCAGAAGGATTCGATCGGCATCGTGCCTTCGGACACGGACATCGTGTTCGAGCGCTTCTTCGACGATAGCGGTGGGATGCAGCTCGTCGTGCATGCGCCGTTCGGCGGGCGCATCAACCGAGGGCTGGGGCTGGCGCTGCGCAAGAACTTCTGCCGCACGTTCGACTTCGAGCTGCAGGCGGCGGCGACAGATGACGCCGTGCTGCTTTCGACGGGACCCCAGCACAGCTTCCCCCTGGAGGACATGTTCCACCTGATCAGGCCGCAACACGTGCGGGGCGATATAGAACAGTCGATCCTGTACGTACCGATGTTCGCGACGCGCTGGCGTTGGAACGCCACACGCGCGCTGGCCGTGCCGCGCATGCGCAACGGCAAGAAGACACCGCCGCCGATCCAGCGGATGAAGTCGGACGACCTGCTGGCGGCGGTGTTTCCGGCACAGGTGGGCTGTCAGGAGAACATCACCGGGCCGATCGACCTGCCGGACCACCCATTGGTGAACCAAACCGTGCACGACTGCCTGAACGAAGTGATGGACATCGTCGGGTTGGAGGACGTTGTCCGGCGCATGGCGAGTGGCGAGATCCGCCTGCACGCGAAGGACACGATGGAACCCTCGCCGTTTACCCACGAGATGCTGAACTCGAAGCCGTACACGTTCCTGGACAACGCGCCCCTGGAAGAGCGCCGCGCCCGCGCGATCACGCTGCGCCGGACGCTGCCGGAGAGTTCGCGCGACCTGGGGCGCCTCGATGAAGAGGCGATCGAACGGGTGCAGGATGAGGCATGGCCGCAGCCACGCGACCCCGAAGAGGTACACGAGACGCTGTTCGGGTTCGTCGCGTCGCCGCCGGTAGGGGACTGGCAGGCGTGGTTCGACGAACTGGTCGACGCCAAACGCGCCGCGACGGTCGAGACCGCCGACGGAAAAGTGCTGTGGTTCGCGGCCGAGCGGCTGCCGATGATCGAGGCGCTCTATCCGGGCGGCAACATTAGGCCGGAACTACAGCTACCGCCGGAGCTGCGCGCTGATGTGACACAGGACGCGGCGCTGGTCGAGATGCTGCGCGGCCATATGGAGTGTCTAGGAACGCAAGGTGTCGATGACTTAGTACGTCGCACAGGCGTGACGTCCGGTCGCGTCGCGTCCGGCATGGCGCAGCTCGAAGGCGAGGGCATCGTGTTGCGTGGGCACTTCCGCGGCGATAATCGCGAGGAGTTTTGCAACCGCCGGCTGCTGGCGCGGATCCATCGCTACACGCTCGACCGTCTGCGTCGCGAGATCGAGCCGGTAAGCGCCCAGGACCTGCTACGCTTCCTATTGCGCTGGCAGCACGTCGCGCCGAGCACGCAAGTCGACGGCAAGCGCGGGCTGTTGGAGGCGATCACGCAGCTTCAGGGGTTCGAAGCGCCTGTGGTGGCGTGGGAGCGACACATCCTGCCGGCGCGCGTTGCGAACTACAGGCCGGCCTGGCTGGATGAGCTTTGTCTCTCCGGCGACGTGACATGGGCGCGGCTGAGTATCAAGAAGCCATTCAGTAATGGACGGGGCAACGGGCATAGCAACGGTTCGTCGACGTCTTCTTCGTCCTTGATCTCGCTGGCGCGGCGCGGTGACGTGCCTTGGCTAATGGCCGGCATGCGCAACGGAGACGCGCCGGACGTGCCGTCCCGGGGCGCCGCGCACGACGTACTGGAGTTGCTCAACGACCGCGGAGCGTTGTTCTACGATGACATCGTAAGCGCGAGCGGGCGCTTGCCGAGCGACGTCGAACGCGGGCTCTGGGACCTGGTAGCGCGCGGGCTCGTGACAGCCGACGGCTTCCAGGCGCTGCGGTCGCTGATGGGCGCTGGCAAGCGCACGCCGCTGCGACGCCGCCAACGCGGTAGCGGCAGTAAGCGCTTTAAGTCGCTGTCGGCCGGTGTGCCGGCGGGGCGCTGGTCGGTGCTTCCGTCCGCGGGCGAGGAGATGGATGCCGAGGAGCTGGCAGAGGCGTGGGCGGACCAACTGCTCTTCCGCTATGGTGTGGTCTTCCGCGACCTGAAGCAACGCGAAAGCATGTCGATCCCGTGGCGGGAGGTGCTGCGGGCGCTGCGGCGCATGGAAGCGCGCGGGACGATCCGCGGCGGGCGGTTCGTCGCGGGGTTCTACGGCGAGCAGTACGCGCGGCCGGAGGCGGTCGAGATGTTGCGGCGGGGCCGGCGGGCGAACCGGCCGCAGGAAGAGACGCATGTGAGCGGCGTCGACCCGCTCAACCTGGCAGGCATCCTCACGCCGGGCGCAAAGATCCCGGCGGTGCACACGAACGTCGTGCTCTACAGGGATGGTTTGCCGGTGCCGGTGCCTGGTCGCTAGTCGTTGGTCGCTGGTCATCGGGCGGGCTCATCCTGGCAGTTAGGACGAGGCGGGCGCGCGGTAATGCGCTCCTACGATGGCAAACTGTTGACCGCGTGGCGGAGCCGGTAGTACACTCGCAGCACAACTGAATAGCACCCGGTAGAGGTGGCCTTTCGCCCGGAAGCGAAGGCCACAAGAGGGGAAGCCGGTGAGAGTCCGGCGCTGTCGCGCAGCTGTAAGTTCGCGCAAGCGAACGAGCCAGGGTACCTGCCTCTGCCACCAGTCCGAACGCCTTCGCGAAAAGGGGGTAGGGCCAGATGCAAGAGGCAACTTGAAGAAGCCCCCAAACGAGAGTTTGGGGGCTTCTTTCGCGTCCGATATGTATTGCAAATTCGAAGAATGACGGTACGCGTCATCGCAGATGACGCGTCATCGTTGATGACGTACAGAAAGGACTTCGCATGCTGCGAATGATTACATTGCTCGCTACGGGCTTGCTGTTGCTGGCCAGCGTGAGTACGACATGGGCCGTAGACCCACAGACCGAGGCGGCCAATCGCGCCGTCGACTACATCTTGAGCCAGCAGAACTCGGACGGCGGGTTCATCGGCTTCGGCGAGGAGTCGGCGCCGGGCGTCACGCTGGACGCCGTGTTCGCGCTGATCGCGGGTGGGGTGGATCCACTAGGCGTAACCACCGACGGCGCTTCCCCGGCCGACTATCTCGCGAGCCAGGCTGACACCTACAGTGTCGACGCTGGTGGGGCGGCCAAGCTGATGCTGGGCGTTATCCGAATGGGACTGGACTACACCGATTTCGGTGGCACGAACGGTGGGCTCGACCTGCCGTCGGTCCTAGAAGGGCACTTGTCCGAGGATCCGGCAGACGGCATCTATGGCGTCGATCTCTTCGACCAAGCCTTTTCCGTTCTTGCGCTCACCGCTGCGGGAGAGGCGTTAAGGGACTCTTCGGTCGACTACTTGCGCTCCCTCCAACTCGACGATGGCGGCTGGGAGTTCGATGACGGTCTGGGGAGCGACTCGAACTCGACTGCCATGGCCGTGCAGGCGCTGCTCGCGGCTGGCGTCGCGAGTGACGACCCGACGATCGAGGACGCGCTCGGCTACTTCGCTTCGATCCAGGACGCGAGCGGCGCGTTCGCGTTTCTTGCCGATACGGACCCGGACGCGCAGTCGACGGCGATGGTGATTCAAGCGCTGGTCGCCGCGGGGGAGGACCTAGACGAGTGGACGGTAGGCGGAATCACGCCAATGGACGCGCTGCTGACGTTTCAGAACTCGGAGACGGGCGCGTTTCAGTTCGCTGGCGAGGACAGCCCGTTCGCGACGTACCAGGTGGTGGCTGGTCTGCTGATGGCACCGTTCCCGAAGCTAGAGACGGCGATCAGTGAGAGGCCAGTTGATGGCGATGTCGTCATCGTGCCGCCGCACGGAGATAGCGGGACATTACCCGTCGCGATGCCGGACACGGGTGGAGGCTCGGCGGACGGCACAACGCCCTGGTGGATCGTCGCGGCGCTCATGGGGAGCGCAGCGGCCGCGGGAACCGGCGCCCTGGCATTAAGGCGGCGCTGACACGATGACCATAGCGGGTGAGGTGAGGAGCGCGTCACAGATCGGCGCCCCGCCTGAGGCGGGCCACCGGCTGCACCCGGGCGCGTGGCTGGCGTGGCTTTCGGGTGGCTGCGCTGCGGTCTTCCTCACGTCGAACCCGCTCTATCTCTCGCTGGCGTTCCTTGTGGGGACGGGCGTCTACCTGAGCGTCCGCGAGTCGCCGAAGGGACGGGCGTTTGGCGCGTTTGTGTTGATCGGGCTCGTGTTCGCGGTGATCAGCATCCCGTTCAATGTGCTGACCGGCAGCAGTGGCCCAAGCGTTATCGCGACCATGCCCGAACTGAGCTTTCCGAGCTGGTTCGGCGGCTTCACGTTGGGCGGCGACATCACGGGCGAGTCCTTGATGACGGCCACGAACCGCGCGCTCGGCATTGCGACGCTGGTCGTCTTCGCGGGCGCCTTCAACGCGTCGATCGATCACTTTCGGCTGATGCGGCTGGCGCCGCGCGCTCTCTCGCAACTGATGCTGACGCTGACGGTCGCGATCGTTGTGCTGCCGCAGGCGGTCGCGCATGCCCGGTCGGTGGCGGAGGCGCAGCGGTTGCGCGGGAAGCCTGCGCGGGGGCTGCGCGCCCTCCCCGGCCTGCTGCTGCCGACGCTGCACGGCGCGTTGGAACGCTCCGTGCAGCGGGCGGAGTCGATGGACGCGCGCGGCTTTGGCGGCGGCGACGGCGCGGGCGGCGGAGCTTTCGCGGGCGTCGTCGGAGTTCTGGGCCTTGGCGTTGCGACGTGGGGTGCGTTCGCGCACTACTGGTACGGCGCTGGTCTGCTGCCGACCCTCGCGATCGCCGGAGGGGTGGTGCTAGTGGGTATCGCTCTGCTGCGAGGCGCCGGAGTCGAGACAACGCGCCTGCGCGCCGATCGCTGGGCCCCGCTCGATGCCTTCATCGCTATCGCCGCAGTGCTCGCTGTTGTCCTGATGCTTGCGCTGCGCATGAACGGCGCGGGCGATGCCGGCTACCTCGCGTACCCGGAAGTGGTCGCGCCCGCGTTCCATCCGGTTGGCGCCATCGCGATGCTGTTGCTCTTGGCGCCGGCCCTCGCATCGGGTGCGAGAGGAACGCGGTCATGATCGCCGTAGAGGGCCTGAGTTTCAGCTATCCGCAGGCAGAGCGGCCTGTGCTGCAAGAAGTGAGCTTCAACATTGAGCCTGGCGAACTTGTCCTTGTAATCGGGCCTTCCGGCAGCGGCAAGTCGACGCTGCTGCGCTGCTTGAACGGGCTCGTTCCGCACTTCCACGGTGGCACATACGCGGGTTCTGTTGTGGTCGATGGCCAGAGCACGAGAGAGCATCAGCCGCGCGACTTGGCTGGCAGGGTTGGGATGGTCTTCCAAGACCCGGAGAGTCAGATCGTCGCGGAGACGGTCGAGGACGAGCTGGCATTCGGGATGGAGACCGCGGGCATGGCCCCTGCGGCGATGCGGAAACGCATCGAGGAGGTGCTGGACCTGATGCGCCTTGCGCCGTTTAGGAACAGGCGATTGGAGACGCTATCGGGCGGCGAGTTGCAGCGTGTCGCGATCGCGGCGGTGCTGACGATGCAGCCTCGTGTGCTGCTCTTAGACGAGCCAACGTCGCAGCTAGACCCGCAGGCGGCCGAAGAGCTGCTGACGACCGTCCAACGCCTCAACGATGACCTGGGCCTGACGGTCGTGATGGCGGAGCACCGCCTGGAGCGGGTCGTGCAGTACGCCGACCGTGTGCTTTACCTGCCCGGAGATGGCTCCGTGGTGTCATCGGGGGTGCGGGAAGCGATGGAGACGTCGCCGCTCGCGCCGCCGGTCGTGCGCCTGGGACGAGGTTTGGGCTGGAGCCCGGTTCCGCTGTCCGTGCGAGAAGGCCGCAAGTTTGCCGCTAATCTTCCTGCGAGGGAGGCTCCACATTCGACGAACGGGCGGAGCGCGGACCGCCAGCCGGCGATTACCACGCGAGACCTGCACGTCTCTTATGAGAACACGCGGGCCCTTTGCGGCGTGTCGTTTGAGGCGTATCCAGGCGAGATCCTGGCGCTCATGGGGCGCAACGGCGCGGGCAAGACCACGCTGTTGAGGGCGCTTGCCGGTCTTGTGCGTGCGGACAGCGGTTCAGCGCACGTTTTCGGCATGGATGTGGCGACGTTGGAGACCGAGGAGTTGGCACGCGACGTTGCGCTGGTGTCGCAGGAGCCATCGGCCGTGCTGTATCGACAGACGGTCGAGGACGAGATCGCCGAGACGTTCGCCTCGACGGGACGCAGCGGCTCTGTCGAGGAGGCACTGCGAGAGTGGGGTCTGGAAGAGCTTCGGCGGGCCAACCCCGCCGATCTGAGCGCCGGTGAGCGCCAGCGCACCGCGCTCGCCGCGATGCTGGCGGGCCGGCCACGCGTGGTGCTGCTCGACGAACCCACGCGGGGGATGGACTACGAAACGAAAGAGCAGCTTGTCAACAACCTGCGACGGCGTTGCGAGGACGGCTGCGCGGTCGTGATCGCAAGCCACGACGTGGAGCTGGTCGGGCGCTGTGCCGATCGCGTCCTGCTGCTGTCTGAAGGCGAGGTGGCCGTGGAGGGTCCGGTGCGCGAGGTCCTGACGGAGTCGCTGACGTTCTCGACGCAGGTCAGCAAGCTGCTCGGCGGGCAATTTCTAACGCCAGAGGACGTGCTAGGCGAAGGGGCGTCGATGTGAGCACCGCCGGTCGTCTCGGGAGGACAACGGTCTCGCTGGCCCTGTGGGGGCTGGTCGTGCTGCTGATCGGAGCGATCGTCGGCGTAGGCGCGACGTCCGGTCAGGAGCCGAACCACGCGAGTCTCGTCGTCGTGTACCCAGATGGTCGCGTGGAGACGATGTGCGTTGAGTTCGACGAAGAGACGATCAGTGGCGCCGAGCTGCTGCGGCGCTCCGGTCTGAGCGTTGTGTTCAGCGGAGCGGGCGGATTCGGTGAGGGCGTGTGCCGGATCGATGATACAGGCTGCAGCGACCCGGGCAACTGTTTCTGTCAGTGCTCCGGTGGCGACTGCGCATACTGGTCGTATTTCGCGCTGAACGATGACCGCGAGTGGCAGTTCCAGCAGATTGGGGCGTCGCAGCGGACACTGCGCGATGGCGATGTCGACGCCTGGATCTGGGGATCGGGTCGCGCGCCGCCGGCCGGTGCAGAGCTTGCCGGCCAGTGTGCGGACGAGGAACAAGAGATCGTTAAGGAGGAGCCTGAGCCCGCGCCGGCGACAATATCTCCGCAGCCTAATGCGCGGGCTGAACAAGCACCGGCGCAGGTCGACGATTCTGAGCCGGTCGCTGACGAATCCGTGATCGTGGAGGCTCCCGCGCCGACGCTCGCAGGAGCGCCGACGGTCGCAGAACCTCTCGTCGAGGCTGACGTGGACGCTGACGATACTGAGCCGCCTCTTGAACCAGAGGCCATTGACGTGCCAGATGACAGCAGCGGCCCGCCGATGGGCCTGATCGCGTTTGGTGCTGTTGCGCTGGCACTCGCCGGTCTGATCGGCGCGCTGGCGCTGCGGAGGCGGCTGAGTGGCTAGCGCTGTCATGGCTACGCCGGCCGCCAGGCCGCGGGCGCGCGGGGCCGCGTTGCTTTCGCCGTTGTTGCTAGCGGCGGTGTGTGGCGTTGGCTTGGTGGCCTACCTCTATCCGTTCTTCTTGGCCGACATCGATCGCGGTTCGCCGGGAGTCGTGCGGGCCGGCGAGGCTCCGCTGATCTTTGCCGCACTGCTGTCCTTGGCGCTGCTGCTGTTCCTCGCGGAGCTGACGAGACAAGGGATGAACGCAAAAATCGTCGCGCTGCTGGCTGTCGTGACGGTCGCGGCGGCGGCGCTGCGGATCCCGACGCTACCGGCAGGAGCGACCGGGTTCTTTTTCTTCCTGATCGTCGCCGGGTATGTGTTTGGGCCTCGCCTGGGTTTCTTGGTGGGCTCCGGCGCGTTGTTCGTGTCGGCGTTTGCCGTGGGTGGCTTCGGGCCGTGGCTGCCGTTCCAACTGTTCGCGGCCGGCTGGGTGGGGATGACGGCTGGCTGGTTGGGCGTGCTCGCCGGCCCGAGGCTGCGTGGACGAGGCAGAACAGAGCTAGTCGTGATCGCCGTCTTTGCCGGCGTCTGGGGCATGCTGTTTGGCGCGATCACGAACCTCTGGTTTTGGCCGTACGTCGCGCAGGGCGATTCGATCTCATGGCAGCCAGGCATGGGACTTGGCGAAGCGATCCAGCACTACTGGTCGTTCTACATCCTCACCTCGGCGGGATGGGACGTCTGGCGGACGATCGGGAACGTCGCGCTCGTGCTCTTGGCCGGGCGGCCCGTACTGGACCTGCTGACGCGCTATAGAGACCGATTCCAGATCCGGTTCGAGTAGGCCTGACCTTCGGTCAGGGCTGAACTGGAGGTTCAGCCAAGTTCCGCTGAGCAGAGCCGCAGGCGAGCCGTGAGCCAGCAGAAGCGAAGCTTCTGCCAAGGTCCGCAGAGCGGAGCCGCAAGCCGTTACGACACTTGCCAACCGACCGCGAACAGTTGCTGTGTCTCGGAAATTCCCTTCAGTTCGACCTCAGTCCCGCTGTCGAAGTCGATGTCTCCCGTGCTGTTGGTCAGCTCCTTGAGGAGTGATGAGACCAATATCTGCCCGGCGCTGGCGTGCGCGGCGATTCGAGCCGCCAGGTTGACGTGCCTGCCGTAGAAGTCGCCGTCTTCCTGAATCGCCTCGCCCGTGTGGAGCCCGGCGCGTACTTCGATTGTTTCGTCGGCCGACGCGTTGCGTTCGGCGATCCCGCGCTGGATTGCCATCGCGCAATCGACCGCCCGGCGCGCGCTTGAGAACGCGAGCATGAAGCCATCGCCCGCGGTCTTTACCTCGTAGCCCTGGTGCGCGCTCACGTGCTCGCGGACGATCGCGTTGTGCTCGCGGAGTAGCTCCATCCAGTGTTTGTCGCCCAGACGCTCGTTCATGGGCGTCGAGCCGACGATGTCGGTGAAGAGCAGCGTCACGGTCCCGTCAGGCGCGGCGTGTGGCCGGAGGTCAGGCCGCTCTGCCAGGACGGTCCGTGCGACGGTCTCGATCGAGTTTGCGACCGAGTCAATTGTGACTCCCTGCAGTTCGAGCTTCAGCGCGACGATGTCGGAGACGAGCTTCGGCATGCCAATCTCCTCAGCTGTCTCCAGTGAGTCCGCGATGAGCTCCCGGGCCTTCTCGTCATCGCCCTCTCCATCGCGTTTCAGGAGCATGCGCGCGTACGCAAATTGCGTTCTCGCGAGGAACGGCCGTGTTCCCATGCGCTCGTTCGCCACCAGTGCCGTTTCGAAGTGCATTTCAGCTTCATCCAAGCGCCCTGCCGTAACTGCGAGGAGGGCGGCTTGATGCGCAACCGACCCAGTGCAGACGGCACCTAAGCTCAGCACGCCGTTTCGATCAGCGTAGTCACCAATCAACTCGTACAGCGTGTTCGCTCGCTCGGCATCCTCCACAAACGCGCAGACTTCGGCGAGCATCAGTTGCGTCTCGAACCATGACGGATCTCTGGACAAGTCTGCAATATGTTCCTTCGCCAGCTCCCATTCCTCGCGAGCCTCCTCCAAATTCCCTGCCTGGGTCCAGTAGAATGCCATGATGACGCGTGACGCGACTGTCTCGCCATACTGCGTTACGACTCCGCGAATTGCGGGTTCAAGCTCAGCAAGACGCCCCTGAAACGTGCGGAGAGTCATGAGCTGAAATCCGGCCCGGAGCAAGGCATCCGGTTCGCCGCAGCTCTGGAACGCGGCCAACGTCTGCGGGACGAGCACGTCGGCTTCTTCCAACCGGCCCTCAAAGATCGCCTTCATCGCCGGATACGCTGCGACCCAACCCGCATATCGATTGATCTTCCCCTTCTCTACGATGTTCCTAAAGAGCCGGGCCGCTTCGTCCGCTCCTGGTACATCGCCCGCTTCGAGCGATGATGTGTACAGCCGGAGATTGCCTTCCGCTTCGTGCCAGATCGAGCCGAACTCTTGCCCAGCGTCGATCAGTTCATGACAAACCTCAAGCCGCTGGTCCAGGCGATCGTGGTGGTAGTTCGCCTCGATCCAACTAACGAGAATGTCTAGGCGGCCCTCTGAGTCGTGAGCCTCGCGGCTGAGCGTGAGCGCCTCATCTCCTAATTCGTCGCGACGTCCTGGGTCTGCACTCCACTGTAATGCGGAGGCCAGCTCAGAACAGAGACGGGCGCGCAACGCTGCGTCGCTCTCTCCAACTAGCTTCAGCGCGTCTTCCAGCATCGCCACGCGTTCTGGCTCTACCTTGTAGGCCTCAAAGGCACTTCGGGAGAACGCGAGCGTGCTAAGCGTGAATAGGCGGACATCGCCGATCTCCTTGGCAATCCCAAGCGCCTCCCAAAGCGGCTTCTTGGCTTCTTTGTAGCCAGCCGTCTTGATAGCGGCCGTTCCCTGGGCGAGGAGAAGTTCCGCTCTTACCTTGTCGCTCTGTTGATCTACAAACGCGAGCGCTTGAACCGCTCTTCGGTAGTGACCGACGGCGTCTTCGTACGCCAACCGAGCGAGGGCCTGATCTCCCGCCTTCCGGGCGTAGGCGACGGCCTTCTCTGCCGTTCCTGCCTTGGCCGCTTCCGCGAAGTGGTAGGCGAGCTGGCCGATGTGCGCAGCGGATTCTGTCCCATAGATGCTCTCCAGGCGCTCGCCGACGGCGCGATGCAGCTCCAGGCGCCTGCTCGGCGGCTGGTCCTGGTAGAGCGTGTCTCGTGTAATCGCGTGGGAGAATTGATAACGGCCCGTGCCCTCTTCCAGCTCTTCGACGAGGCGAGCGGACGCCGCTTCGTCTAAGGCGTCAACGGCTGCCTCGACCGACACACCTGCCACACGTTCGACGACACGCAGGTCGAATGCTCTGCCTACCACCGCGGCGCTGGCGAGGAAGTCTCTGCAGGGTTCGGAGAGGTGTTCCAAACGCCTAGTGACAATCGCGCGCACGCCGTCTGGGATGGCAACGCTCCAGGACGTGGAGGTTGCACCTTCATCCAGCCGGCCGTCGCTAGCCAGCAGCTTGACGATCTCGCTCGTCACGAATGGGTTGCCCTCTGCCTGCTTGAACAGCGCCCCAGCCAGGCCCGGCGCCGCGACCTTGCCGGTCGAGAGCTCTACGAACTGTGTTATGTCGTCGGTTGTGAGTCCCGTGAGGGCGATGCTGGACGTCACGGGCTCTTTCGCTAACTCGGCGAGCACACGCGCTGCTGGCTGTTCCCGATCGAGCTCCGTGTCACGGACGGTGCAAATCACGAGCACGCGAGACGACTGAATTTCCTTAGCCAGGAACTGCAATAGCAGCAGCGATGCCTCGTCGGCCCACTGGATGTCGTCGAGGACGATCACGAGCGGCTCGCGGTTCGACGCGTTCTTCAGAAATGTCGTGATGCTGTCGAAGAGGCGGAAGCGCGCTTGCTCCGGGTCCAGCGCCGGCGGTGTGGCGAGTCCCGGCAGGCGGTCGCGAATTTCCGTGACCACCTGGGCGATATCAGCCGCGCCGGAGCCCATGTCCGATTCCAGCGCTTGCAGGTCCCTGCTATGCACGTACGACCGGATCGCCTGCACCCATGGCCAGTATGAAGGCTGCCCAGCGCGTTCATGACAGCGGCCCCACAGCACCTGGGCGTCACGGAGGCGGGCGTAGGTCGCGAGCTCCTCAGCCAGGCGTGTCTTGCCGATGCCCGGCTCCCCTGTCAGTAGCACAATCTTTCCTTCGCCGGAGATCGCGCTGGCAAGCGCCGTCCGCAGCTCCTTCGTCTCGTCTTCTCGGCCAACGAACACGCCGCCCGCGATGCGATCGATCGGGTTCGCGCCGGCGAGATCGGCGCCGTCGCTGCTGGCGGGGTCCATGTTGGCGGCAAGGGCATCGAGCTGCTCGGCAACAGCCTTGGCACTCTCAGGCCGCTCCTCGGGCCGCTTCTCCAAGAGCTTGAGGATGATCGCTTCGAGCGGCTTCGGCACCGCCGCGTTGTGCCAGGAGGGTGCTACCGGGGCCGTGCTGATGTGCTGAGAGATGATGGCGACCGGATCCGTGCCGGCGAACGGCGGACGGCCCGCCGCCATCTCATACATCATCGCCCCAAGCGAGTAGAGGTCGCAGCGCACGTCGGCCTCGCGCGTGCCGCCGACAGCCAGCTCTGGAGGCATGTAGGCTACGGTCCCCAGCATCGTGCCCGCCTGCGTTAATCGAGAGCTATCGAGCGCGATTGACAGGCCGAAGTCGCCTAGCTTGGCCGTGCCGTCAGCCGTCAGCCAGACGTTTTCGGGTTTCACGTCTCGATGAACGATTCCTTGGCTATGTGCGAAGGCAAGCGCCTGGCAGATCTGACTCGATGTCTTGATGACCTCAGGTATGGAGAGCCGGTTCTCGGGCGCCGCCCTCAGCGCATCAGCAATCGAGCCACCCTCCATGAACTCCTGGACGATGTAGGTTGAGGCACCATCGCCCCCTATGTCGTGAATGTTCGCGATATGGGGATGGTCTCGCAGCCGCACCATCGACTGCACCTCACGCTCGATGCGCGCGGCGGCTTCGGGTCCAAGCTCGTCTTTGATCGCCGCCACCGCGACGTTGCTGTCGAGCTTGGTGTCATGGGCCAGATAGACCCGCTTGACCCCGCCCTCGCCAAGGAACCGCTGCACTTGGTATCTGCCATTGCCAAACGAGTCGGGCAGGTCCCTCTGCGAACTGGCCACAGGAGATGGCGCTACGACCGTCTGATCGCCGCTCGCATCAGCGACGGGCTTGCCGCACTGGCCACAGAATCGAGCGCCCGCCTCGAGAGATGTTCCACAGCTAGCGCAGGCAGCCGTGAGCGCGGCGCCGCAATTCACGCAGAAGCGCTGGTCGTCGCCATTGCTGTGTCTACAGCGCGGGCAGTTCATGGCCCTGTGCTCTCCGCTGTCATCGCCACCCCAGTCGCGATATTTCGACGCCTGATTCTAACAGAAAGCGAAACACGTTAGACGCGCTTCCGGAAACAGCTTGGCGCTCTGCGCCCTCAAGCCTGCCCTGCGCGGAGGCGAAGTCGCCAGGAGTTGCGCAAGCCGGCCAAAGGTGGGCCAACTGCCAAGCCAGCCCGTCAGGGCTAGCCGTCCAGCCTCTAGCCTCCAGCCTCCAACTGTCTAACGAGCGCCTCCGGCTCGGTGACCGGGAGCTGGCAGGCGTAGTTCTCGCAGACGTAGGCGGCGGGCTTGCCGTCGACGAGGTCGCGGTCCTGGAGCAGCGGCGATGTCGCGGCGGCTACGGGCGACTCGGCGCCTGCGGCACTGTCGGCTCCTGCAAGGGCGCGATTCGGCAGGTAGCGGCCGCGGGCAACCCGCAGGAGCGCCTGGGTCGCCGGGTCATCGTACGGGCCCATGATCACGATCTCCTTCGGTGTCGAGAGGTAGAAGTCGAGCGCCGAGAGCCAGTTGGCGAAGCCGGCCGGCGCCCGCGCGAGGAACTCGTGGACGGAGCGCAGCGACGAGAGGGCGGCGCGCTGGTAGTCCGCGTTGCCGGTGAAGAGCGCCAGGCGGAAGAGGGCCATCGTCGCGGAGGAGCTGCCGGAAGGCGTCGCGTTGTCGGACACCTCTCGCGGGCGGTAGAGGAGCTGTTCGTGGTCGCTGCCGGTGTCGTAGAAGACGCCCTGGTCCTGCTCCCAGAACAGCTCCATCATTCCATCGGCCAGCTTTATTGCTTCCGCCAGCCATCGTTGCTCGAACGTCGCCTCGTAGAGCGAGAGGAGGGCATCGATCAAGTAGCCGTAGTCCTCCAGGTAGCCGTTGAGCTTGGCGGCGCCGTCCTTCCACGTGCGGAGCAGCCGACCGTCTTTCACGAGCGAGTCGATCAGGAACTCGGCGTTGCGCCGCGCGACATCGACGTAGTGCTCGTGATCGAGCGCGGCGCCGGCTTCGGCGAAGGCCTTGAGCATGATCGCGTTCCAAGAGGTGAGTACCTTGTCGTCGAGGCCGGGCCGGACGCGCTTCTCGCGCTCGTCGAAGAGTGCCTCGCGGATCTTGGCAACAGAGACATGCAGTTCGTCCGACGAGATGCCCAGCTCCTGAAGCACCTCCTCCTCCGGTTCGGGAATCGAGAGGATGTTGCGACCCTCGAAGTTGCCCTGGTCGGTGAGGCCGAAATAGGCGCGCGCGACGCGGCCCAGCTCCTCGCCGACGAGGTCGTCAACGTCGGATGCCTCCCAGACGAAGAACTTGCCCTCTTCGCCCTCGCTGTCGGCGTCCTGAGCCGAATAGAAACCTCCAGACGGGTCGAGCATCTCGCGCTCGACGTAGGCCAGGGTCTCCTCCACCACGCGGCGGTAGAGGCCGTTGCCGGTGACCTGCCAGGCGTGGAGGTAGACGGGGACGAGGAGCGCGTTGTCGTAGAGCATCTTCTCGAAGTGAGGGACCAGCCAGATGTCGTCGGTGGCGTAGCGGGCGAACCCGCCACCGATCTGATCGTAGATGCCGCCGAGGGCCATCTTCGTGAGCGTCAGGTCGACCATCTGGAGCGCTTGGTCGTCGTGGGTGTCATGCCAGTACCGGAGCAGGAACTCCAGGGCCATCGCCTGGGGAAACTTGGGCGCCGGGCCGAAGCCGCCGTTATCGCCGTCGAACATCGACACCAGGGTGCTGAAGGCACGTGTGATAGTCGCGCGCGTCATCGGCTCGGTGCTGGCCTGGGCTACGGTCTGGGCCTGGAGCTGTTCGACGAGCTTGCTGGTCGTTTCGGTGACCTCGTCTCTGCGGTCGCGATAGGCATCGGCAGCCCCAGTGAGCACGCGCGGGAACCCGGGCATGCCGCCTCGATCTTCCGGGGGGAAGTACGTGCCGGTGAAGTAAGGCTTGCCGTCCGGCGTCATGAAGATGGACATCGGCCATCCGCCGCGGCCGGTCATCGCCTGTGTCGTGGCCATGTAGATCGAGTCGACGTCGGGCCGCTCTTCGCGATCGACTTTGATGTTGACGAAGCGCTCGTTCATGAGCGCGGCGATCTCATCGTTCTCGAATGACTCGCGCTCCATGACGTGGCACCAATGGCAGGCGGAGTAGCCGATGCTGAGGAAGACCGGACGGTCCTCGTTGCGGGCGCGTTCGAACGCATCGTCGCCCCAGGGGTACCAATCGACGGGGTTGTCCTTGTGCTGGAGCAGGTAGGGGCTGGTCTCGTCCGCGAGTCTGTTTGGCAAGCGTCTCCTTCGTTTATCAACGTAGCAGAATTCGCCAGGGTACGATGTAGTCATGACGAAATCTGATCGGCGACAACAGGCGCTCGAACAGCTCCGGCCGTACATGGAGCGTGCCCGGACATTCGAAGGCTGGGACTTCCGGGGCATGCCGGTTCCAAGGCCGCTTGAGCCCGGGCCGCCATGGGACTATGCGGAGCTTGTGCGAGAGCGCGCCCGGGGTGCGCAGTCGGCGCTCGATCTCGGAACCGGCGGTGGAGAGTTCGTCGAGAGCGTGCGCGAAGACTTGCCCGCGCTGACCGTGGCGACCGAGGAATGGCACGTCAACGCGCCTATTGCACACCGGCGCCTGACCTCCCTGGGTGCGGACCTGGTCTGGTGCCGGAGCCTTCATTTGCCGTTCGAAGAAGAGACGTTCGATCTCGTATTCGATCGGCACGAGGAGCTAGACCCGCATGAGGTCGCGCGCGTCCTCCGGCCGCGCGGCCAGGTGGTCACTCAGCAGGTTGGGCCAAACAACTGGATCGAGCTGCAGCGCCATTTCGGCGGAGCAACATCCGGCCACCGAGGAACATCGCGCATCGCAGACTTCGGCGACATTCGCGGCGACTACGCGAGAGGGTTTCTTGAGGCTGGACTCGTCTTAACGCGTAACGAGCAACACGACTACAAGATTGCCTACCAGGAGCTCGGACTTCTTGTGTTCATGCTTCTCATTACGCCGTGGACGATTCCTGACTTCGACGTTGAGCGCGATCTAGATGTGCTGCTAGCTCTGGAAGAGGCATGCACCACGGAGGACGGTCTTGTCATGACCTTCAGCCGGTTCTTGCTGGTGGCCGAGAAGCCGGCCTGATTCGTCGTGGCGCCTACTACGCTGGTACAATCGGGCTGAGATGAAGATCGCCGTAGGTTGCGACCACGCAGGGTTTCCTCTGAAAGCGCCAGCCATCGCCGAATTGAAGTCCCTTGGCCACGAAGTGCTCGACAAGGGTACCGACAGCACCGAAGCGGTGGACTACCCGGAGTACGCTCAGGCTGTGGCGGAGGCCGTGATGCGCGGCGACGCCGACCGCGGCTTGCTGCTATGCGGAAGCGGTGTGGGCGCCTGTGTTGCCGCGAACAAGGTCCCCGGCGTGCGGGCCGCAACCTGCCACGATACGTACTCCGCGCACCAGGGCGTCGAACACGACGACGCGAACGTCCTGTGCCTGGGCGCGCGCGTGGTAGGCGAGAAGCTAGCGCTCGAGATCATCCGTGCGTGGGCCGGCGCGCGTTTTTCTGGGGCGGAACGTCACAAGCGGCGACTCGGCAAGGTGAACGCGATCGAGGCCAAGTACCAGCGGAAGCCGTCCGACTAGGCCCGGCATAGCCTACCCATGAATGAGCCTGAGCCCGTCCTCACCGTCGGTCTATTTCCGAAGGAGCGGCAACTGCTCCTCGGCCTGCTCGAGAGCTTGTCCGATGAGGAATGGGCGAGGCCCACCGTCTGCACGGGCTGGTCAGTCAAGGACGTCGCGCTGCACGTGCTGGGCGATGACATCGGCGTACTCTCCAGGAAGCGTGATGGCCACTCGAGCGCCAACCAGCAACTCGGCTCGTGGGAGGAGCTGGTGGCGTTCCTGAACGCCTGGAACGAGCGCTGGGTGGAGTCGGCGAGGAGGATCAGTTCACCGCTACTCCTCGAAATGCTGCGCATGACGGGTGACGACTTGCATCGCTATTTCGCGTCGCTTGATATGGACGCACTCGGCGGGCCCGTAAGTTGGGCCGGGCCAGAGCCGGCGCCGGTCTGGCTGGACGTGGCGCGAGAATACACCGAGCACTGGTTACACCAGCAGCAGATACGTGACGCTGTCAGAGGGCCTGGAGCTAAAGACCGCGAGCTGTTCGGGCCGGTATTAGCAACGTTCGTTCATGCGCTGCCACATACGTATCGGGATGTACCAGCCGAAGAGGGTACTCATGTCCGGCTGACGATTGAGGGTGAATCGGGCGGCACGTGGTCGTTAGTACGGCAAGGGAAGCGTTGGAAGCTCTACGTCGACGTTGAGGGCGAGCCGGACGCCTCGGTGCGTATCGACCAGGAACGGGCGTGGCGTCTGTTCACGAAGGGCATCGACAAGAGCGAGTCGGGTGCGAAAATCGAGGGCGATCGCGCGCTGGGCGAGCGGATGCTCGACATGGTATCAATCATTGCGTAACGCAAGAGCCAGGTGGTCAACGACCACCTGGCTCGAGTGTTCCAACTAAGCCGGCTAACTAGTAGCTGCGGGCACCGCGCTGCTGCGAGAAGCAGTCAGAGCAGTACACCGGCCTGTCACCCCGAGGCAGGAAGGGAACTTCCGCTTCCTTGCCGCAGTTGCTGCACGTGATGGAGTGCATCTCGCGCGGGCCGTAACCGCCGCCGCCGCCGCCGCCGCCGCCGCCGCCGCGCTCTGCCTTTCGTGCCTGCCGGCAACTCGGGCAGCGCTTAGGCTCGGTGTAGCCCTTCATGGCGAAAAACTCCTGGTCGTCCGCCGAATGGGCGAACGACGCACCGCAGTCTCCGCAGGTGAGTGTCTTGTCTGTGTAGGTCAAGTGACGACCCCTTTCCTTGTTTCGCCCAGGTCGTCTGCGCCGTGCTCATGTTCGAGTTCAGAACTGATGACTGGGACCCATGTTTCCCTCCAATGATACGTCAAGCCAGGCGTTAAGGGGAAGAGGGCCGTCCTCTAGGTTCGTCGGCGCATTTTGCCATAACGATTCGCTTCGCTATGATGCGTCTCGTTGTGCCCAAGCGACCGTTTCCTCAGCCAACGCCAGAGACGCAGGCCTATTGGGACGCCTGTTCTAACCACAAGCTGACGCTCCAGCGTTGCTTGGACTGTGAGGGGCATCCCGCCTACTTCTACCCGCGGCCGTTTTGCCCGAAGTGCCTCTCGCGCAACGTGGAGTCGTTCGAGGCGTCTGGCAAAGGCAAGCTACACACCTACGTGATCGCCCATCGAGGTGCGATGGGCTTCCAGGATGACGTACCGTACGTGATCGCCGTCGTCGAACTCGACGAGGGTCCGCGCATGATGTCGAACATCGTCGGCGTCGAGGTAACTCCAGAAAACCTGCCCGCAGATCTTCCCGTTGAAGTGACGTGGGAGGACGTGGAGCACAAGGGGCGGGATGGCACAGTGCAGAAGACGGCAGTGCCGCTGTTCAAGCCCATCGGAGCTATGTCATGAGCAGTCCTCTCCGGATGGCCTCAGCAATCGTGGGCGCCGCTGAGACCGAAGAGCTCGGCGTGATCCCGGACAAGTCGGCCACGCAACTGCACGCCGACGCCGCCATCCGAGCGATGGAGGACGCCGGCATCAAGAACACCGATATCGATGCCGTCCTCACTGCCGGCTCGCCGACACAGATCGCGGAGTACCTTGGGATCCATCCTACCTACGTCGACGGGACGTCCATCGGCGGATGCTCGTTCATGCTGCACGTCGCTCACGCGGCGGCGGCGCTAGTGACCAAGCGCTGCAACGTCGCGCTGATCACGCACGGCCAGAGCGGCCGCTCCCGGGTAGGTGAGGGTGGGCGGTTCGGCGGTGTATCGTCGTCGCCGTCCGGACAGTTCGAGGACCCTTACGGCACCTGGGGCGCGCCTTCGCGATTCACGTTGCCCTTCGTGCGCCACATGCAGGACTACGGGACGACCGAAGAGCAGCTTGCGTCGGTCGCGGTAGCGCAGCGCCGATGGGCGGAGAAGAACCCGCGCGCGATGATGCGCGACCCGATAGACATCCAGGACGTTCTTGACTCACGCACGATCTGCTGGCCGTTCCATTTGCTGGAGTGCTGCCTGGTCACTGACGGTGGCGGCGCATTGATCATGGTCGCGGCGGAACGAGCGAACGACTTCCCGAAGAAGCCCGTTTACGTTGCGGGCATGGGCGAGTCGGTCGAGATGACGATGATCTCGCAGATGCACGACTTCACGTCCTCACGAGCGTTCGTGACGAGTGGACGTGAAGCGTTCAAGATGGCGGAGATCAGTCATTCAGACGTCGACCACATCATGATCTACGACGCGTTCGCGCACCTGCCGATCTTCGCGATGGAGGATCTCGGCTTCATGAAGAAGGGCGAGGCTGCGCCGTGGTTCGCCGAGATGAAGTCGGTGCCCGGCGGTGAGTTGCCGGTCAACACGAACGGCGGCGGGCTCTCCTACACGCACACTGGCATGTACGGCATGTTCGCGATTCAGGAGAGCGTACGGCAGCTCCGTGGCGAAGCGGCGGCGCAGGTCGATGGCGTGAACGTGAGCGTTGCGCACGGCGTCGGCGGCATGTTTTTTGCGGCCGGTACACTGATCCTGACGAACGACGCGACCGCCTAGTCGCTGGGCGCAGCAAGCGGCGCCCCTACTCTTGCAGGTCCTTGAGGTACTTCGAGGCAAACTCCTCAATGATCGAGTTTGCATTCATCATGTGGGCTGGGTGCACGCCGAGGATGGCATGGAAGATGCCGCGCTCCTTGAGTTTGCCCAGTCCTTCTGCGGCCTGCTCAAGATGGTCCGGTGAAAGGACGCCCGCGCCCTCGAGCGACAACTTGAGTTGATTAGGATCGCGGCCAGCCTTGACGGCCTCTTCCTTCGCGAAGGCGAAGTCCTCGTCGAGAGACGCGAACGCCTTCGGCGTGGCGAGCCAGCCGTCCGCGTACTTGCCGACGCGCCGGAGTTGGCCCTTGCTCTCGCCACCAAGCCAGATTGGGATACCGCCTTCTTGTACCGGCTTGGGGTTACAGGTCCAGTCGACGGCCTCGTAGAATTCGCCTTTGAAGTTGACCCACTCTTCCGTCCAGAGCTGACGGACGAGCTGCAGGCATTCGTCCATGCGTCTGCCTCGGCGCTCGAAGGGTACGGAGAGCACCTCGAACTCCTGCTCCCACCAGCCGACGCCCGCGCCCAGCACGAATCGACCGCCGGAGAGCGCGTCGATGGTCGCCATGATTTTGGCGTGGAGGACGGGCTGGCGCATCGGTAGGACGAGGACCGACGTGCCGATGCGCACGTCTTTCGTGATTGCCGCGATGTAGGCGAGCTGCGTGAGCGGCTCCAGGAAGTCCATCGTCGGCGGGAAGCCAAGCTTGCCGTCCGGCGAGTAGGGATACTGAGACTGCTGGTCCTTCTGTAGTACGACGTGGTCAAAGACCCAGATGCCGTCGTAGCCCGCGTCGTCGACGGTCGTTGCGAACGACGTAACATTGTCGCGCGCGGAAGGTGGGCCGACCTGGGGGACGTGCATTCCTATTTCCATGTTGTGCATTCCTTTCGTGAGCTACGTGGCAAAGCGCGGCAAGTATAGCAGGCGGAACGCCTCTGCTAGACTTGTGCGAGCGTTAGGTGGAGGACGTAGCGATGGATATCGAGCAGGTCGAGCGGCTGATCGGTGAGAAGAGCATCGAGGTGGTGCGCGTTGGCGGCGCCGACATGGACGGCGTCTTCCGCGGCAAACGCATCCTCAGCGAGCACTTCCTGAAGAGCCTTCGTGGTGAAGGCTTGGCGCAGTGCGACGTGATCTTCGGCTGGGACGTCCAGGAAGAGCTGATCGACGGTCTCGAAGTAGGTAGCGCCGACGGTGGCTTCGCGGACATCATCATGAAACCTGACCTCTCGACGTTTCGGGCTGTCCCGTGGGAAGCGGGCGCCGCAGCCGTTGTATGCGACTACGAAACGGTAGACGGCGGGCCGCTTGGTGTTTCGCCGAGGCAGGTGCTGCGCCGTGTCATCGATCGCCTCGCGAAAGCGGGCTACCAGGCAAAGATGGCGCTCGAACTGGAGATGCGGCTTTTTCGCGAGGACCAACAGTCGTTGCGTAGGAAGAGCTTCGGCGATCTAGAGCCGCTCAGCCCCGGCGACAACTGCTACAGCATCCATCACGCGAGTCTGGACGAGGACGTTCTAGGCGCGATCCGCAAAGCGATGGTCGATTACGGCGTGCCCATCGAGGGGTACAACCGCGAGCACGGCGAAGGCATGTATGAGATGAACATCCAGTACGCGGATGCGCTGACGGCGGCCGACTACGCGATGCTCTACAAGAGCGGAGCGAAGGAGGTGGCGGCAGCGGCCGGGATCGCGCTGACGTTCATGGCAAAGTACAGCGACCGCGTCGATGGCTGTAGCGGGCATCTCCACCAAAGCTTGTGGTCGCAGGACGGCCGGAACGTATTTTGGGACGCGGATGGCCCGCATCATACGTCGGAACTGATGCGCTCTTATACGGCAGGCGTGCTGGCGACGATGCCCGAGCTGATGTTGATGTACGCGCCGAACGTGAACTCCTACAAGCGGCTGGTGCCCGGGAGCTGGGCTCCTACGACGGCGACATGGGGTATCGACAACCGCACGGCTGCGCTCCGGCTCCTCACAGGCAATGAGACCGGCTGCCGGATCGAGAATCGCGTGCCGGGCGCGGACGTGAACGCCTATCTTGGCTTTGCCGCGGCGCTAGCGGGCGGACTGCACGGCATCGAACGCGGGCTGGAGTGCCCACCGCCCGTCGATGGCGACGCGTACAAGGCATTGGAGGCTCCGCCGCTACCGAAGACGCTTGCGGAGGCGGTGTCGCTCTTTCAGGAGAGCGCCGTCGCTCGGGAGTACTTCGGGGACGAGTTCGTCGAGCATTACGCGCGTATGCGGACGTGGGAGGTCGAGCGTTACCAGGAGGCCGTGACTGACTGGGAGCGGCGGCGCTACTTCGAACAGGTGTAGGTAGCCCATTTGGCCCTGAGTAGGACGCGGCGGAGAGTGGGAAGATGCAATTCGACATTCGGCAGCTTAAGTGGCTGCTCACCAGAGACCCAGAGAGAGCCCCTGACCTGGACGCGGTGGCGGCAACCGGCTTTGGGCCTTTGGAGCAGGACGAGTTCGATTCGCTGCTGGCAGACCTGGGGATCCAAGTGTCCGTGCTTGATGAGGCCACTGAGGTTCTCGTTGTCGGTCGCGATGGTTGGGCGAGGAAGCAGATCACGGAGGTTCTGGATGGGCGGTCCGGCCAACACTTCCGGATCTACTCGCAGGAGATGTTCTTCGCCTATCTGGTCTCGGGTGAGGATCCGCTAAACGATGAGGAGGGCGACATTCGTGACCTCTGGGGCGATCACGCGGCTCTGCAGTTCCTGGAGCAAGTGGGTTTCAAGTGGCCAACAACAGAGGTAGGTGATCGCGGAAGCGGGACAATCCATGTTGACCTAGAGGTCGGATATCTCAAGTACTGCGGGTATACGGTTGGGAAGTACGGGCTCCCTGTCCACGAGCGGCGTCGTCTGCTCGAGAAAAGCGCGTATTTCGGCGATGTGCCAGGTGTCTTCCCTGCGTCATACATGGGTGAATGGGGACGGCCGGGCTCCGCAATGCGGCTGCAGAAGATGGCCGGAACTATCGCAAACTTGTGCAAGAACAGTAAGAAGAGGCGCAATCCTGCATATCGTCGCGCGATTGAGGAATGGGAAGCTGACTTATCATGGTTGAAGAAGACCTTCTACGACGGACGATACATCTTCAGCTGGCCATCAACGGAGGTCTGGTAGCTAGATCAGCTCATCCCTGAACCACTCACCAAATCTCTCCCCGATCATGATCGTGGGGATGTTGATGTTGGCGCGGGGGACGGCCGGCATGATGCTGGCGTCCGCGACGAAGAGCCCCTCGACGCCGTAGACGCGGCCGTGCTGGTCGACGACGGCGCCTTCGTCGTCCTCCGGGCCCATGGGAGCGGTGCTGCACGGGTGGTAGCCGGAGCCGCAGGCGCGACGCGCCCAGTCGCGGAGTAGGTCGCGGTCCTCAATGACGTCTTGTCGCGGCCAGACGATTCGTTCTGTGACGGCCTTGATCTCGGGCGTCTCGGTCATCTTTAGGGCGATGCCGATACCTTCCATCATGCGCTCTTCGTCCCACTCATCGTTGAGGAAGTCGGACTGGATCTTCGGCTGGGCGTATGGGTCGGCGTCCTCGAAGAGGAGGCGGCCATAGCCTCGCGGCTGCTCGACGACGGGCGCGAGACCGACCAGCAGGTCATCGGGCTCGCCCCGCTGGACGAACGAGATCGGCTCGAGCTGCATGTCGTTCTCGTGATCGCTGCCTTTGGCGGTGTAGCGCAGCGTCGTTTGGATGATGGGCTGGTCCATGTCGGCGATGCCGGGTTTCGGGATTAGGCTGATCAGCGTCGCCGGGTGGTCGTAGAGCCGGGCGCCGACGGGCGCCTCACGCTCGACCGTGATACTGAGGCGCTCGAGTACGTCGCGCGGCCCAATGCCAGAGCGAACCAAGATGGGCGGGCTCTGAATCGATCCGGCGCAAAGCACGATGCGATTGCCGTCGATCGTCTCGCGCACACCGTCCGTCTCGACCTCGATGCCAGTCGCCTTGCCGCCCGAGACAACCACGCGTACGACGTGCGTGTCCGGCCGGATTTCCAGATTCGCCCTCTTGCGCGCCGGCATCAAGTAGGCAAGAGCGGTGCTGATGCGGAGCCGGCCACGCTTGTTCATCGGGTGCGGGCCGTAGCCTGTCGTCGATGGGTCGTTGTGATCCGGGCACTTAGGGAAGCCCATCGTTTCGCAGGCGTCGAGGAAGGCTTGCTGGAACGGGACGAGGTCGTCAGGCCGATGGATGGTGATCGGTCCGTCGGCGCCGTGCAGATCGTTCTGTATGTCCTGGTCGGTCTCCAGGCGTTTGAAGGCGGGCAGGCACTTCTCCCAGGACCATTCGGGCAGGCCCATTGCGGCCCATTCGTCGTAGTCGCCGGGCTGGCCTCGCAAGGCGATCGCGGTGTTGACGGCGGAGGAGCCGCCGGTGACCTTACCGCGCGGAAGCGGGACGTTGCCGCTGTTGCCCGCTGTCGGCTGGTAGCGGAAACGCCAGTCGTGCTTGAACACGGAGTTGTGGTTGCCGTTCTGGAGGTCTTCCGGGAGCGAGGCCTGGTCCGGGTAGTCGGGGCCGGCCTCGATGAGGAGGACACGCTGCTTCGCGTCCTCCGTGACGCGCGCTGCGATGACAGCGCCGGCGGAGCCAGCACCGACGACGATTAGATCGTAGTCAGACATTCATCTCCACTTACCCTTCTAGCCGGGCTGTGGATTCTAGCACAGGACGTATTGATCCAGCGAAGAGCTAGCCGCCGGCTGCCGAGAGCAGCCCGGCGATGTCGTGCTTAGCATCGAGGATGCCGGCCCAGAGGTCGCCGATGTCGTCGAGGCGGCCGGGCGCGGTGAGTATGGTGAAGTCGGTCGGATAGATGTTCTCCAGTTCGTCCCACGCGACGGGCATCGAGACGGGTGCCGCGGGAAGGGCTCGCGGCGAGTAGATCGACGCGAGCGTCTTACCGCGAACGTTCTGGTTGTGGTCGAAGAAGATCTTGCCGGTGCGCTTGTCGACGGACCACTCCATCGTGAGGTCTTTAGGGTGGGCCTGGAGGACGAACTTGCCAATCGTCTCGCAGGCCGCGCGCGTCTCGTCGCTGGTGAGCTGTCGGAGAATGGGGACGTAGATATGAAGGCCTGTCTTGCCGGTCGTCTTCACGAACGACGAGAGGGAGAGCGAGTCGAGGACGTCCTTGAGCCAGAGTGCTACCTCCCGTGTCTTGGCGAAGGCCCTCTTGTTGAGCTCCGGCTCCTCGCCGGGCTTCTCCTTGCCGGAGTAGATGTACGGGTCGAGGTCGATGACGATGAAGTCGGGGTAGTTGAGCAACGAAGACTCGATCTGCTCTCGAGAACCTGTGAAGGTGTCCGACAGATGCCGGCCGTCCGGCTCGGGGCTGGTGCGCGCGTACCAGGTGTGAAGCTCAAGGTCGGCGAGCTGGCCGAGCCAGAGTAGTGTGGCCAGGTTGTTGCAGAGGACATACTCTTGGTCGCCGTCGTTGTGGCTCGAGTAGAGCGGGACGAGGTCGACATACTCCGGCGGCTTGTCCGCGATGTGCTTCTGGTAGAAGTGGGACTTCGTAATGCCGTTTGGATAGCGGACGAGCGTTAAGGGGCGGTCGCGGAGGTGGGGAAGCAAGTATGGCGCGACGCGAGCGAGGTAGACGAGGTAGTCTCGCTTCGTGAGCGCGCGGTTCTTGCCCTCAGCATGCCACAGCTCCTTGTCGAGGTTGGTGACCGAGATCTTGTAGGGGCCGACCTTGAGCAGGAACTTGTCCTTCTTCGATTCGAGCTGGTCGAGGACGCTATCGATTTCGAAGTTGAGCGTGTCATCGACGGGCTCGGGCGCAAAGCGCTCGATCTCCACGACGCGAACCTGTTCGGGTGGCTTATCGTCTCGGAGGCGGAGGAAGACGGGCGCGCGCAGGTTGCCATCCGCCGTCCATTCGGCGAACTTGACCTCAGCGACGAGCGCCGGCTTCACCCACGTCGTGGCGCCCTTCTGCGGAGGTTCCTCTGAGAACGGGTTACGCTTGCGGGTGATCCTATCGAGCTGCTTGCGGATGCCGGTCAAAAGGCCGTCTGTGAACCCGCTGCCCACGTGGCCCGCGTACAGGAGCGTGCCGTCATCGTCGTAGCGACCGAGGAGCAGTGCACCAAAGGTGTCGGAGCGGCCGCCCTGGCCCTCGCTGAAGCCGCCCACGATGAAGTCGTCCGTGAGCGTGGCCTTGATCTTGAGCCAGTCTCGCGAGCGTTTGCCCGGCTCGTACACGCTTTCCATACGCTTAGCGACGATGCCTTCGAGTCCGAGCCGGCGTGCGGCTTCGTACGCAGCCTCTCCCTCTTCGTCGAAGTGATCGAGAAGGAGGATGCGGTCGGATGGCAGCAGCGCTCGCTCCAGTAGCGCCTTTCGAGCCGAGAGCGGGCACTTCGTGAGTTCGTATCCCTCAAGGTAAGGAATGTCGAACGCGTAGAAGAGAATGGGGATCTCGGCCTCCGCGTTCCTGATGTCCGTGTCGCGCGAGAGATTTAGCCGCTGCTGCAGCAGCCCGAATGAAGGCCGGCCGTCTTCGTCGATTGCGACGATCTCGCCGTCGAACACGGCGTTGGTCACGGGCTGCGCCGCGAGTTCTTGAACGAGGTAGGGATACTGTTCTGTGACATCCAGGCCGTTCCGGCTTAGCAGCTTGACCTCGCCGTCCCGGATGAGTGCGATTGTGCGCACCCCGTCGAGCTTCGGCTCGAAGAGCCAGCGAGGATCGGAGAACGCTGCATCGGCCGGATGGGCGTTCATCGGTGCGAACTTGGACGGGAACTTGGCCGATTTCGCTCGCGGCGTGTCCTCCGGCGCGAGGATCACGTCCGCGGTCGAACGATCGGGCAACCGGCTGGCCTTGATGTCGTCGATGGTGAGCGCGGAGATGACCGACGCGTCTTCTTCCAGGATGTCGCGCTCTTCGTCGGCTGCGGCGCCGCGATGCTTGATGAGGAGCCACTCCGTCTCGCTGTTCGACAGTTTGACGAGGGTCCAAGAGCCCTTCACTTTGGTACCGCGCAACGTGATTGAGAGTTTGCCGGCTTCGATCTCCTCGCGCACGCGGCGCTCGGCCTCCGCACGGTCGTGGAAAGAAAGCTCCCCGCCTTCGTCTGGGCTATAGGTGCCGTTGTCCCAGACGATGACCTGGCCCGCGCCGTACTCGCCCTTGGGGATAACGCCTTCGAACGTGCCGTAGTCGAACGGATGGTCCTCAACCATCACGGCGAGCCGTTTTTCATTGTTGTCGAGGGCTGGGCCTTTGGGGACGGACCAGGACTTGAGGACGCCGTCCAGCTCCAGACGGAAGTCGTAATGCAGGCGGCTGGCGTCGTGCTTCTGGATGAGAAACGTGAGCGGACCTGTGCGTCCCCGGGGCTTCGTGGCCGGAGGCTCAGGTGTCAGCTCAAAGTCACGCTTGTCCTGATACTTAGCGAGGCCGGACGAGTCGTTCGAATTGGGCGATTTCTTGGCGCGCGGCATGAAGAACCGCCGTCTCCGATTAGGTGCGAGCCCGCGTCATCCCGCGGCAGCCTTGCGTTGCCGACCCGCGCGTTTCGGCGCTGCTGAGTCCTTCTTATCCTTGGCGGCTTCGACGCTCGCCTTGAGCGCCGCCATGAGGTCGATCACCTTGCCCTTTTTGGGGGCGGGCGCCTGCATGATCTCTGCGCCTTCTAGCTTGGCCTCGATAATCTGGGAGAGCGCGCCGCGATATCCGTCCGTGTACTTCTCGGGTTCGAACTTGTCGAGCATTAGGTCGATGAGCGACATCGCCATCTGCAGCTCCTTCTTAGAAACCTTGATGTCGGGTTTCTCCACAGGGTCTTGGACGCGGATCTCATCCGGATAGAATAGGGTCTCCAGCATCAGCCGTCCGTTATGGGGGCGCAGCGCGCAGAGTTGTTCTTTGTTGCGGATTGCCACCTTGGCGACCGCCGTGAGCTTCTTCTCCTCGAGGGCGTCCATCAACAGCGCGAATGGCTTGATGCCGGTCTCCTCCGGCTCCAAGTAGTAGCTGTGTTCGTAGTAGACGGGGTCGATCTCCTCAGCCTTGACGAAGGCAGATAGTTCGATCGTGTGCTTGCTGGCCAGAGGGAGCTTGGAGAAATCCTCGTCGGTCAGGACAACGTGCTGCTCTTTGGCGTGCTCGAAGCCCTTCACGAGTTCGCTGAATTCAACAGTGCGCTCGCAGGTGGGGCACCAACGCTGCTGCTTCAGGCGGCCGCCGCACTCAGCATGGAGCTGCCGGAACGCGATGTCCTTGTTCTCCGTGGCGCCGAACAGCTTGACGGGGATGCTAATCATCCCAAAGCTGACGGCGCCCTTCCAGATCGATCGTGGCATGTGTGGCCTCCTCCCCTGCGAAACGAGGCCCGGAATTCTTCGTTACCGAGTCCTTACAGTCGCCGGGGATGTGAGTGTTGGATAGCACATTATGGAAAACTGATCAACGATTTGACACTTTTGAGAGCGGAAATGGGCGGAATTTAGGGGAAAACCCTAGCCGGAGGGGTGGCTCAGAGCTGGACGCACTCCGACGCAGGGATGTCAGGCCGGGGCGCAACGAAGAGCGGGAAGCGCAACATGCCGCCATGCCATTGGGCGTAGCGGACGTGGCACGCTAGCTCCGGTTGGCACCAGTGGATCAGTTTGGGCACAATCGGCGTTTCTGGGAACGGACAGACTTCGGTGTGGAGCGGCGTGAGCAGATCGAGGAGCAGTTGGGCCTCTCGAGGGCTGCAGCCGACGCTCACCTCGCCGACGAAGAGCAGCTTGCCTCCTCTGTAGGTGCCAAGCAGCAGCGTGGCGATCGGCTCTTTCGTCCGCCCGCCGCCGAAGCTGTAGCCGCCGACCACAAAGTTGTCGGCTTGAGACGCCCGTATTTCCTGCCAAGCGCCTGAGCGCTCGCCGGGCAGGTACGGGCTCCAGCGGTCCTTTGCGATGACGCCCTCCAGGTGGTGGCTCACGACGGCGTCGAAGAAGGCGATGCCGTCCGCCTCGATGAAGTCGGCGATCTGGATGACGCGATGGGTCGCGAGGTGTTCATGAAGCAGGTTGCGTCTCTCGAAGAGCGGCCGGCTGGTGAGGGAGATCCCGTCGAGTTCGAGGAGGTCGAAGACCTGGTACATGATGGGTGATCGCCGCCGCCGCGAGACGGTTTCATCGGGTTGTAGGAGCCTCGGCCGCAACAATTCCGATGACGGGATCGTGTCGGCGCCCCAGGCGATAATCTCGCCGTCAACGACGGCCGACTTGGCACGGAGGCAGTCCGAAAGCACGGAGAGCTCTGGATATAGCGGTGTGAGGTCTCGGAGATTGCGGCCTTGGAGCCGTAGCTTGCCGTCGTCGACCTCGGCAATCGTGCGGACGCCGCCCCACTTCACTTCGAATATATGGTCGGGGGAGTCGAACGGTTCTTCTACGATTGTGGCGAGCATGGGGCGAAGCTGGCCCGCCTTGCGGGGCTCCAGCGCGACCGGGGGTTCGGCCGTACGGGGAGCGGCTCTCATGCCTAATGAGACAGTATCACTCTGGCCGCTTGGGTCAAGCTTTTTCTGTGATTCACGATGGCGCTTAATTGTGTTCTGCCGAGTTGGTACTCCACGGAGAGACCTGGCATTGGCTACTCAGACCCAGCCGCTCCTCTGGAATCTGCGTCGCAAACCGTGTTGCTACTGCCACAGTGGTACGCCGCGCTGAGCTCTGGTGCGGCTATTAGACTCCCAGTAGGTTCTTGAGACTTGCGGCGTTGGCTACGCCCTGGTCTTCCGCTTTGGTGCTGAAGCTTAGGTAGAGCGAGTCTGACTCGGCTCGGAGCTGCTCGATGCGGGGCAGCCACTCAGAAAGCTCTTCGTCCGAGTAGAGCCAGTCGAAACGCTCTACTGTGGACACCTTCTTGTCCTCCCAGCGTTTCGCGTTGCGCCCGCGGAAACGCACGGCTGAGGTCGACGCTGTTACTGCCACAGTGGGTGGGAAGCTCGATTTGAGACCCACCGGTTCGTCTACGCAGACGAAGCCGCACCTGAGGTCGCGGAGCAGGCCGAAGGTCGAAGCCGCGCTTTCGTCGTCATCCACCCAGAGCCGGTTGCGGAACTCGACGATCACTTCGTCGTCAGGAAGACGCTCGCGGGCGTGGGCGATGTATTCTCGATTCGCGCTGGAGGGCACCCACCACGGCGGAAAGTCGATGAGGATGGCACCCAGCTTGCCTGCCTCTCGCATTGGCTTGAGGGCGCCGCGAAAGATGCCCCATAACTCGTCGCTGACTTCAGGCGGGATGTCCTTGTAGTAGGTGCGGGCTTTCTCGCGGACCTTCTCCGGCAGAGCCGCATGAAAGCTCTTAGGTATTGACGAAAGCCGTGTAGGATGCTGCGTAAAGAGCGCGAAGGTCTTGACGTTGAATCTGAAGCTGTCCGGCACGGAGTCCGACCAGCGCTGGATATTCTTCTTGGAGGGTAGGGCGTAGTAGGTGCTGTCTATTTCCGCGAAGTTGAAATGCTTCGAGTAGTACTCAAGGCGCGCGGACGTGTCTTTCACCTCCTCCGGATAGAACCGGCCGGAATCGGCGAGAGTCTTCTCAGCCCAGGACGACGTGCCGATGAACGGTTCGGCGGCCATGTGAGCTAGCCGCCAGCAGCGTTCCCGTGTTCGATCCAGCGTTCGTAAAGCGAGGTGTAGTAGCCACCCGCGCTGACCAGCTCTGCGTGGGAGCCGTCTTCAATCACGCGGCCATCGTTGACGACGAGGATACGCTGGGCTTGCTCAGCTGTGCTGAGACGGTGGGCGATGACGATGCTCGTGCGGCCCTCCAGCGCTCTGCGGATCGCGCCTTCGACGATCGCCTCGGTGCCGGGGTCCATGCTGGACGTGGCCTCGTCGAGAATGAGGACGGGCGGGTCGGCGAGGAAAGCGCGGGAGATGGAGACAACTTGCTTCTCACCAGCGGAGAGGCGCGAACCGCGATAGCTTACGGCGGTGTCGTAGCCATCGGGCAGCGCCTCGATGAAGCTGTGGACACCAAGCGACTGGCAGGCCGCGACGACCTCGTCGTCCGTCGCATCTGGCCGGCCAAAGAGGATGTTTTCGCGAATCGTGCCGCTGAACAGGAAGCCCTCCTGGGGCACCATGATGATCGAACGTCTAAGGTCCTTGAAAGAGAACTGGCGGATATCCTGGCCATCGAGCAGTATCCGTCCCATCGTCGGGTCGTAGAAGCGCATCATGAGCTTGGCGAGAGTAGACTTGCCCGCGCCGGTCGGCCCGACTAGGACGAGACGCTGGCCGGACGCGATCTCGATGTTTACATCCTTGATGACGGGGATGTCTTTAGAGTAGCCGAAGCTGAGGTCGTCGAGATCGATCTGGCCGCGTACCGGCAGACTGAGCGTCGCGGGCGTCTTTGGCTCCACCACCTCAGGCTCGATCTCAAGGAGGCCGAAGATCTTCTTCAGAGCCGAGAAGCCGCTCTGCATCATGTCATACACCTGTGAGAGCTGCTGGATCGGCTGGAAGATGAAGTTTATGTAGAAGATGAAGGCAACGATGGTGCCGACGCTTACGTCTACGCCGAATACGGCTCCCGCACCAAAGTACAAAATGATGCCGATGCCTGCCCCGCCCAACCATTCGATGAAGGGGATGTACATCGATGAGATGCGGACGGTGCGCAGGTTTGCCTCATAATTGTGCTCGTTGATGCGGTCGAAATGCTCGGCGTTTTGGCGCTCGCGCGCGAAGGCCTGGACGACGCGCATGCCGGCGAAGTTCTCCTGCATGTGGATCATGACGTCGGCGATACGGTCGCGGACGGCGTCGTACGCGCGCTCTGAGTACACGCGAAAGATCATGGTGGCGATGATGAGCGGCGGCAGGATCGCCAGGCTGACGAGTGAGAGTTGCCAGCTCAGCAGGAAGAGGATGACGATTGCACCGAGGAGCAGCAGGAGTGCCTGGACGATCATCAGGAAGCCTGAGTTCAGCACATCAGAGAGCGCGTTCATGTCCGCCGTCATACGCGCGACGAGCCGTCCTGAGTGTTCCTTATCGAAAAAGGACATCGACAGCCGCTGGTAGTGCGAGAAGAGCCGCATTCGCAGATTGCGCAGAACCTGCTGACCGACCCAGGTGACCGTGTACGTGCTGATGGCCTGCACGACGTAGATCACGATTCCCAAAGCAAAGAACCAGATGGACGCTACAACGATCGCGTCGCCATCGCCCTTGATGATGCCGTCGTCGATCGCCTGCTGGATCACGATTGGCCGGGCGAGGTTGGCGAGCGCGAAGATGCAGATGGACGCGATCGCGACTGCGGCCATTACCCAGAGCGGCGCCAGTAGCCGTAAGAGGGGCCTGATCACGTGTGTCGTCTGGATCTCAGGGCCACTTCCGTTGCGGCGTTCGATGGTTGGCGGCCCGTGGAACATCATACTCGCGCCTCCACCTGGCCAAGGACTTCCTGGTACCGAGGGTTGCTCGATAGCAAGTCCGCGTGTGAGCCGATGTCGACGACACGGCCTTGATCGACCAGGACGACCTGGTCGGCGAGTGCGATCGTCGAGATGCGGTGCGAGATGATGACAGTCGTCCGGCCCTCCATAACGATGCGGAGGGCGTTGCGGATTTCCTCCTCCATGTGCGCGTCTACGCTGGAGGTGGCATCGTCGAGGATAAGAACGCGGGTCTCTTTCAGCATCGCCCGGGCAATGGCGATGCGCTGGCGCTGGCCGCCCGAAAGCGAGAAGCCCTGCTCGCCCACGACGGTGTCGTAACCCTCAGGGATGCGCTCGATGAACTCCGCGGCATGGGCGAGCTGCGCCGCTTTCATGACCTCTTGTTCGGTGGCGTCCATGTTGCCGTACGCGATGTTGTTGCGGATGGTGTCTGAGAACAGGAACGTGTCCTCGAAGACGAGGCCGACGTTGGAGCGAAGCTCCTGCAGATTGAGTTCGCGGATGTCGACGCCATCGATCTTGATTGAGCCGTCTTCGATGTCATAGAAGCGCGGCAACAGCTGGGCGACGGTCGACTTGCCGGAGGCGGTCGGACCAACAAGGGCGATGGACGTACCCGCGGGCACCTTGAGTGAGAAGTCACGCAGCACAGGCTGGCCGGGGAAGTACGAGAAACGCACGTTATCGAACTCGATCTCGCCATGACCGTCTGGCATCGACCTTGCATTGGGTTTCTGGCGCACGGTCGGCTGCTCCTTGAGGATGTTCCAGATACGTGCTGCCGACGTGAGGGCGCGCTGCCCGGAGGCGATCATCTCGCCAAGGCCCTGGACGGGCCAGATGAGCATGTTGAGGAGTTGGAAGAAGGCGACGAACTCACCGGCCGAGATCTGTCCATTCAGCGCTAACCAGCCGCCATATGCCAGGATCGTGAGCTGGCCGATTGTGGGCAGGAGAAAGAAGAGCGGTCCGTAGGTTGTCCGTAGGCGGGCGACTTCCATGTTGTCTTCGTAGATCTGATCGGCCACTTTCCGCGCTCTTGCGATCTCGTGATCCTCGCGGCCGAAGGATCGGACTAGGCGGCTGCCAGCGATGTTCTCCTCAACGACGCTTGTGAGTTCGCCCAGTCCCTGCTGGACGCGCGCCGTCGCCGGGAAGAGCTTGTTGAAGAAGCGGACGGTGATGATCGTCACCATCGGATAGACGATGAGGCCAAGCAGCGCGAGCCACACGTGAATGAAGGCGAGTACGATGAACGAACCTGCGGCCATCAGCAGAAACGCAAAGTTGATGGGGATCATCACGGTTAGCATCTGTACTTCGTGGACGTCCGTGCTGGCCCGCGACATCAACTGGCCGGTCGCCGTCTTGTCATAAAAGTCGAAGGACAGGCGGCTAATGCTGGCGTAGAACTGCATGCGGATGTCGGCTTCGACTCTGTGGGACGTCCGCATCGCAAAGTAGCGCCGCATAGACGCGCCACCACCCTGAAGGGCCGCCAGCCCAAGCATGCCCAACATGAACCAGAGGAGGAGGTCTAGGTCAGTACCGCCTGGGAGATCGATCGCCTCGTCGATCGTGATGCCGATGAGGACAGGTATGGCTATCCGCGCGACCGTCCATAAGAGGGCGGCGAAGAGCGCCAGCCCCAGTGAGACCCACTGGCGCTTAAGTTCGTTCAGAAGCAGGCGAGCGCCTGCCTTGAGGTCTAGTTGTTCCTCATCCATGACATAAAGATGGCTAGGCCGGAGGCAACGGCTCAGTCTAACGAGTGGCGCTGTCTGCGGAAAGGGAAGCACTTCGCAGACGCTAGGACAGATGCATGGTAAACTGGATGTGAAGCGTATACGCACTAGGGTGCGGCGCACTGAGTGGCCACCCTCGGTGCGTGTGCTGCGATGGCACTTCGCGTCGCCGGCTGCCCAGACGAGGTAGGCCTGGCCTCGCTTCAACGCAAGGAGACGCAATGGCTACCATCTTCGTGGGCAACTTGTCACCCGACGTCACCGACGGAGATCTGCGTCATGTGTTTGAAGAGTATGGCAGGATCACCTCTGTGCGCCTCGTCACTCGTAAGCGCCTAGCCTATATCGAACTCGACGAGAAAGCTGCGGAATCCGCGGTAGCGGGACTGACAGGTACGCAACTCAAGGGACGAACGCTAGACGTGGTGATCGACGCCGCCGGCGCCGGGAAGCCGCGCAAGCGCCGCCGGCGCTAACACCCAAACCCACTCGCCCCGTCGCATCGCCTTAGTCAGATCGTGTAGGATGCTATTCGCTGAATAGCTGAACACGTCGTGGATACGGGAGGACAGATATGCGGATATCGATATCTCTAGGGATGGGCCGAGATGACTGGGAGGGAGCGAGCACCTACGTACAAGAGGCCGAGCGGTTAGGCGTTCACGACGTGTGGTCGGCCGAGGCTTGGGGCTACGATGCGATCTCGCCCCTCGCCTACATGGCGGCCAAGACATCGACGATCCGGCTCGGCACGGGCATTGTGCAAGGGGGTACGCGAACCCCGGCGCTCCTGGCGATGACAGCGATGTCGATGGCCTCTCTTTCGAACGATCGGTTCGTGCTTGGTATCGGCGCCAGCGGGCCACAGGTGGTCGAAGGCTGGCATGGCATCTCGTTCAAGCGGCAGATGACGCGGATGCGGGAGCTGATCGAGATCGTTCGCCTGCTCGAATCTGGAGAGCGGGCGAGCTACTCCGGGAAGGTCTATACGCTGCCGAGACCCGGGGGTGAAGGCAAAGCGATTCGCTCGAGCGCACCGCTGCGCGACCCCGTGCCGATCTACCTGGCAACGCTGAGCCCGAAGAGCCTGCAGATGACGGGCGAGTTGGCCGACGGCTGGCTGGGCACGTCGTTCATGCCCGAACACGCCGATGTGTTCTTCGATGACATCAAGAAGGGCGCCGAGAAGGCCGGTCGCTCAATGAGCGACATCGACCTGCAGGCCGGGGGCGCTGTGGCGTTCGGCGACGACATTGAGAACATGATCCCGCCGCGCAAGCCGGGACTGGCGTTCACGCTGGGCGCGATGGGTTCGCGCGAGCATAATTTCTACAACCGAGCGTTCCAGCGCGCAGGCTATAAGGACGTTGCGATTGAGGTCCAGAACCTATGGCTGGACGGCAACCGCGACGAGGCAAGAGAGCGCGTGCCGGACGAGATGGTGCTGAAGACGAATCTGCTGGGAACGGAAGAGATGGTGAAGGACAGGATTCGTGCCTATCGCGATGCCGGCGTGACCACGCTCCGGGTCGATCCGGCCGGACGGGATATGAAGGAGCGGCTGGACACGCTGGGACGCCTGATCGAGTGCGTGAAGGCTGTCAGCGAAGAGAAAGTGCCAGTCGGCTAGCGCCGACTGGCATTGCAGTTGCCCCGCAACTGCTGGCTGTCGTGAGCCTGGCAATTCGTCAGGGGCGGACTGCATGGTCTAGCTTTAGCGGCGCCCGGCTGATCTAGCGGCCAGCCATGCAGTTCCCTTCGGGCAACTGCATGGCCTAGCTTAACGGCGGCCGGCCCAGGCTTCGCGCTCCGTACCGTTTGGATCGTCCACGACGGCGGTCTCATCTCCGAAGACCATGGTGGCGCGGCTATCCGAACTGTAGGACGGCCACGGTAGCGCATCCGTGCCCGGGTCACCGGTGCGGATGAATGCCGTCCAGGCGGCGTGCATGGGGTCCGCGACGTGCTGCGGCAACGGTCCCTCGCCGAGGAAGATGTTCACGCCTCCGCGATCGAGGTTATCGAACACAAACGGGATCTCCAGCGCGTGGGTGCTCTTCAGCTTGCCATCGAACGCCCGCGATTCCCATGTGAAGTGGTACATCCAGGTTTTGGCATCGTGCGGCTCGCGCGCCTCTGCGAGGCGGACGGCCGGGATGCGGAACGTGTGGTCGGACGTCATGGCGACAAACAGGTCGCGTGATGTCGCGTCGGGCCGGTTCCGGCGGTAGGTGTCGATGAGGTCCGGGCTGCCGCCTAGGCGGTCGAGCAGCCTACGGAGACCGTCCTCATCGACATCACCGGGCGCGCCAAAGAGCGTGGTTTCGTCCTTGTTGGTACCGACGATGACGGGCACGTCGTTGGACGCCCCGTCGCGAAGGAGGTCGATCGGCCGCTTCGGTAGGACGGCACCGTCGATTGTCGGATAGAAGGAGCCGACGGTTGTGCCGAGGCCCTGCGGCCGCTTCAAGAGCTCCATCGCGACCTTGTCCTGAGCTTCGAGGATGCTATCGACCGACGCGGCCTCAAGGTCCTTGACGGTCTTGGCGTCGAGCGTCTCCAGCAGGATGTCTGTGACAATGTCGGACGATTTCGCAGGCAGGGCGTGATGGGCCGCGCCGCTCTGGGCGATGGCGCGCTTGAAGAGCCCGGTCGCCATAGGCGAGGCGAGCAGTATACCGACGCTAAAGGCGCCGGCCGACTCGCCGGCGATGGTCACGTTCTCCGGGTCGCCACCGAAGTTCTCGATGTTGTCGCGGACCCACTTGAGCGCCTCGATCTGATCGAGGATGCCGTTGATACCGGACGATTCGAAATCGTCGCCGAACCTCGCGAGGTGCGCGAAACCGAGTGCGGCCAGGCGGTAGTTAATGCTGACGACGACGATATCGCCGTTGGCCGCGAAGCGGGCGCCGTTGTACCAGGGGATGCCACCCTGTCCGGTCCTGAACGCTCCACCGTGGATCCAGACGAGGACAGGCCGCTTGGCGCCGTCCGCTGCCGGCGTTGAGATGTTGAGCGTGAGGCAGTCTTCGTCCCAGCGGACGGGCACGCTGTTTTCGAGAAACGTGCCCGCTAGCTGAGGCGCGGCCGGCCCGAACTTCTGAGCGTTGCGGACGCCGGACCAGGGCCCGTGGGGCTGGACGGCCCGGAACCTGAGATCGCCGACGGGTGGCTTCGCGTAGGGAATGCCCGCGAAGAGGAGAACGCCTTCCTTTTCGCGTCCCTCGACCTTGCCGTTCCGGGTTGTCGCGACTGCTGCCGTGGTTACCATGGTGACCCTTCCTTAATCCTGTAGCAGATTGTACACCACAAGATGCAGACCGACGCTAGGCCCATTCGGCCTCATGTGTCCCTATCGGTACAGTCGGTCGCTCCCAGCGAGGCTGTGTCTCCGAGAGCTCGAGCACAGGGCCAAGGTGGTAGAGCTTTCCGTGGGGCGTGTCGGAGTCGGTCATGGCGGGTGCGACGATCTCTTCCGTCACGCCGGCGCCTCGTTCGGTCGTGCGGCCGAGGCTCTGGAGCCACATGCCGGTCCGCGAGAGCGAAACGCGCACGTGATAGCTGCCACCTTCTCTCGCGCGTCTGGCGAGAGCGACGACTGTGCCCAACGCCGCAAGGTAGCCGGTCGTGTAGTCGGTGGCCGCGGCGGGAAGCAGGCGGGGGCGCTCGTCGCCATGTTCTGCCGCGATGCCCGTAACGGTCTGCGCGAGTTGCTCCCAGCCTGGTCGCTGCTGCCACGGCCCCGTGTGCCCATAGCAATTGATCGATGTGTAGATCAGACCTGGCCGTAGCTCGTGGAGCGCCTCCGGCCCGAAGCCGAGGCGGTTTATTGCGCCTGAGCGGTAGCCCTGAGCGAAGACGTCGGCGTCGCGCACTAACGCTCGGAGCTGATCGGCGTCCTCCTGAGTCTTCAGATCGAGGTGGGCGCTGCGCTTCCCGTGGCCGGTGTCCATGACGAAGGCGGCGATGCTCGGTAGCTCCGGTGAATCGATGCGGAGGACATCGGCGCCGTGCGCGGCGAGCGTGCGGCCGCACGTTGGCCCCGCGAGGACGCGTGTGAGATCGAGCATGCGAACGCCGGAGAGCGGACGATCGCCCTCCGCAAACGGCTCCGGATCGCTGTCGCCGACGCGTGTGACGTCGACCACGGGCTGTTCGGCGAGTGCGATCGCCTGGTCGTGGCCGGCCCACTCTTCCTCGGTTCGCACCATGGCGCCGCAGAGGCCGAGTTCGCCGAACTTATCCTCCAGCTCCTGCGCGTCCCAACCGGCGACGCTCTGAGCGATCGATTCGGCCGTCGCCTCGCAGGAGAGTAGTGCGAGTATGCTCTGGCGGTTCTTCGGAAAGCCCTGGTGGACGAGGAACCAGCGGCCGTCACGAGTTGGGAAGAAGTCGGTCAAGCGCGGCCCTCGTTGTGGTGTAGGGCTTTTCGTGAGGCGCTGGAACGTGAAGCTAATCAACGATGCCGCCGCGAGTGGCACCTCAACGCGGACATGTTGCGCCCGTCCGGTTCGCAGTTTCCAGATGTCCGAGACGGCAAGGCCGACGGCAGCGAGAGCGGCAGCGGCCGCCTCGCCGACACGGAAATTTGTCTGCAGGACCGGGTCCCGGCCAACGATCTCCACCTTGCGGTTTGTCTCTGGCAGATCGAGCGCGGACGTCAGCGAGCGAAGGGCGTGAGCAGGCATGTGAACTCGCCAAGATTGTACAGGATTGGGCGTGGCCGATACTCTAGCATCGGAGCCCCTGCCAGCCATGGAACTCTTACGTGTTCAGAACGTCGTCAAAGACTACGGCCACGTGGCCGTCCTTGAGGACGTCTCCTTCAAAGTGACGTCTGGCCAGAAGTTGGGGCTCGTTGGCCCGAACGGGTCCGGAAAGACCTCGATCCTGCGCATGTTGGTAGGGGAGGAACCGGTCAGCGGTGGCGCGATCGTGCGCGCGCCCGGCCTGAAGCTTGGCTACGTGCCTCAACTGGTCGAACACAACGCGCAGAACAGGGTGATCGAAACCGTGCTGCGCGAGCACGGCGAATTGGAGCGGAGGTTGCGTGACGCTGAGAGGCGGTTGGCGTCGGCGGCGAGCGGCGAACTCAGCGCTGTGGAACAATCATATGAGGCTGCGTCGCAGGCCTACGAGCAGGCCGGTGGCGATCGCGTGCCTTCACGGGCGATCGAGATGTTGGATTCACTGGGGCTGGCGGGTCGCAGCGAAGAGTTGGTCGGCACGCTGTCTGGCGGCGAGAAGAACGTCCTCTCGCTTGTACGGGCTCTGCTTGCGGAGCCGGAGTTGTTGCTGCTGGACGAGCCGGCCAACCACCTGGACTTCGAGGGGCTGGCCTGGCTTGAGAGCTTCCTAGCGGGATATCGAGGCGCTGTGTTGATCGTTTCACACAATCGTTATCTGCTGGACCGCGTCGTCGACGAGATTCTGCACCTAGAGGATGGACGCGTCAGGCAGTACACCGGGAACTACACATCGTACCGGACGACGTTGCTGCGCGAGAAGATATCGCAGGGGCGCGACTACGTCGTGAACCAACGGCGGCTCGCGCAGTTGGAGGAGCTTGTCAAGCGCTTCGAGGTGATGGCGCGCCGTACTGGCGACGCGAAATGGGGCAAGCGCTTGCGGGCGCGGAGGTCTCAGCTCTCTCGCGAACGCGCGCAAGCAGTTGAGAAGCCGGCTGAGGAGTCGAGCTCTATGCGGCCGCGCGTCGATGAGGAGGCCAGTCACGCAGACATCGCCCTGCAGGTGCGAGGTTATAGCAAGGCGTTCGGTGCCCTGGTCCTTCTGGAAGATGCTGAGTTGCACATCGCGGCGGGCGAGCGTGTGGCATTGATCGGGCCGAACGGCAGCGGCAAGACGACGCTCCTCCGCGACGTGATGAAGCACGGTGCCTGGGATCATCCGACGATCCGGATCGGGCCGAGCCTGCGTGTCGGCTACTGCGCTCAGGAGCAGGAAGTACTCGATAACGACAGGACTGTCTTCAATCAGATTTTTGGCGACGGCAACATCACGCGCGACGAGACGCACACGCTATTGGCTCGTTACATGTTCGGACCGGACGACTACGAGAAGCGCGTCGGCAGCCTCTCGGGAGGGGAGCGAAACCGTCTTCAGCTGGCGAAGGTGCTCAACAAGAACCCGAACTTTCTGATCTTGGACGAGCCGACGAACCATCTGGACATACCGGCGCGCGAGGCCATCGAGGAGGTGCTGGCCGATTTCAAGGGCACGCTTCTTCTGGTGTCCCACGACCGCTACTTCCTGGACAAAGTCGCGGGGCGCGTCGTCGAGCTGCGGGACAGGAAGCTCGTCTCACACATTGGAAGCTTTTCTGAGTACTGGGCTGAGCAGCAGGCGGCGCTGCGGCCGGAACGCGCGCGGGCCACGACCCGTGGACGGCGCCGGGAGCGGGTCAGGCGCGTGAACCCGCAGGCGGAGGCGATGTCCCGCGAGCCGAGCGCGCTGGACCGACAGATCGCGGACGTCGAACGGGAGAAGATGGCGTTGGAGAAGCGCGTGTCCGAGGCGTTCACACGCGGCGATCATCGTGAGGGTTCGCGGATAGCCAACGAACTGGAGCGAAAGAGCGCCGAGCTGGAGCGGCTCTTCGCTCAGTGGGAGCGCGAACAGGCGCCTCCTTCGGAGGCCTAGGCGTCTACTTCGGAAACATAGCTCTTCAGGCGAACAATGAAGAGAGAGGCCGGTCTCCCGGCCTCTCTCTTCTGTTACTCAACTACGATTTAGCGGCGTGCCGCGGGCTTGCGCGCTGCGGGCTTGCGCGCTGTGGGCTTGCGCGCTGCGGGCTTGCGCGCTGCGGTCTTCGTGCGAGCGGGCGCCTTCCTCTTGGCAGGCGATCGCTTCGCGGCGGTCTTCGTGCGAGCGGCGGTCTTACGCGCTGCTGGCTTGCGTCGCGCGGTGGTCTTGCGAGCCGCGGTCTTACGCGCTGCTGGCTTGCGTCGTCTTTTCGCTGGCATGTCGTTCCCTCCTTAGTGACTTCGTCCCGCAGTTGGTGACGCCCCTCTATATCACAAGGGCGCGAACAAAGCCAGTAGGTGATCGGGTTTGGTGTGATACACTCCGCGTGCTTTACGGCGTAACGGACACAACACATAAGGAGTTATTTCATGGCCGCAAACGATTTCGGGCAGATTAGTGATGACTGGATCGCTGCGACGCTGGAGCACCGACCGGAGGGTGCGACACGCCTGGGCTTCCACGAGCACGACGCGCGGCTGGGCGATCGCAGTCGCGCCGCTGTCGATGCGCGCGCGTCGCAGTTACGCGCGTCGTTGAAGTCGCTGGAGCGTGTCGAAACGTCGACGCTGTCGCGCGAGGAGCAGGCCGATCACGAGTTGCTCCGACGTCGCACGCAATGGGAGCTGATCACGATCGAAGACCTCCAGCAGTGGCGTAGATCGCCGGGCGGTTACCTCGGATCGATAGGCGGGGGTTGCAATGGGCTGATCATCAGGAAGTTTGCGCCGTTGGAAGAACGCGCCCGGAGCCTCGTGTCGCGGCTGAAGGCGGTACCGGAAGTCCTGGCGCATGGAAGAGAAAACCTGGACGACTGCCCACGCGTGCATGTCGAAACCGCGATCGAACAGGCGGCGGGACTCAAGCTGTTGTTCCAACGCGATCTCCCGAACGCTTTGTCGGAACTCGATGACGCATCGCTTAAGTCGGCGTTCGACGATGCGGTCGCGACGGCGACTGAGGCGATGGACGGCTTTGCCGCATGGCTCAAGGACGACCTGCTGCCACGCTCCGACGGGGACTTTCGCTACGGTGAGGAGCGGTTCAAGCAACTGCTCTCGCTGGCGGACTTCGTCGATATACCGCTCGACCAGCTAGAGAAGCGCGCGCGCGACGACCTGAAAGCGACGCAGGCGAGGCTCGCCGAGCTGGCAGGACAGATCGACGCGTCGAAAACTCCAGCGGAGGTCGTCGACGAGATTTCGCAGAACCACCCGACGCCAGAACGGCTCATTCCAGACACAGCAGCGTTGCTTGAGGATCTGCGCCAGTTCTCGATCGAAAGCGGCATGGCGTCGATGCCGACCGAGGTGCGCATCGAGGTGACGGAGACGCCTTCGTTCGCGCGCAGCACCACACAGGCCGCGTGCAGCACGCCGGGCGCCTTCGAGAAGGTGGCGACGGAGGCGTACTACTATGTGACTCCGCCGGACGATTCGTGGCCGGCGGAGCGGACCGAGGCTTATCTCAAGTTTTTCAACTCGTACAGCCTGCCCGGGATCACGGCGCATGAAGCCTATCCGGGGCACTACGTTCACATCTCCTGGCTCCGCCACGCTCCCGGCAAGCTGCCGCACTTTCTGCTGACGACGACGGCTGTGGAAGGCTGGGCGCACTACATCGAACAGGTGCTCGTCGAGGAGGGGTACGGCGACGGCGACCCGCGCTATGAGGTGATGCAGCTACGCGAGGCGCTGTTGCGCCTATGCCGCTATCTCTGTTCGTTCGGACTGCACACGCAGGGGTGGAGCATCGATGAGACGATCGCGTTCTTCGAGCGTGAGGGCTACGCGACGAAGCCGATTGCGGAGCGCGAGGCGCGGCGCGGCGTGATGGGCCCGGGCTACTACGCCTACACGCTTGGGAAGCACGAGATCCTGGCACTGCGCGACAAGCTGAAGGCAAAGCAGGGCAGTGCCTACAACCAATTAGCGTTCCACGACGCGTTCATGAAGCTGCCGTACCCGGTGTCGATTTTAGAATCGATGCTGGTTAGCCCTTCGGGCTAGCTTGGCAGTTTTTTGCAAACTGCAGGGCGTATTGTCAGGCTGAAGCCTGACCCGCAGATGTCGTGAGCGCGCTAAAGCGAGAGGTCCATCCGGCGGTGCTCGATGTTGGCGTCGAGAAAGACGTCGCCGCTAGCGACGTAGCCGAGGCTTTCATAGAACGGAATCGCGTGTAGCTGCGCGCCTAACCTCAGTTTGGTATAGGCTCGCCTGCGGGCTTCGTCGTGCAGAGCCAGCATGAACAATCTGCCGTAGCCCTTGCCGCGTAGCTCTTTCAGGACTGCCACTCTCCCGATGTGGGCGTCGGCGTCTGAGGCCGTATCCGGCATGAGGCGGCCCGTGACGACGGGTTTGCCATTTAGGTAGCCGGTCATTTGGACCACTTCGCCGAGCCAGCCGCCGTCACGGTCGTGTCCGTCGATCTCCTCATCTTCGGAGACGTTCTGCTCATCGATAAAGACGGCGCGGCGTATCGAAAGCGCATCGTCCATGTCGGCCTGGGTCTCGACGCGGCGAATCTCCAACTGCATGTGAGCCATGATAGCGCTCGCTCTACGAGCCGTGCGCTAGTATGACGCGGGATGGGAGAAAACGCATGAAGCTCGCAGAGATTCCGACGCCGGCGCTCGTGGTAGACCTCGCCGCGATGGACCGGAACATAAAGCGCATGGCCGATTTCTTCGCCGGTGGCTCGTGCAGGGTCCGACCCCACTTCAAGGCGCACAAGACGCCGGCCATCGCGAAGCGGCAGCTCGCCGCCGGCTCCTGCAGCGGGCTGACATGCGCGACGGTCGGCGAGGCCGAAGTGGTCGTCGACGAGGGGCTGACGGACGACGTTTTGATCGCGAATCAGGTTGTCGGGCCGGGTAAGGCCGTGCGCGTAGCGAAGTTGGCAAAGAGCTGCGATATGAAGGTGGCAGTCGATTCCGAATTTGGGCTAAACGACCTGGCGCAGGCGGCACGAGCGGCCGGCGTCGACATTGGTGTGCTGGTCGACGTGAACGTCGGGCTGCCGCGCTGCGGCATCGCGCCGGGCGCGTCGGCGCTCGAGTTGGCGAAGCTGATCGATTCGACGGACGGCGTGACGCTGCGCGGTATGATGGGCTACGAGGGTCACGTTGTCGGTATCGAGGACCGGGCCGAGCGCGAACCGCGTGCGACGAAAGCTATGGGCCGCCTGTTGGAGTCGGTGAAGATGGTGCGGGAGGCGGGTCTGCCGTGCGAGATCGTCAGCGCAGGCGGGACGGGCACGTACGACATCACGGGCGGGATGGAGGGCGTTACCGAAATCCAGGCTGGCTCCTACGCGCTCATGGACACGGCCTATGCCAAGTTGGACATCCCGTTCGAGAAAGCCTTTAGCGTGCTGGGCACCGTGCTTAGCCGCCCGCGCCCGGACCAATGCGCGGCTGACTCCGGACACAAGGCGACGACGCAAGACCATGGTAACCCGGACGTAAAGGGCATCGACGGCGCTTCCGTGATGTTCCTGAGCGACGAGCACGCGACGATCGCGCTGCCGCCAGAAAGTACGATCGCAGTGGGCGATCCGATCGAGCTGTGGCCATCCCACATCGACCCCACGATCAACTTACACGACGTGATGTATGCCGTTGAGGACGATGAGGTGGTCGAGGTCTGGCCGATCTCAGCCCGCGGCTACTTGGAGCAACGCCGACGATGAGCGGGCAACAGATGCCGAAGAACTCGGACGAGATCACGGCGGAGTGGCTGAACGAAGTCTTGGACGACTCGGTCACCGGCGGCGCTAGGATCTCGTCGATCGACAAGGAAATTATTGGTGAAGGTGCGGGCTTCATCGGCGAGTTGACGCGTTTGACGCTCACTTACGACGCCGCCGCCGCCGCCGCTGCGCCCGCCTCGCTCATTGCGAAGCTGCCAACACGCGACGAGGCGTTTCGCAACTTAGCGAACATGATTAACCTGTATCAGCGCGAGATTCGCTTCTACGAACAGATTGCGGACGACGTTCCCATCCGGACACCAAGGATGTACTTCAGCCACTCCGATAGCGCGACTGGGGATCACGTTCTGCTGTTGGAGGACCTCGCGCCTGGCCGTGTGGGCGACCAGTTAGCGACGTGTTCGATCGACGAAGCGAAGCTGGCCCTCCAGACGTTGGCCAAGCTCCACGCGAAGTTCTGGAACAGCCCGCGCCTAGAGGAGTTCGAGTGGATGCCTGGAGTGGACGATCCGATGCTGATAGGACTGATCTCAATGCTGTATGAGCAATCGTGGCCGATCTTTATCGAACGTTACGGCGATCAGGTTCCCCCAGAGATTCTTCCCATCGGAGAGAAGTTCGGACAGTCCTTCACCGAGCTTGCTAAAGAGTTAGAGGGCAGACCGCTAACGATCACGCATGCCGACTATCGGCTCGACAATATGTTCTTCGATCTCGCCGACGGCAGCCCGATCGCCATCATCGACTGGCAGCTCGCCCAGCGCGGACCTGCGATGGGCGACGTGGCGTATTTTCTCGCGGGCAACCTGACGACGGAGGTGCGCAAGGAGCATCAGGACGACCTGGTGCGAGTCTACTATGACGCGCTCGTCGAACGCGGAGTCGAAGGGTACGAATACGAGACATGTGCGGAGGACTATCGAGGCGCGGCGCTGTTCCTATTCATCTTCCTGGTGACCAGCCAGGAGAGCTTGAACATCGAGGAGTATAACGAGCGCGCCCAGGAGCTGTTCGAGACGATGTTCGACCGCTATGCGGCGGCAATTCTGGACCTGAACGCGGCCGAGTTCCTGCCGGAGTAGTGCGTGCGCGCATTGCTAATTGGTTTCGCGTTCAGCACAGCGTTCGTACTGCTTCTTCCCGCCCAGGCGACTGCTAGCGCCAACGTCGTCGCACTGAGCGGCGGCGGGAGCCATACGTGCGCGTTAACCGAGGGCCGCAGCATTCTTTGCTGGGGACTGAACGCTGACGGACAGCTTGGTGACGGCACGAACGATTCCAGCTCCCTTCCTGTGGATGTAGCCGGGCTAGATGAGGGCGTTTCTGGGGTGAGCGCGGGTCTAACGCACACGTGCGCCGTAACGACAACCGGTATTGCACGCTGCTGGGGCGAGAACGGCGGCCGCTTGGGCAATGGAAGCGAGGAAGCGAGCGCGGTACCGGTGGACGTTTGTGCAGACGCGACGTGCTCCTCAGCGCTCAACAACGTCGCTTCTATTGCCGCCGGAGGCTTTCATAGCTGCGCGGTGCTGAATGATGGAACGGTGCTCTGCTGGGGCAACGACGAAGATGGACAACTCGGTGACGGGACAACGATGGACTCGCTCACGCCGGTTGTTGTGTCCGGCTTGGCGGACGTCTCGGCGGTGTCGCTCGGAACGTCATCGAGCTGCGCGCTGACCAACGCGGGAGCCGTGTTCTGCTGGGGCTCGAACGTCGAGGGCCAGATCGGAGACGACCGCGCCTGTGGCATGCGCTGTCCGCTGCCGCAGCTAGTCTCGGGTTTGGAGAGCGCTGTGGCGCAGGTCAGCGTCGGTGGCCTGCACGCCTGCGCGCTGACAGGGCTTGGCGCGGTGCTTTGTTGGGGCTTCAACTTCGACGGCCAGGTGGGCGATGGAACCGAGGATAACATCCGCATTGTGCCGACGCAGGTGTTCGGTCTGGAGGGCGGCGTTGACGCAGTGAGTGTCGGCGGCAGGTTCCGGGGTCATGGCTGTGCGCTATTGAACAGTGGAACGCTGCGCTGCTGGGGAGACAACGACTCGGGTCAGGTAGGGGACGGCAGTACGGACGATCGCATTGCACCCGTGGTGGTTCCCGAACTGGAAGGCGTTGTAAGCATTGCTGCAGGCGATGCTCACATGTGTGCGATTACGAACGGGAGTGATATTCTGTGCTGGGGGAGCAACAGCGCTGGGCAGTTCGGCGACGGAATGACGGATGATAGCCTGACACCGGTTCTCGTCGTGCCGGGCAAGACTCCGGCATCTGTTATTGGGGATGCGAACTGTGACGGTGACATCACAAGCATCGACGCGGCTCTGATCTTGCAGTTCACAGCAGGCATTCTGGGCGACCTCCCGTGTAACGCCGACGCGAATGGCGATGGGAACACCGACGCGATCGACGCGGCGTTGGTGTTGCAGTTTACGGCTGGACTGCTGGAGAGTTTGTAGAGGGAAGATGCATGGGTGTCGACGCATCCGCAGAGATTGTCATCAACAAGCCACGCGGCGAAGTGGCCGCGTTCGCGTCGGATCCTGACAACGACCCAACGTGGATCGGTGGCATCGTCGAGGCGAAGACAGTGACCGACCCGCCGTTTGGCGTCGGTACCAAGGTCGCTCGCGTCGCGTCGTTCCTCGGCCGAAAAATGCACTACACGCCAGAAGTGGTCGAGTACGAGTCCAGCGCGCTCGTCGCGATGAGCACCGACCAGCCCTTCCCGATGACGATCCGCTACACATTTGCGGACGCAGACGGCGGCACCAAGATGACGATTCGTGTGCGGGGTGACGGCGGCGGCTTCTACAAGGTTACGGCCCCGCTGCTGGGCATGATGGTGAAGCGGAACGTCTCGAAGGACCTGGAGCGCCTGAAGGTACTGTTGGAGTCCGGGCGCCGCTAGGCGGCGCCTAGGCAGTTCCTTCGGAACTGCGGGTGGCGTGGCTGGTATGCTGCTATGGAACGCATGCTGACAAATAGGAGGGCACTTGAACGAGCAACCAGCGCCAAAGATCGTCATCCAGGAGAACGGACCCTACGAAGTGACGGGAGAGCCGATCCTGACGAAGCGGGCGCAATCGGAGAGCATCTACGGCGAGCCGCTCGACTGGGACCTGGTCGGAACAGAAGACGCAGACTATGAGCGACGCAAGCGTTATTTGCTGTGCCGCTGCGGGCAATCGAACACAAAGCCTTACTGTGACGGTACGCACGAGAAGATCGATTTCGACGGGACGTTGACGGCAACACGCGGGGAGCGCACTCGAATCGAGGGTGTCGGCATCTCGCTGACCGACGACCAGACCCTCTGCGAACACGCAGGCTTCTGCGGTACTCGGTTCACGAACGTCTGGGCGATGATGGAATTCACGAAGGACCCAGAAGTGCGTGAGCGCGCCCGCCGGATGATCGCGAACTGTCCATCCGGCCGGTTGGGTTTCGGGCCGGGTTACGAAGACCTGGAGCCGGAGTTCGAGCCGTCGGTCGCGACGATCAAGGATGGGCCGCTGTGGGTGCGCGGCGGCATCGAGGTGGACTCACACGACGGCGAAACGTTCCAGAAGCTCAACCGCATGACGCTCTGTCGCTGCGGACGCTCCGAGAACAAGCCGTATTGCGACGGTAGCCACAAGGACGCGGGGTTCCAAGCAGACTGACGGCTGCCCAGATGGGCAGCTTGGGAGTTCCTTCGGAACTCTGAGCACCTCAGCCTAGTCCAGCCATTTCGGGTTCGTGACCGTTAGTTTGTCGTGGATGGTCTGGCGTAGGTGTTTGATGACGGAGTCTCTGAAGCCGCGCTCGTCCGTATCTCCTGCTTGGATCCGACCGGCGAGCGCCTCGTTGCGCTGCACCAGCACGGCACGAAGGGCGTCGCGGTCGCGGGGCCGGGGGGCCTCGCCGACGAGTTCTGCCAACGAATCCCATTCGCGTGCGAGAGACGCTTCTTCGTTCTCAAGCTCCCGACGGACGATGCGGATGACGTTTGCGGCGACGCGGCCGTTGAAGCGCAGCGCACCTTCGCTCTTGGCGACAACTTCGTCGTCGAGGAAGCGTTCGACCGCAGTGAGGAGTTCGTCGTAGTTGGGACGGTCTTGCATCACTCTGCCTCCATCAGGTTGAGTAGCTCCCATTCCGTCTCGGCGATGCGACGCCCAATACTGGCAAGCTCGACGCTGGAACTGTGGCCATCGATGTAGGTCTTGGCCTGGATGATGCAGCTGACGCCCCAGCGCAGGTTGCCGAACGCCTCCCAGAATCGGATGGCTTCGGCATCGACGGATCGCCCGCTGGCCGCGCCATACGCCTTGTAGAACTCGTCGCGCTGGCCGAGGCCGCCGATCGGTTTGTCGTCGTTGCCGAAACGCCAGGAGCGCACACAGAGCCAGCCGATGTCCTCCATCGGGTCGCCGACGTGGGCCAGCTCCCAGTCGAGGATGGCGCGGACGCCTTCCGGTCCGCACATGAGGTTGCCCATGCGGAAGTCGCCATGGACGAGCACACGGTCGTCTGTCTTCGGTGCCTTCGCGCGCAGCCAGCGAAATGCCAGCTCGAACACGGGGTGTGGATCGGGCGTCGTCGCGCGAAAGACCTGCTCGTAGCGGTCGACCTCGTGCTCGGCGGGCGACTGGCCTTCGGCGGGGGAGGGGAGGATGCCGAGGCCGTGCGGTTCGATCTGGACGCTGTGGATCTTGGCGAGGATTTCGCCAAGCTGTGCTGGGAGGACGTTCCTGGCCTCCTCGAATTCGGCGTTGCGGAGGAGGCGTCGAGGGATCGTCTCGCCTTCGACGTGTTCCATGAGGAAGAACGGCATGGCGAGGGAGTCATCCCCGCGAGCGTAAACCGTCGGGACGGGGACGTCTGTAGCTTCAGCGGCCTTAAGCAACAGATACTCGAGGTCGTCGTTTTCGGGTTGAAGCCGGCGCGGGTCGGAGCGCATGACGAGGGGGACGTCTCGTGTGCCGTCGGCGTTCTCGATCTTCGCGTCGAAGGCCCAGGTTTGTTTCGAGGCTCCGCCTGTAAGGCGTCGCAGGTTGTCGATCTGAACGGAGCGGGCGTCGTGGTAGCGCGTGAGGAATGCGGTTAGACGTTCGCGGAGGTCTTCAGTGGTAAGAGGCATGCTGTTTGACAATTTCTCACCGGCGGTGCTGATGCCTAACCGATCGCGGTCGCGGCTTCACCGAAGCGCTGGTGCTGACGGGCTAGATTCCCTTCGACTACGCTCAGGGCAGGCCTCGCTTCGCTCGGAATGACAAAAGAGACGCTCAGGGCAGGCATCGCCGCGCTCAGAGTGACAGCCGTTCGCTCGGAATGACGTGAGGCGTAGATTACTCCACTTGGTCGAGGTACTCAGAGATACCGTTCGCTGTGCGCCCTTCGCAGCGATACTCGGTCATGGCTTCGCCGATGTGGGTGACCATGCCGCCGCGGCGGTTGCGTAGCGGGATGAAGCCCTTCACGGTGCCCTCAAGGACGAGCGTTTCGCCGCCCTCCAGTCCCAGGTTGGCCTTCATGCTCTTGTGGAATACCGTATCCGGCACGTACTCGGACTCGATGTCGACCTTGACGATGCGCTCGAACTTGTCGCCGTCCCTGACGACGCAGCCGTTCTGGCGGCGTACGTTCTTCTCGGGAGAGACCTCCGAGACCATGATGCCGAAGTCGGGGCCGAAGGCGCACGTAAGCCATCGGTATGAGTAAATCGCTTGCCAATAGCGCGGGCCCCAGGAGTGGTCGCGCAGGCCGGTGCCTTCGATCTGGATGGTCTCGTCGTCGATCTTAAGCGTCCCGGTCGCCCTCATGTGCTGTTCGTAGTGGGCCTTCGCGAACTGCTGCTCCGGCGACTGATTCGACTCCCCTCGTGCCGCGTGGCCGTAGACCGGGCCGATGCCTTCCTGGATGAGGTCGAGGTCGATCTTCTTGTGCGGGTTCTCGCGAAAGGCGGTGCCAGGGTCCGCCATCTGTTCGGGGCTCGTGAGGAATACTGCGCCGCCCTTGTAGGTTGTGTGATGCTTCTCCAGCGGTTCGATCACCTCAAAGCGCATGCCGGCCGCGTCCATCGCGTCGTTGTTCTCGATGCGGGGGCGGTCGTAGTTGAAGAGCACCTCGCCGGTGGGGAGGAAGAGACAGAGCGTGACCTCAGCGTAGCCTTCGTTCGCGCGATTTCCGCAACGCATGAATCCGCCGTAGCCGCTGACCTGATCAAAGAAGTTGAAGTACATGCTCTCGTTGAAGTTCTCTTCCGGGCCGAGTTCATGCGTGTAGTCATCCTGAGGTTCGATGTTGCCGAAGACCTTGGCCATTCCGTGCCTCCTACTTGCGAGTCCGGTGTGCGCCAGAGTATAGCAGGTTCATCGGGTGATTCTGTGGCTGCGGTAGCGAGCCTGATAGGATGACCGCGATGCTGAAACCAAAGCCAGAGATTTCGAGCGACGAAGCGCGCCGGATCGCGTTGGCGGCGCAGGGGTTTGCGGACGGGCGGCCGAGCGGGCGGATCGACATCCGTGGCCTGCGACGCGTGATCGGACGCATCGGGCTGCTGCAGATCGACTCTGTCAACGTGCTGGTACGATCGCACTACATGCCACTGTTTTCGCGGCTGGGGGCGTATCCAAGGTCGCTGCTGGACGACGCGGTCTACAAGCGTCGGGAGCTCTTCGAGGCGTGGGCGCATGTGGCGTCGTTGGTGCCTGTCGATTGCTATCCGCTGCTCAGACACCAGATGAACCTGGATGTGCCCCAGTGGCGGCATTTCAGACGGTGGGTCGAGGCCAACACGGAATACGTAGATGCTGTACTCGAGGAGGTGAGGGAGCGAGGACCTCTTTCGGCTAAGGAGCTAGAGGACCCGGGCTGGCGGCGCGGGACCTGGTGGATGCGGTCGAAAGGAAAGACCGCTCTTGAATGGCACTTTCGGTGCGGGAATCTGATGGCGTCTGACAGGGCCAACTTCGAACGCGTCTATGACGTGACGGAGCGTGTGCTGCCCGCCGACGTCCTCGCGATGAAGCCGGTGCCGGAACGAGAGGCGCAGCGCGAGTTTCTGCTGCGGGCCGCCCGGCACCATGGCGTTGGGACGGCCAAGGACCTTGCGGACTACTACAGGCTACCAATCGTGCGAAGTAAAGAGCTGCTGCGAGAACTGGCGGCGGAGGGCGCCCTGCGAGAGGTGAGAGTCGAGGGCTGGAAGGAGCCGGCCTACTTGCATCCGGAGGCCAAAGCGCCTCGCGCCATCCGAGGGCGGGCGCTGCTGACGCCGTTCGACTCGCTCGTCTGGGAGCGATCGCGGAACGAGCGGCTGTTCGACTTCACGTATCAGATCGAGATCTATGTGCCAGAGAAGAAGCGCCAGTACGGCTACTATGTGCTGCCGTTTCTGCTGGACGGCGAGCTAGTAGGCCGCGTCGACCTGAAGGCGGACCGCAAGGCCGGCAAGCTGCATGCCAAAGGCGCATTCATCGAAGAAGGACAGGATGAGCGGCGGGTCGCGGGCGAGCTGGCCGACGAACTGCGGCTGATGGCGGAGTGGCTGGAGCTGGATGGCATTAGGGTAGGGCGGCGCGGTAACCTCTCCGGTGCTCTACGATCCGCTCTGAGGTAATCGCCAGGGACAGGGCTTAGTAGGCGGCGGCTGACTCGACGTTGAGGCCGCCGAGTTCACGCATGGCGTGCTCGAGCTTGGCGGTGCCTTCTGGTACGGACTCGATGCCTTCTAATGAAATCGGCGCGCCGAGCCGTACGTTGACGGGCCCCGGCTTTGGTGTCGTGGTGCCGCGCGGCATGATGGCCTCCAACCCCTCTAAGAAGACCGGGATCACGGGCACCTTGGCCTGCATCGCCATGATCGTGGGGCCGTGATGGAACCGCTTGATGCGTCCCGTCTTCGCGCGGCCACCCTCCGGGTAGATCAGGATCGACCAGCCTTTGTTCAGCAGCTCCATCGGGTAATCGAGTGCCTTGCTGCCGCCCCCACGATGGATCGGGAACGTATTCCAGAAGAGCGACCACCACCACGTGCGCTTCTTGCTCGTGCGGTAGAAGCGGTCGGCGGCGGCGGCGACGGTCGTGCGGTCACGCAGCGCCTCCGGTAACGCCGTGAGTACGACAGGCGTATCGAAGTGCGATGTGTGGTTGGCGATGATAATCACCGGGCCGCGCACGCCCGCCAAGTCCTGTTCTCCCGTGGTGGTCATGGGTTTAGCGATCTCGTTGACGTGTCGCGTCATCACCCAATACCTTCCGATCCTGCGCGCCGCGCGCGCCCAGAGCTGCGTCTGCCAGGCGTGCGGCTCCGTTCGATAGGACTTGATCTGTAGAAGTGTGGAGAAGCGATCAAGAGGGATGGCAGGATGCAGCTCCAGCCGCACGGTTCCGAGGCTACTGATCTCGGTTGTGATCCGGGCGGCGGTTTCGTTGTCGGGCGCTTCAGCGAACGTGATGAAGTCGTGGTCGTCGCCCAAGACGCGGTAGTGCTGAACCACACGGGCACCGAGCTTGCTGATCTCCGCGTCGATCTCGGAGAGCCGGCCGGGATCGCGTAGGACGGATTTTCGTCCTTCGCCCGTGAGCTTCGTGAAGACCACAAAGGTGCTGTGCTTGCGGGCGGCGTCCAGCAGGCCCCGCCCGGAGGTCGTTTCAGCCGGTATCGCGGCGAGTGTGTTGAGCCGGATCGTGCCGCGCGAGCTGAGCTCTACGGAGATCCGCGTGATCGTCTCGTTATCGGGCGCCTCGACGACGTTGATGAAGTCGTATTCGCCGAGCAGGGCGAACTGCCTCGTAACACGCGCACCCATCTGCTCGATTTCGCGGTTTACTTCTGGAAGGCGCTCTGGCCGCTCTTTGAGCGTCCTGCGCCCATCATCGGTTAGCCTGCTAAGCATGATGTACGTGCTCATGATGGGGCCTTATCTTAGATCATCCCAATACCTTTTGCACGTAGCAGAGCGTCAACTGGTCGTAACACTTCCGTAATCACCTCAGGGAGCGGGCGACCGTATACTTCATTAGAGGCTGGTTATGATCCAGATCACATTAGGCACGTCCCAGGTGCGTGAAGAATACGTCATATGGAATCTCAATTACTGGAGGGCCGCATGACGGACGAAACTCGCTTCAAAAGAATGCCCAGGCATATGAGCCGATTGCTTCTATTCGGTGCCGCGCTTGTCTCGCTCGTGTTGATCGGTGCCGCATGCTCGAGCGATAGTTCTAGCAACGACACGACGCCTAAAGATGATGGCGCCGTGGAACAAGAAGTACCTTCAGGCACCGACAGCAACACGACTGGAATAGAGGTGGCCGGCGGCGATGAGGTGCTCTTCGTCTACTCCGGCGCGGACGAGCTGGGCGGAGAAGAGCTGACGCTCGCAGAGGTGTTCGAGCAAGGCAAGCCCGTTGTCCTCAATTTCTGGGCGGGTCTCTGCCCACCCTGCCGCCAGGAGATGCCGGACTTCCAGGAGGTTTACACTGAGCGCAAGGACGAGTTCCTGCTGCTGGGGGTCGACGTCGGTCCCTTCACGTTCCTTGGAGATCAGGGAGATGCGCTGGATCTCCTTGAAGAACTACAGATCTCCTATCCGACGGCATATGTTGACAGCGACGAGTTGATGCGCGAATACAACGTCTTCGGGATGCCAACTACGGTGTTCATGACCGCAAACGGGGACATCGTGAGCCAGAAGAACGGCTTCATGAGCGGTGACGAGATGCGCGAACGGATCCAAGATATGATCGATGCGTCTGGGTAGTACCGCGGAAGGTTGGTTGGAGCCCCAAGGCCCGGTCCGCAACGTCTTGCTTCCGGCGGGCGCGACCTTGCTCGTACTGACCGTGGCGATCGTCGGGAGCATCATCACGGGTACCACGGCAAGCACCGTCACCGAGGAGGTGGAGGGCGTGTCGTCGTCCGCCGGTGGGATTTTGGGAGACATCAGCTTACTGTTGCCGCTCGGGTTCGCGTTTAGCGCCGGGATGGTGTCGGCCGTGAATCCGTGCGGGTTCACGATGTTGCCGGCCTATCTTGGCCTCTATCTAGGCACGAGCGAGAAGCAGGCGACATCAAGCGCAGCTGAGACCGCAGGGCAGCTGCGCCAAGCGCTGGTTGTGGGCCTCAGTGTTACCGCGGGGTTCGTTCTTCTGTTCGCGGTTGTTGGCCTGTCAATCGGGAGCGGTGCCCGCTTCCTGGTCGACTACTTTCCGTGGATCGGCCTGGGCATTGGCGTACTGCTGACTGTAGCAGGTGGCTGGCTGATCCGAGGAGGGACGCTCTACAGCGCGCTCGGCGAACGCCTCGCAGCGCGCATCGGTGACCCATCACAAACGAACTTGCGCGGCTACTTTCTCTTTGGTCTGAGTTACGGGACGGCATCGCTGAGCTGTACGCTACCGATCTTCATCACCGTGATCGGCGGCTCAATAGCGATCACGGACTTCCTACCGTCGGTCTGGCAGTTCGTGCTCTACGGTCTCGGCATGGGATCGGTCATCCTGGCACTGACGTTGAGCCTGGCCGTGTTCAAGGCAGCACTGCTTGTCTGGTTGCGGCAGGCGATGACCTACATCCAGCCTGCCAGCGCCGTGTTGATGCTGGCGGCCGGCGGCTTTATCGTGTACTACTGGCTGACGTTCGGCCAGCTACTGGACGACTTCTCGTAGCGCAGGTAGGACACGAAGCCGAGGCGCGGGAAGGCTCGCGGAGGCCGTCTAGCAGACCTCCCTGTTGGGCGGTAGATCTTGCGAACCGACGGCCTGAGCCGCCTAGCCTTCGAGTGTGAGGTCTTCGAGCGCGTAATCGATCACGATTTGAATGGCGGATGCCGATTCGTCCACGGTGACCGGGAGCGCGAGGTCCAAGTTTGCGATCAAGCAGATCCCCTCGTCGCCGTAGCGGCAGTAAAACACCGGACCCTGGGCCGTCAGGATCGCGTCGCCGCTCGCGACCTCGACGGGCAGGATGAGTTCTATCTCGGTTTCGTCCGTCTCCCAGCTAACGACCGTCGTCTGGAGGTTGAGCGCCGGCGGGTTGGAGCTTGCCAGCATGAGTTCAGACGGCGCGAGGCTATTGAGTTGGAAGCCTGCCGGCGTGGTGAGCCTGATGCGCAGCTCGGTTGTGTCCGGCCCGACTGTCTGGCCCTCCAACGAAACGCGGATCGTGTCGCCGTCGCTGGTTTGGGCGATGACGCTTAGGTTGCTGAGCTGTAGCGTCGAAATCGAGCGGTTCGTGAGGCTCCAGGTGCGAATAACGTGATTGTTCGCGTCGGCGAAGTAGAGCAGATCGCCTGCGCGGCTGATGCCGTTCGGTTCGCTGAGCAGTGCTTCGAGGCCCGCGCCGTCGACGAAGCCTGCTCTCTCGCCACCCGCGATGGTAACGACCGCATCGCCCGCGGGGTCCACGGTCCGGAGCTTGTGGTTGTACGTATCCGCGACGTATAGTTTGCCATCTGCATAGGCTATGCCTTGCGGATGTTCGAACAATGCTGCCGTGCCTGTGCCGTCCTCGTCACCGAAATCGAACAGGCCGGTGCCCACGAGGGTTGTGACGTCTCCGTCTCCTTCGATCGGCACCATGCGGACGGCGCTAGATTCCGGGTCTGTCCAGTACAGGTTCGTGCCGTCTGAGGTGAGGCCACTGGGCTGAGCGAGCGTGGCCTGCAGGCGCGGCCCGTCAGCGATCCCCTCCGCGCCGCTGCCGGCGAAGACGGCGATCTGGTTGGTCTCAGTATCGAGTGTCCAAAGCTGGTGCACGCCGGCCATGGCGATGTAGAGCGTGCTCTCGTGGAGGACGAGGCCCCATGGGGAGGCGGTAGGCGTCTCCGTGCCGAGCGCGTCGCTCCCGGGAATCGAGTACGCTCGCTCACCGGTTCCCGCGATCGTATCGACGGTGCCTGCCGAGAGATCGGCGGTGCGGATGAGATGGTTTCGCGTGTCGGCAATGTAGAGCAGGTTCCCGTCTGGGGAGAGTGCAAGGCCCTGGGGTTGGTCGAATGATGCCTCGTCGTAAGAGCCGTCCGCGCGACCCTGTGCACCGTTGCCGATCACGGCCTGAAGTTCGCCGTCCAGCGTTGCGATGAGGATACGGTTATGTCCGGCGTCCGAGATGAAGAGGCGGTTACCAACTTCGTCTGCGAGCACCGTAGATGGCTGAGCGAGCACCGCGGACGTGATCGAGGCGGCTTCGAGATCGATGTCGATTGGCGTGCGGTCGATCAGGTTCGCGGCATCGAAGTCGGCGACGAGGTCCTTAATGGTCGGCTGAAAGGCGTCGTACACGCCCTCACCCGCACGGCGGCCAACGATACGGCCGTTGGGGTCGATCAAGACTAAGGTTGGCCAGGCGTTGGCGCTGTAGAGCGACCAGATGATGAAATCGGGGTCGTTGACGACTGGGTGCGTTAGCCCGTAGCGGACCGTGGACTGCTTGACGCTTGCGTCCTCTTGCTCGCGATCGTACTTGCCGGAATGGACGCCGATCACGAGAAGCGCATGGCCGAATTCTTCCTCAAGGCGGTCCAGGTCTGGAACGATCTGCTGACAGTTGATGCAGCCGGACGTCCAGAAATCGAGGAGCACGACTTTGCCACGTAACTGTTCGAGCGTGAGCGGACTTGCGACGTTGAACCATGTGTGGCCGCCCGGAAACTCTGGCGCCTCTGGCAGCGTATCCGAGATCGCGACGAAGCTATCGTCGTCGGACTCCTCGCGGGCTTCCTCAACCAGTGGTGTCTCAAGCTGTGGGGTCGAATCACTGCACGCGATAGCCACCAGGGCGACTGCCGCGAACATCAGGAGCCAGATCCGCGTTCGCATGCTTCTAGGGTACCAGAGGTAGGTTACGATTCCCTTACGCGCGTCGCGTCACACCGAAACGCGAACCTGGTATACGAAGGCCCGGGCTCACCGAGGAAGAGGCCGGGATACAAAGAGGTGTTGTGAATTGGTAGCAACGAGAGGCAGTCTGGAAGCCTATCTTGGCTAGTTGGTGAGCGAGTTCCAGTCGATTGGTGCTGAGATGTCTAACGTGCGGGTGACGGGCGGCAGCGGGTACTTGAGCCCGGTCGCGCAATTGAACAAGACGGCCTGATCCGAGACCGAGATGAGGCCTGATGAAAGCGACTCTTCGTACGCGGCATAGGTCGCGGCGCCTTCCGGACAGAGCAGCAGCCCGTGTTCGCTGGCGACGCGGGCCTGGGCCTCTTCGATCGCTTCGTCGGAGACGGCGATCGCGTAGCCGTTGCTTTCGCGGACTGCCCGCAGGATGAGGAAGTCGCCGATTGCGGACGGGACGCGGATGCCGGCCGCGACGGTGTGGGCGTCCTCCCAGCGCTCTGCGTGGTCCGCGCCGTCTTGCCAAGCTTTAACGATGGGTGCGCAGCCTTCCGCCTGAACGGCGACCATACGAGGCAGCTTGTCGCCGATCCAGCCGATGGCTTGTAACTCCGCGAACGCTTTCCACATGCCAATCAGGCCGGTGCCGCCACCGGTTGGATAGAAGATGACGTCCGGCAGCTCCCAGCCGAATTGTTCTGCCAGCTCCAGCCCCATCGTCTTCTTGCCCTCGATGCGATAGGGCTCCTTGAGCGTCGACATGTCGAACCAGTCCATACGTTCCTGGCCCTCGCCGACGATACGCCCGCACTCGTCAATCAGAGCGTCGACGCGCCAGACGTTTGCCCCCTGATAAGCGATCTCGCGGACGTTGATCTCGGGCGTATCGCTGGGGCAGAAGACGAACGACTCGATGCCAGCATTGGTGGCATAGGCCGCGAGGGCGGCGCCGGCGTTGCCATTCGTGGGCATGGCGATCCGCCCGATGCCGAATTCCTTTGCCATGCTCACGGCGACCGTGATGCCCCGGGCCTTGAACGAACCGGTCGGCAGCCGGCTTTCATCCTTCACAAGGACTGAGCCGCCCAATGCTAGGAGAGGCGTTACGGGTTCGCCGAGCGACACGATGTCCTCGGTGCGGCGAACGGGAAGGAATTCCCGATAACGCCAGAGGCCGGCCGGGCGCGCCGCAAGTGTCTCCTTGTCGATCGCGTCCGCGATGCCCTCGAGATCGTAACGAACGAGAAGAGGCTTGCCATCGTCAGAGAGGTTGTGGAGCTGATCTGCTGGATAGCGCTTCCCCGTCGCGCTGCATTCGAGGTGCGTGACGAAGGTTGGGCGATCTTCGGTGAGGTTCGTAGCGTGGGGAGCCGTCAACGGGCTAAAGCGTGGTGATGGGGCGGCACTGGAGCAGGTAGAGCGTGCCCTGAGCGATAGCGCACTCGATGTCTACTGGGTGACCGGTCGCCTGTTCTAGCTTCACTGCCATCTCGGCCATCTCGATAGCCTGCTCATCGTTCAGGGTTGGCTCCTCGCTGAGCAGCTTCGGAACCGGCACTTCCTTCGTCCCTTCAGGGACCATCACGGTCATCTGCTCCTTCTTCGCAACCTGACGGGATGTCACAGACAGGTCTGACTTGCGAACGACGTATGTATCGGGCGTGACGGTGCCGCCGACTAAGCTCTCGCCGAGGCCCCAGCTAGCGTTGATGACGATCTCATCCGCGTTCTTGGTGAGGGGGTTTGTGCTGAAGATGATAGCGGAGACGTCGGACGCGATGAGCTGCTGGACGAGGATGCCGATCCTGATTCCCTCGACGAGGAGCCCCTGTCGCTTACGGTAGGCCAGCGCCCCGGGCGAGATGGCGGAATCACGACAGCGAAGGACGGCCTCGAGGAGCGCCACCTCGCCGCGCACGTTTAGATAGGTATCGTGCTGGCCAGCGAACGATGCGCCGGCCGCGTCTTCGTCGATCGCGGAAGAGCGTACGGCGACACTGAGGTCCGGTTCGCCAGCGTCCTTGCCGAGTTCGCCGTAGGCTTCATGAATCGCGTTGATGGTTGTATCCGGTAGAGCTTCCGAGCGGGCTTCCAACGCGGGGATTGCGAAGCCCGGAGGTACGGTGTGCAGCTTCGCCAGCCTGCTGAGGCTAGCCGCCTTGCCGCCCACTACGTGCGTGTGGTGGCATTCCTCCTGTCCGAGCCAATGTACAACTGACATGCGATCTCTCCCGCTGGCGCAATGTACCACGCTAGCTTACGTGTTACAATCGCCCGCGACGCCTTTCATGGGCGTGTTTACGGCCAATCGGCAGAAGTATCTTCGACAGGAGGGGAAGAGCACGTGATGACCCAAGAGAAAGACGCGCCAAACGCACCAGGACCAATTCCAACGCCACCGGAGTTTCCCGTGACTTGGGAGAAGCCCGAGTTCGAAGAGATGCTTTGGAACCAGGACAGGATGCACTTTCCAGAGCCTGCGCCGCCGATGCAGGAAGCGTTTGCGCAGTCGTTTAACGAGGGCGTCAAGCGAGCCTCTGCCTTCTACGGCCTGCCAATCACGCTCCTGTTCACACGGATAAATACGTACTACTACACGTGCGCGGCGCCTACCGTTGCGCTGGAGCAGATGGAAGCTGCAGGAGAAAAATCGGCTGACGCGATAGGCGGAGCCATGGGACGGCTTCAGGAGTGGTGGGAAGGCGAACTCCTGCCCGAAGTCCAGGAGAGCCTTAAGTGGTGGGAGGACTTCGATCTAGGAGGCGCCTCAATGCCGGACCTGCTGGCCCACCTGGACGAGACACTGAGGAGATTGACCCGGTTCTGGGACATTCACTTCCTCGTAGCGTTCCCGTTCTTGGCCGGGCCGAGCCTGTTCGCTGATCTCTATGAGGACCTGTTCGCGGACAAGGGGTCTCTGGGCGCGTACAAGCTGCTGCAAGGGTTCGGTAACAAGACTGTCGATGGCGGCCACGCGCTCTGGGAGCTGAGTCGAAAGGCTCTCGAGGATGAGAACGTCGCGAGCGTGATTCGCGAGAACGAGGCTCCTGACGTTCCACAGGTGCTTGAGCAGTCGGACGCCGGGAAGGCGCTGCTTGTCGAGTTGGGGGACTTCCTGGAGGAGTTCGGCCAGCGCAGCGACCGCTTCGCGGACCTGAGCAGTCCTGGGTGGATCGAGAATCCGGTGACGGCGATTCAAAACATTAAGAACTTCATGGTCGAAACCGACCGCGATATGCCGTCCGAGATACAGAAGCTCGCTACAGAGCGTGAGGAGCTGATCGCGGAAGCGCGGGAGGCGCTCAAGGGTTACCCGGAGAAGGTACGCGGCCAGTTCGAGTTTTTGCTTAAGGCGGCGCATGCCGGCACGATCATCCAGGAGGACCACAACTACTGGATCGACCAGCGCGGCTCGTACAAGGTCCGCCGCGTGATCCTCGAGTTTGGCAACCGCTTCGCGAAGGCCGATGTCATCGACGATCCCGAAGATGTCTTCCTGCTGACGCTGGACGAGCTGCGCAAGACGGCCGGCTCTATGTCCGATGATCACCGCGCGGCAGTGGCAGAGCGCCGGGCGGAGATGGAGCACTTCGCCACGATCCGGCCGCCCGACGTGATCGGCACTCCGCCAACCACGCCTCCACCGGAGAATCCAATCATGAAAGCGTTTGGCCGCTTCTCGGGCGGGCCGCCGCCGGCCTCTGAGGACCCGAACGTCATCAATGGCAATCCGTGCTCGCCTGGTAAGGCGACCGGCACGGCGAAGGTCGTGATGTCGCTCGCCGAGGCCGACAAGCTGAAGCCGGGCGACATCATGATCGCGCCCGCAACGATGCCGGCCTGGACGCCGCTCTTCGCCACGATTGCCGCTGTCGTGACGGATGCTGGAGGCGTCCTGAGCCACGCGGGAATCGTTGCGCGTGAGTACAATATCCCGGCCGTCCTAGGCACTGGTAGGGCGACCTCCGACATCAAAGATGGTCAGCAGGTGGAGGTGGATGGTGACGCAGGAGTCGTGCGCGTCATCTCCTGATCCGGACGCGGGTTCACCCGCGTGAACCAGGCCACACCCCAACTGGAGACGCGCCACTACCTATTGCTGGTCGGCGTGGCGCTTGGCGGCATCCTCGCGCCCCTTAACTCGACGATGATCGCCGTCGCGCTGCCCGAGCTGCGCGAGGACTTCGACATCAGCCACGGGACGATCGCTTGGCTCGTGTCGGCCTACCTGATCGCGATGGCCGTGGCGCAGCCGGCGGGTGGCAGGATCAGCGATCAGTTAGGGCGGGCGCGGGTCTATCGCCTGGGCCTATTCGCCTTCCTCGCCTGCTCGCTCGCCGCGATGTTCTCGCCGAATTTCACCGTTCTGGTGGTCTTCCGGACTGGTCAGGCACTAGCGGGCGCCGTGCTGATCCCGAACGGCATGGCGATGCTACGTGAGAGCGTACCGGTGGGCATGCTGGGGCGCATCAACGGGCTCAATGGGGCGCTGATTGGCACCTCTGCGGCCGCTGGGCCGGTGATCGGGGCGGGGTTGCTCGCGCTGGGGTCTTGGCGGCTGCTCTTTCTGGTGAACGTGCCCGTGGTCGCTATGGCGCTGCTGTTGCTGATCTGGATCCCATACAAGGACAGGCCGAGCGAAGGGCGGCTTAAGCTCGACTGGCAGGGAGCCGCCCTTTTCGCCGTTGTGCTCGTCGCGCTGACGTATCTGTTCAGTTCGCTCAGAGTCGACCGAGACGTGATCATCCTAAGCCTTGTGGCGGCGGTTCTTACGGTGTTCGGAGCCGCGTTCGCGTGGAGGCAGTTCACCGCGGACCTGCCGATCGTACAGTGGAGGCTGTTCCGGCTGCGCACGTTTGTCGGGGCCACGAGTCATGTGATGCTGACGAATCTTGTTATGTACACGACACTGCTCGCCATCCCGTTCTTCATCCGCGATGTACAGGACGGTGGTTCTACAAGGAGCGGCCTCCTGTTGGGATCGATGTCGATCCTGATGGCGGTCGTCGCGCCGATCAGCGGCCGGGTCGCGGATGCTGTGGGACGACGTTGGCCCGCCCTGGCGGGCTCGTTCTGCGCTCTAGCAGCCAGCGTGTACTTGCTGGTCGGACTCGATGAGGACGTGTCGTTTATCTATCTTGCGTTCGGTCTGGCGCTGCTAGGGCTGGGTGTGGGGTTAGGCTTTGGATCGGCAACGACGGCAGCGATCGAGTCGGCGCCGAGGTCGCTGGCGGGATCGGCGGCGGGGACGAGCTCGATGATGCGCTACGTGGGCAGTATCGTTGGGGCCGGCTTGCTATCAGGAATCTTGAACACGAGCGGCGGGTCGGTCCCGGGGATCGACACATTCCGTCTGATCATGGGACTCGTCGCTGCGTTCGCGGCGCTATCCATCATCTCGGCGTCACAGATACACCTCTTTCCGCGAGAAGAAGCTGACCTCTAGCGGATTCGCAAGCACTGGTAACCAGCCGGAAACTACTTTCGCAAAACTAAAGCTGTACGAATCGCGTCCCGAGCGCGAGGTGCTGTTCGTCCGGCAGCGACAAGATCCTGTCCGACCGTACTTCGATCGCGAGCGGTTCGTTCTCAGCGTCCTCTTCGATTGTGACGGCAACTCGCATCGGTGAGCTGGGCCACGTGAAGACCAACTCGCCCTCTTGCTCCGTCACCTCGCCGCTTAGCAGCTCGCCCCACAGACGTCGGGCGGCCGCCGAATCGTTGGCGCGAATCCGCAGGCCGACGATCGTGATGGCCGCCGGCGGGTCCGCCGGTTCCAGTGGCGGCCTCAACGTTCGGATGCTCCCAGTCGCCGTCATGGTCGTGGTGGGTCTCCTGAACGAGCTGCACGACGATGCCCATCGCGCTCTTAGGGTGGAGGAACGCCTCCTGCCAGTACTCGTGGCTGTCGTCATACCCGACGACCGAAAATCCGAGTTTTTCGGCGAGGTCGCACGTCTTGCGCAGCGACTCGACCTCGAAATTAACGTGGTGGATGCTGGGGCCACGACGGTCGAGGTGCCGGTGAACGAACCCGCCCTCCGGCCCATCGGGCTCGATGATCTCGATGCGGCCGCCTCCCTCGAAGTCCCAGTGCCACCAACTGAAGTCGCCGCTGGGCCCGCCGTAGCCGCTGATGCCGCCCAACTCGCCTACCAGGAACTCAGGGGCGTCCACGACTTTGTGAGTCGCAATGGCAATGTGATCGAAGACTGTTGGCATGTAGAAGCCTTTCACTTGGTTGCTGGGACGAGTAAGTGTAGCGACTGCGGTGTTCGCGTAGAATGTACCACTGGAACGAACCATGAACGACCATCCTGAAGGCCCTCGAACGCTCTGGACTCAAGTTAGGGACGGCTTGCCCCTTTTGGAGGAGACCGTCGCGCGCGGTCTGGAGCTGGAGCAGGGACGCCATCCTACGTTGACGGACTTGCGAGAAGCGCTTGAGTTCGATCTAGACCTTGATGGCGTGGGCAGGGCCGCCCGCGATGTACGCCTACCTCGGGAAGAGCCTCCTTCGGATGAACTCCTCAAGCACTACATCGACACCATGTACCGAGCGATCGCATCTTCGAGGCTGATTCGGGTCGAGATCGCAGACTCGGCCACGACGGCCAGCAGGCCTGACGGCGCGATCCAACTCCGGGCCGGCGAACGGCTGTGGCTGCTCGTATTCGTCGATAACCAGACGACGAATCCGGCTGAGTTCTCAGCGAGGGTAGGGAACACGACGTTCGCGGGCACTGCCGAGTCTGGCAGGGTTGCTTCGGTCCTCGTCGACGCGGGCGAGGTGTTTGTTGGAACTCACGAAGTCAGCCTGGAACTCGAGTGCCAGAACTGGAAGGAAGCGATCCAGGTACCAATTGAAGTTCAACCTGCCTGGCGGCTGTCCGTGGCGCTGCTCGACGACGAAACCGACGTCAGTACGGCGGCACGAGTGTACCTGAACGATCAGCTTGGGCCTGCCTGGCCCGAAGAGGCCAAGATCCGGCGCGACGAGCACGAGAACGAGTTTTTTCACGCAGACGGCAGCTTCGAGGCGACCGTGAGCGGCGATGCCACGCTCGTCGTCACGCGAGGTATGGAGTACGAGCCGCTGGAAGTCGTGATCCCCGCCCCCAGCGGTCCGGGACATTCGGAAACGCTCCGGCTCCGTCGCTGGTCGCACATGGCCGCCGATGGCTGGTGGAGCGGCGATGTGCATGTCCATCTCCACTATGGAGGCGAGTACCTACTAGACCCGGAACACGCATCCCTCGTGCAGCGCGGCGAGGACGTCAACTTTATGAACATGATGGTCGCGAATCAGGGCAGCGCGTTTGTCCACGACCAGACGTTTTTCGAGGGGCGCCCTCACGAGCTGAGCGACAGTGAGCACATCCTGCGCTGGGGCGAGGAGTATCGGAACGATTTCTATGGACACCTCTGCATGTACGGCATTCGCGATCTTGTGCCGCCTATCTACAGCGGCTTCCGGCTCAGCGAACATGCGCATGACCTGCCCGCCAATGTAGTAGGCGCCGACCGCTGTCACGAAGCCGGGGGCACCTTAAGCTACGCGCACCCGCTGTTCGGCACGGGCAACCTAGACAGGGTTTTCACGCACCCGCGCACTGTAGAGGCGAAGGAGCTGCCGGTGGATGTCGCGTTGGGCAAGATCGACGCGCTAGACGTCATGTCGTACCCCAGTTCAGATTTGGAGACGTCCGAACTCTGGTACAAGCTCCTCAACTGCGGCTTCCGCCTGCCCGCGACGGCAGGGACCGACACGTTCATGAACTTTGCAGGGACTGGCATCTTCAGTAATCCTCCTGCCGGCAACCGTGTGTTCGTGAACGTCGAGGGCGACTTCACCACCGAGTCCTGGTGCGAAGCGATCCGAGATGGAAGGACCTTCGTCACGAACGGGCCGATGCTGAGCCTCGATGTAAACGGACAGGGCATCGGTGCGCGGCTTGAACTTGAAGCCGGCCAGACCGTTGATATCGTGGGCGAGGCCCGCTCTCACATCCCGCTCGAACAGATCGAACTGGTGCTGAATGGCGAAATCGTGGCGAGCGGCGAGATTGTTGAAGGCGGCAAGCGCGCTCGTCTCCAAAGTAGCATCACGATAGAGTCGGATTCATGGGTTGCTCTTCGAACAAGAGGGCCGCTGCACCCGCACGTTCTGGGCGGACGACTGTTTGCGCACACCAGTCCGGTCTACGTTGGGGCTGGTCTGGCGAACCCCAAGCGAATCGAAGCCGCGGCCTATTTCGTCGAGTGGATAGAGCGTTTGATCGCGATGTGCCGCGAGCATGGTAGATACCCCTCGGACAAGGAACGAGACGAGGTCATCGACCTATTCCGTTCCGGGCAGGCATACTACCATCACCTCGCCGTCGAATAGGCATGACGCGGTCAGGATCGACCTGCTTGACGCTCCTCCGCGCTACTAAGTAAGCTGCCTCCGCTAGGAGTTGAACAAGCTATGAATTTTGGTCTTACTGAAGAGCAAGAGGTACTTAAGAGCGTCGCAAGGCGTTTCATCGACGAGCAGGCGCCCATGGCGAAGGTTCGCGAGATCATGGAGTCGCCCGAAGCTCTGGACGAGGGACTCTGGAAGGGCATGGCAGAGTTGGGCTGGCAGGGCCTCATCGTAGATGAAGAACACGGTGGCGTTGGCCTTGGCTGGGTCGACCTCGTCGTCTTGCTGGAGGAGTCGGGGCGTGGACTGCTACCTTCGCCCCTTATCTCATCCTCGCTCGCGGCAGCTGCCGTCTCAGAGTTCGGCAGCGAGGAACAGAAGGAGCGCCATCTTCCCGCGCTTGCTGATGGCAGCGCGATCGGAACGCTGGCCGTGCTGGAGGCGAGTGACATTCCTGGCCCCGAAGGCGTCGAGCTTTCCGGGACGGCCGAGAACGGTGGCTTTCGTCTGAGCGGCAGTAAGCGATTCGTCCACGATGCCGGCGCCGCGACGGTCTTCATCGTGCCCTTCCGAGCCGGAGATGACATAAAGCTCGGCATCGTGGAGTCCAGCGCAGACGGTGTCACCGCGCGCAGCTTCCCGACCATGGACCAAACGAAGAGCATGGGCGACCTGACGCTGGACAACGCGCTCGTCGGAGCTGATGCGCTGCTGCCGGTCGAAGACGGCGCGGACGCGCTCGCTCGACTGCTGGACCTGGCGACGGTCGCGATCACGGCAGAGATGGTAGGCTCCATGGACAAAGCGCTGGAGATCACCAACCAGTACGCCAAGGACCGCATTCAGTTCGACTCGCCCATCGGCAAATACCAAGGCGTCAAGCATCCGCTGGCGGAGATGTTCGTTGACGTGGAAACCAGTCGATCGCTGCTCTATTACGCAGCGTGGTGCGTGCAAGAGAAACCAGAGGACCTGCCCCTCGCCGCAGCTCGCGCGAAGGCGTACGCCAGCGAAGCCTTCACGCGCATCGGCATCGACGGCGTGCAACTCCACGGTGCAATCGGGTTCACCGCGGAGTACGACGTGCAGCTCTACCTGAAGCGCTCCAAGTGGGCGCTTCCCGCCTTTGGAGACGCGGACTACCATTACGAACGCGTAGCGACACTAGGCGGCTACTAACAGAGCCTTAGGAGGCTACTAATGGACTTCAAGCTGACATCTGAAGAAGAGGCGTTCCGTGACGAGGTACGAGCGTTTATCAAGGAGAACCTCTCCGAGGAGGCGCGCAAGGATCCCAACTTCATGGCGACCTGGCTCAAGAACGTGCGCGAGAAGCGCTGGGTGGGTTTCAACTGGCCTGAGGAGTACGGCGGCGGGGGCGGTGGCATCATGGAACAGGTGATCCTTAAGGAAGAGATGTCCAAGGCCGGTGCGCCGCCGCTGGGCACTTCGATGATGGGCCTCCAGTGGGTTGGCCCCGCGATCATCGAATACGGGACTGAGGAGCAGAAGAAGCAGTTCTTGCCGGACATCCTGGACAGCAAGTACCAGTGGTGCACGGGCTACTCCGAGCCGGGTTCGGGCAGCGACCTGGCGTCGCTGCAGTGCCGGGCCGTACGAGATGGCGATGAGTACGTAGTCAACGGCCAGAAGATCTGGACGTCCGGCGCTGCTTATTCGAAGTGGATCATCCTGCTAACCCGCACCGACTTCGATACGGAAGACAAGCATGACGGCATCACATGCCTCCTAGTCGAGATGGACTCGCCAGGTGTCGAGGTGAGGCCGATTAAGAACATGGCCGGCAGTTCGCACTTCGCGGAGGTCTTCTTCGAAGACGTGCGCGTGCCTGTGAAGAACCTGCTCGGGGATGAGAGCAAAGGCTGGGCCGTAACCGTTTCGGCGCTTGCCCATGAGCGCTCTGGCATTTCGGAAGTAGCCGGCCTCGTCAGCCAGCTCGCTCAGGTTGTGGGGCTGGCCAAGCGGACGCAGAAGAACGGACGCCCGGCTTCGGAGGACCCCGGTATCCGGCAGCGCTTGGCGAAGGCGGACGCAGTCATCGAGGGCATGCGGCTGAACGGCCAGCGGTTCTTGACGAAGCAGCTGAAGGGCGAGAAGCTCTCCAGCGAAACATCGATCAACAAGCTCCACCGTGCCTTCCTCGCTATCGAGATGGGCGAAATCGCCCTGGAGATTCAGGGCAGCACTAGTCAGTACACGGAAAGCACTGACGGCGCGGGCGATGATCTGGGCCGCTGGACATCCGGCGCGCTGGGCTGGCCTGCTGTCGTGATCGGCGGTGGCACGCCCAACATCCAACGCAACATCATCGCGGAGCGCATATTGGGCCTGCCCAAGGATTAAGCGCCTCTCGCGGCAAGAGCTGGCACCAGCGGTCGGGCGAGAGCGTCCGGCCGTTTGCCATCTCTGAACTAGGTACAGGTGGACACGCTAGATTGCAACCACTCCAGCCAATGGGCGTGGGAATGGCAGTTCGCCAACTCGATGGTCTGGCGGCTGCCGTGCTCGTAGATCGTCAGCGTTGACGCTGAGTGCGTGTTGCCTGTGCTCTCAATCGAGACGAAGTAGGCGGAGCGCGATTCGTAGCCCTCGGTGTACGTCAGAGTTGAAATAATCCGGCAGTGCGGGCATGCTCTCAGGTTGTAACGTCACTGAAGGCTATTCTACGGCGTCGTACTTAGAAGTGGCGCCTGTAGGGGTGGGGGACGTTAGCCGGCCTTTCGACGCCAAAGCTGGATTCCGGCGATCCCGATGAGCACAACCGCCATCACCACCAGCGCCGCCCAGTGGATGAGCAGGTCGCTTGTCCCGAATCCGCGATCGAACTCTTCCTGGTATGGGATGCCGGCCGTGATCTTGATCGCCTCTCCAGCCCAGCGCGTGGTTGTGAAGTTGGAGATGAACTGGCCAGCCGAGCCTAGGCTGGGTCCACCAATGAAGATCATCTGTGGGATCAAGATGATCGGTACCAGGCTCTGTGCCCTATCGGGATTTCCGACCGAGGCCGAGATGAGCAGACCCATGCCAAGAGCAGCGAACGCCGCTAGGGAGAGGCTAATCCAGATCTCTAGGGGACCCCACATGAGGACGCCGGACGACGGAACGTCCACCCTTAGAGCGAGAATGGCGATTAGGACAGTCGTCTGCGCAACACAGAGGGCCGCCAGCACAATCACTTTCGACAGCAGGTAGGGAAACACACGGAGGCCGGACAGCCGGTCGCGTAGGAAGATCGGCAGCTCCTTGACAATCTCTCGTGCCGCGTTGAACGCTCCGAACCATGTGGCTGCCACTACGGCCATGATGATCAGCGGCGCGGCGAGCTTGGCTGCCGGGATTCCAAATGCGGCGGCCTGGTCGATCGCCGCCTGCGGTGGAGGCGCGAAGTCCGTCGATTTCGCGACGAGCGCCAGGAGTAATGCGATGATCGGCGCCTGCGCGAGCAGCACCACCAACGTAGTCCTGTCACGCCACATCGTTTCCGCGTAGCGTTGCACGGACACGGTGAACTGACGCCAGATCGAGACGGTCGACTGCCTGCGGCCTATGACGACCGGGGCTTCTTCCTCTTCGACCTGTCCTGTAGCGGCCTCTTCTTCCTTTCTGTGAGTGAGGAGCGGCACCACTTCCTCCTTGTACTGGTCCGACTCCTCGTATCGCTCCCGCCAGACCTCAGAGTCTTCGCTCTCCACCTTCGGATAGACTTCCGCCAAGTCGTCGACCTCGAAGTACTCCAGGGCTTGCTGCGGCGGGCCGATGTAGGCCACCTTGCCGCCAGACGCTAGCAGCACCATCTTGTCCGCAGCCTGCAGCCCCTCGACGTCATGTGAAACGACCACGACCGTGCTGTGCTCATCCGCCATGCCACGGATGATCTCGGTCACGCGCCGCGCCAGACCTGGATCGAGCCCTGACGTCGGCTCATCCAGGAAGAACAGGCCAGGCTTGCTGATCAGCTCCGCCGCGATGCTGGCGCGTTTCTGCTGGCCCCCGCTGAGGCTGCCCAGCGGCACGTCGCGCTGATTGTAGAGGTCCAGACCACGCATCACGTCTTCAACGCGCTCGTCTATCTCCTCGGGCGTGATGTCAGACGTCAGTCGCAAGCGGGCTACGTAATGCAACGCTCGCTCGACGGGGAGCGTTAGCGGCAGGATGTCCTTCTGCGGTACGTAGCCTAACAGCGGCTGCAACGCGTCGAACCGCTCGTATAGGTCGGCGCCGTTCACCATGATCCTGCCGCTCGTTGGTGGGATGATGCCCGTCAACGCGTACAGGAGCGTCGACTTGCCCGCACCGCTGGTTCCCGCGATCGCGAGCACCTCGCCGGGCTGCGCGCTGAACGTGATGCCATCGAGGATCTGCTTCTTGCCGATGTAGCGGCTGACACGGTGCGCGTCAAGCTGAACGGACCTGCGGTCGTCCTGATACTGGATCGCGTCGTCCTCGAACTCGATCTTGAACGGCCCCAGGCGCACCACATCGCCGGTGATGATTGACTGGTGGTGCACTCTCTTGCCGTTAACGTAGATGCCGCTGGTATGGCCGATCTCTGAAATGACGGGCCTGCCGTTCGCGATGTCAAGGCGCGCATGATGCAGGCCGACCATCAGCGCCGGCAGGATCAGGTCGCAGTCCGTCGCCCGGCCCAGGATCAACGTCCCATTCGCCGGCAAGTCCAGCCGCCAAAGCTTCTGCTCGATCGTTGACTCCTCGGCGCTCGTTCCCGGCACGGACCGCAGGTCGCCTATCATGATGCTGCGGCCAGCTTCGTAGACCAGCGTCACCGCATCGTCTGTCCCCGGAGCAATCTCAAGATGATCCTCGGGCTGGAGTAGGTAGTCGTCCACTGCCTTGCCGTTGAGGAGAGTCGGCCGGTTCTCGCTGAGCTGGTGGAAGCGGAACGTCGTCCCCTCCCGGACAAGGCGCGCATGGACGTCGTCGACGGCTGAGGAGTCGATGGTGACTTCGTTTTCATCGAGCCGGCCAATCCTGACGTCGTCCTCGATGAGAGGTACAACCGTCTCGCCGCGCGCCGTCATGACATGCAGCAGCGCGGCTTTCTCGCGGCCCGCTGTCTGTGACTGTGCTGTCTGGTCGGCCATGCTCCCCAACTCTCGAGGCAGAGTGCCCTAGTGTACACACAAAACGCTCCACGATGTAGCTTTTTCCTCAGTGCCTTGGTAGGTACGATTGCTCCATGCTGAAACCGGTAGCGGCGACTGCGCTCCAACGCATGCAGCCACTCTTCGAGGGCGTTCCAGGCTTGCACGGCTGTGTCGACGCGGCGCTGGAAGGGAGCATGGGCCAAGTTTACGCTGACGCCGAGGAGCAGCCGTCGATAGCGGTGATCCACCTCGATTTCTATCTCGTTGCTGGCGACGCGGGTGCGCCGGACGCTGAAGATGCCGTTCGGCAACTCGACCCGCCGGCCACCATCGTCGCAAGCAGCGATGCTTGGGACCCATTACTCGGACGTATCTGGGGAGAAAACCTGCGGCCCCGTAGGCGAGTCGCCTTCAGCCCCGCCGACTGGGATCGCCAGCGCCTTCGCGCGTTCGGCGATGCTCTGCCAGACGGCATGAACGTTCACAGGATCGAATCAGGAGACGCTCGGGGCTTCGAAGGCCTTGCCGAATCGCTGGTCTACAACTTCGATTCGCTGGATGATTTCGCGGATCGCGGCGTGGGGTTTGGTATCGAACACGAAGGCCGCTTTGTGTCAGGTTGTTCCTCGTTCGCGATCAGCAGCCAGAGCCTGGAGTTCGAGATCCAAACGCATCCGGACTATCGGAGACGCGGGCTGGCGCTGGCCACGGCGTCAGCGCTGATCGAGTACTGTCTCGATCATGGTCTGGAGCCATGCTGGGACGCGCATAACAGCATGTCCGCGGCGCTCGCGACCAAGCTCGGCTTCGTTAGCCCAAGGCCATACACGGCCTACGAGCTGTCGTCCGACGCCAGGCGTATTGGCTGACCGGGTCGCGTTACTCCTCACTGCGATGAGCCCTACGACGAAGGCACGAAGAGTTCGCTATATTCGGATCAGAGTGAGATGTGAGCCACCACGACGTTGAAGACAACATCGGACTGCCGAAACGGCTGACCGACGCCGCGAGCACGGGTCCTGCGCTCGTGCTGAGCGGTGGCGGGGCGTTGGGCGCGCTCCAGGCCGGCTTCTTGCGCGCGCTCTTCCGCACTGACTTCCAGCCGTCGGTCATCATCGGGACGAGCGCAGGCGCGCTCAACGGCGCGTTCCTCGCGTTCCGTCCGGATGAACAAGGCACTGAGGATTTGGTCGATATCTGGCGGAGCTTAAGGGACGAGAGCCTGTTTCTCTTTAACCCATTGCGCATCGCTTACCAGCTCGCCTCGCGCCAGATGTGCCTCACCAACGGCGGCCTTCTCAGCAGACTGCTCAGAGACCACACGCCGGTCGACGACTTTTCGGCGACAAAGGTGCCGCTCTGTATCACTACCACGAACCTCACGGCCGGCCGGAAAGAGGTGTTCCACGAAGGTCCTGTCTCGACTGCGGTGCTCGCCTCCACGGCCCTCCCTGGTCTCTTCTGTCCGGTGGAGATCGGAGATCAGATGTATGTTGACGGGGGTGTCCTAGAGAACCTGGACCTAGACACGGCGATCGAGCTGGGCGCGAAGGAGATCCTGGCGATCGATCTCTCCCGCTGCATCGACGGACATCGTCCCGACAGCATCGTCGCCGTTTGGATGCAGACGCTCGACGTGATACAGCGCGACCGCGTCGACCGCGAGATGGACAGGCTGGAGAACAAGGCGCACATCACGCTCATCCAGCCGGTTGTGGAGTCCAGTGTCTCGCTGACGAACTTCTTGGCAGTTGATCGGCTTCTGGAGGACGGTGAAAAGCTTGGCGAAGACGTCATCCGCGAGTACAGAGGCAGCGATGGCCGGTTTCAGGCCGGCACCATCCACTCACCGCTCCACATCCACAAGTAGCCCGTGACGGATCGCATCCCCGTCCTCGAGGCGTCTTCGATTCCAGCCGTAACCCGCGAGCAGATGCGCGAGGTTGACCGTCTGATGATCGAGGAGTACGGCATCCAGCTCATCCAGATGATGGAGAACGCCGGCCTCCAGCTGGCACGATTGGTGAGACACCTCTTCGATAGTGCGGTCCAGGACGGGCGCGTGCTCGTGCTCGCGGGCCGGGGGAATAATGGTGGAGGTGGCCTCGTCGCGGCACGCCGGCTCGCTGCGTGGGGTAGTGCAGTGTCAGTCGTGCTGGCGGACGATCCGGAGACGTTCGAAGGTGTGCCCGCACATCAGCTCGGCATCTTGCGACAGATGGCTCTGCCGCTGGAACAATGGAACGGTGACATGCCCGAACATGACATCATCCTCGATGCCTTGATCGGCTATGGTCTTCGCGGCACACCTCGCGGCGTCGCGAGCGACTTGATCGCGGCGGCGAACGAGTCGACGGCTCCGGTCGTGAGCCTCGACGTGCCGAGCGGCATGGACGTGGATATGGACACTGCGCTGGAGGTGGCCGTGCGCGCCACCGCGACACTGACGCTTGCGCTGCCGAAGGCCGGTCTGTTCCGGCCGGAGGCGCGCCCGTACGTTGGCGCCCTCTACCTCGGCGATATCAGCGTGCCCCCGGCCCTCTACGAACGCATGGGACTCGGCAGCCCGCAGCTGTTCGCGGACGGCCAACTCGTGGAGCTCACGAGCTAGCCAGCAAGGCCGAGACGATCTTGCGGAGCTGTGCTATGTGATCGCCGTCGTGGATGCGTTGGAAGACGGCCCACTCCCGCGCGTTCATCGCGCCGAAGATGTAGTGCTTGAAGCGCACATCTGCGTCCGCCTGATCCAAGCCTTGGATCGTCGACAGTAGGCCAGCATGAGCCGCCTCGGCGGCCGACCTCGCTTCCTCGAGCGAGTCGAAGCTCACGTTCGTGATGCCGTCCTGGGCTGATTCCTCTTCCCATTCCGGACCGATACCGGGCGGGCGCGAACCGGCAGCGAGGCTTGCCGTTAGGCCTGTTACGATCTGCTTCGTCGTGACGACGTGAGCCATTGCCTCGAGGACAGACCAATCATCGTCCGGATCCTTCTGCTTCGCCTGACCGTCCGTCAGATTTGCAATCGCGTCTAGGACCTCATCGTGGCCTTGCTGGACAACTGCGGCGATTTCGTTCGGTCCCTTGGCGGATTCCTCGGCGATGAAGGACAGCGCCCAGTCTTTCGTGCGCGCTGGAATGCTAGCCGTCTTCTGGCCGTCGGCACCTGGGCTGTAGGTGATCTCTAGGTCCATTGCGCCCTTCCTCACGCCCGTTGGTGTTTCAGAATTCTAGCGTGCGGACCAAG
>JADFPV010000034.1 GCA_022562155.1 Chloroflexota bacterium
AGGAGTAGTTCTCTGGGGTTCGGCCGTTGCCATTGTTGAAGACGAGGATATTGCCCTCTCCGGGCAAGCCGGGCCGAATCCACTGCGTGTCATGCTGAAGGAAGAGTGTCTGATCATCCGCGGCCCCGGCGTCGTACGCCTGCGGGTTCCCCCATCGATATAGCAGGTCGCCGCCCATGCCGCTCGTGCCTCCGCTGTGTGATGCCGCCTCTTCCGTCGTAGTGCTGTGGTCGATGATCCAGAGTTCGTCGAAGTGACGGACGCTGATCATGATCTGGTCCAACTCAGCGTTGTAGTCGAGAGCGTTGGCGTGGAGCCAGTCGGCCTCTCCACCTTCCGGCCTGCTTGGGTTGAAGTAGTTGATGTCGATCAACTGAGGACTATTTTCGACAGAACCGTAGTTGCCTACAAAGTAGCTGTCATCCTGAACCATGTGATCCCACGCGCTCCATTCCCAGACTATCTCTCCGCCGGATGCTCCCATTGGGCGAACTTCAACAATCCGCTCGGCCCAGAGTTCGCCATCTTCGAGTAGACCAGGACGTCTTCCGGCAGCGATTGCGTCCTCCCTGGTCTTACGGTCCCAGGCGAGTATCAGCACGTTGCCGTTCGGCATTGGGACGATGTCGTGATGTGCGAAGGCCTGATCGCTAGCGTATTCGTACTCCCACACAAGGTTTCCATCCCAGTCGTACTCTTCAATCCGGCCTCCGCTGCCGCCCGCCGTAAAGATGTCTGTGTCGAGTTTTGCCGTCCGAAGCAGATGGCCGTTTTCCAGTAGATAGGTGACTGCACCGGGGTCGTACTCGCTCTCCCAGGAGTGCACAACCATCCCGTCGTTATCGATCAAATACGTGGTTCCGTTGCGAAGCGGGCCAAACAATGTATAGCCGTCTAATGAGCCTGCTTCGTTTAGGAAGAGGCCGACCGTTCGCTCCTCACTTCCTCCGACAGATGATGTCGCAAAGATCGCCAGGCTAACAAACGCGAGAACCAACAGGATGAGGTTTCGTCTAATCACGTAGCAGTACTCCTTCGTCAGGCCCGATCGGCTCTGCGGTCAAGGAACTATAGCGGCTGCCACAAGTTGTCGTATCGGTACCGGCGTGCACCCGTTTTCCGTTGACGCTAGTATAACTGGTAAACGTTACTATCCGGCTGCTGATTTTAAAGCCTCCACCCTGTGCGTTACCGCGAGCGGGAAGATGCTAACGAGCCGGCCGGACTCAGGGCCGGCTTCGATCGGCCTTACTCTTGGCGCCTCCGGTTGACCGGCGTCTTGGGCCGTTCCTAGAATGGGCGGAGTCATGCAAGAAAACCCCGCTCACTGGTGCACCTTCTGCCGCATCGTCGCGAAGCAGGAGCCCGCCGAGATCCTCTATGAGGATGACGACGTGGTGGTCTTCCGCAACCAGCTGCGCTGGGTGCCCGTCATGCTTGTCGTGGTCCCCAGGGTGCACCGTTCCCAGGAGGAGCTGTGGCGGAACCTTGGGCCTGCCGCAAAGGTGGCGGTTGAGATGGGGGAGCAGCACTGCCCAAACGGCTTTCGCCTGCTCTCCAATGTCGGATTCGACGCGATGCAGAGCCAGCCCCACGGCCACATCCACGTGATCGGCGGGACGTTTTTGGGCGAGTACGCCTAATCTCCATCCTGACGCGTTCGTCTCCATCCTGAGCCTGTCGAAGGATGGCCGCCCGCCAGACGGATGTCGGGGTGACCTCCAGGTCATTCTGAGCAGAGCAAATCTGGCGAAACTTACTAGGCCCTTGACAAGGGAGAGCCTTCGCTCTTTCACTATTCCCGTCTCCGTCTGGGAGAGGGGTCCGGGGTGAGGGCCTAGGGCTGAGGGCCGCCCAGAGCTTGTTGCTGTGCTTCGAGCAGCTCCTTGATGCCTTTGTCGGCGAGGCCGAACAGCTCTTCCATTTCCTCTCGCGAAAACGGCTGGTCCTCAGCCGTTCCCTGTACCTCGACGAAGCGGCCGTCGCCCGTCATTACGAAATTGAAGTCGACGCCTGCCGCCGCATCCTCCTCGTAGCAAAGGTCGAGTAGCGCCACGCCTTCAACGATGCCCGCGCTCGTCGCCGCGACCGCAGTCGACATCGGGATCGCGGCATATGTGCCGGCGTCTACGAGCGTCTGCATCGCTTGATGCAGCGCAACGTAGGCGCCCGTGATCGATGCGGTGCGCGTGCCTCCATCGGCCTTAAGGACGTCGCAGTCGATCGTGAACGTCCGGTCGCCAAGGATGTCGAGGTTGGTGACGGCGCGCAGCGATCTGCCGACGAGGCGCTGGATCTCCTGTGTGCGCCCGCTCTGCCTGCCGCGCGCCGCCTCGCGGTCCGTGCGCTCCATGGTGGAACGTGGGAGCATGCCGTACTCGGCGGTCACCCAGCCGGAGCCGGTGCCTCGCAGGAACGCCGGCAGCCGGTTCTCGATCGTGACGGCGCAGAGCACCTGCGTCCCACCCATATCGATCATCGCCGAGCCTTCTGCCCACGGCAGATAGCCCGTTGTGATGGTCACCGGGCGCTTCTCATCGGGCTTGCGCCCGTCGGTTCGAGTCATAGCGAGGCCGAGTATAGCACGGGAGTTGATTGGTCCTCTCTCGCCCTTGGAGAGAGCCTGCCCACAGGGGTTAGAGTGTGGACTCTAGCCGCACGTGATCGTGCCGTCTTCTGTGTACGGGGTGAGGAGTACTGGTCCGCCGATCGTCCCATCGGCCAGCGTCTCGACGGAAACCCCTAGCGTGCTCTCACCGGCCTCGTCGCATCGGAACGTGATGCTCCCGAAGAGCGTCTCGTCCTCTGTGCCTAGCGAGGCGCCGACGAACCGCACAGTGTCGTCTTCGTAGGCCGCGTTGCAGACCGCCGTCTCAAGCAACGGATCGCATTCTGCTACCGACACGATGTCTTTGTCGAACTTGATGTCGAACGTCCACGCCGCGATGCCCGGCGTGAGGTTATAGATGACCTCGATTACTGCGTCGCCCTCCGAGCCGACATCGATACTCGGCGAGCTAATATGGACGATAGGTGAATCAGGCCCAAGTACTCCCGCCAGTCCACCGCCTGCCTCGTCATTCGCGCCATCATCGCCGCCGTCGCCGCAGGCGAGGGCAAGCGTGAGGCCGGCGAGCGCGACGAACGCAAGGAGGATACGAATTCTCATGTTGAAACCGAGAGTACCACGCGCGGAGCCTACGCGCATCATCAGGCCGCGCCGGCCCGCTCCGCGATCTCCTGACGGACCTCATCGGGCGTCACCGAACCAGGCTCGGCGCCCTCGCGCACGAGCCGCGACGTTATGTCCTGCATCGTGGCGTTGGCCGGAGTCGGTATTTCGTGCAGGCGTCCCAGCAGCGTGATCGCGCCGTTCAGGAAGTCGGTCTCGATCGAGCCTGTCCCGCGGGCCAGGCTCTGCCAAGACGAACCACCCCGGCGTCGCGGGCCGCTGCGGTCGATGCCGAGCACCCCGTCGCGACGTTCACGCACCTCGTCGGCGTCCGCGCAATCGATGCCCGCCGCCCGATAGCATGCGAGCGTTTCGTCCCGGATCTGACCGTAGATGTCACCGTAGTCGGCGCCCAGCCCGCAGGCGGCCTGCAGCGCGTTCCCAACGTTGCCGAGCAGCTTAGCGTACTTCCAGCGCATGATGCTCTCGCGGACGATCACGCTGAAATCGGAACCATTCAGGTCGTCCGCGACCGCCTGCGCCACGCTGTCCGTACCGCTCGGGTATCGGCCCAGGTCCAGCATGCCGCTCTTGTTCGAGGCGTTCGCGATCACGACACCCGGCTCCAGATGCACGGCCGGGAGCATCACCGTCACGCCGTAGACCTTCTGGAACCGTCGCAGCGCCAGCCGCTCGTTCTCAACGCCGTTCTGCGCGCAGAACACGGGAATCGACGTCCCGGCGGCGGCCCGCAGCTCTTCGAGCGCGGCCTCCGTGTCCTGTGTCTTCATCGTCAGGATCACGGCGTCGTCATCCTGGAAGTCGATCTCCGCCGGGCTGCCCACGGCCGGGATCGCGAGCTGCTCGCTCTTCTCTGCCGACTGCAGCGTCAGGCCATCGCGCCTGAGAGCTTCCAGATGCGGGCCGCGTGCGATCAGAACGACATCACGACCGTGTTGGAACAGCCTCCCGCCAATGACGCCACCGACAGCGCCCGCCCCGTAGATGATGTACCGCATCGCAGATGCAGATTACGTGGTGGCGTGAGGGCGGGCAAGAGGAAGGTTGCTTGCGGGGCGTCATGGGCTGCTATACACTCCTCCACTACACCGGCGTGAAGAGAAAGGATCATGGCGTGAACGAAGAGTCTTGGGAAGCGGCCCGTCTCATTCCTGTGTCCGGCCTCGGAGGCCAGCAAGAAAAGGAGCGGAGGGCGGCCTCGGCTCTCCTCGCCGTAATCGGTTCGGTGAAGGAATTCGGCCAGGCGATAGTGCGTGCGCTGGGTGCCCCGGCAGGGAACGTTTCCGCATTTTGCGAAGTCCCCTTCGAATTAGACGACGGCCGCCGCGTTCGCGTTGATGGCGTGCTCCGCGTCACGCGAGGCAAGCGAGTCTGGACGCTGTTGGTTGAGGTTAAGACTGGTTCGGCTGAACTCGGGCAGGAGCAGGTGGTAGCGTACCTGGATGTTGTCCGTGACCAGGGGTTCGATGGCCTCCTTACGATAAGCAACGAAATCGTCGGAGTAGCCGGTCACCATCCGGTCAAGCCATCACCGCGTCGCTTGGCTCGAGTCCCCTTGTTCCATCTTTCGTGGACGAAGATATTGTCACAGGCGCTTATGGTCAGAGAACATCAAGGCGTGAGCGATCCAGATCAGGCATGGATTTTAGGTGAGTTGATTCGTTACCTGCAATACGAAGGGTCGGGGGCTCTTTCCTTCGATGACATGGGCCGTGACTGGACTGCTGTGAGGAATGCCGTGAGAGAGGATACACTGCGGCGGTCTGATGCCGGTGTAGGTGAAACAGTTGCCCGATGGGACCAGCTAGTTCAGTTTCTGTGCTTGGGGCTTAGCGCACGCCTTGGCGAGGTTGTGAGCCCTGTGCTCTCAAGAAAGGAGCGCTCCGACCCGGCCGTAAGGGTGGATGCGCTGTCCTGGGAACTTGTCAGGGCGGGTACGTTTTCATCCTCAATCCGCATTCCCAATGCGGTCGGCCCCATCTCCATCAAAGCCAATCTCCGAAGGATGATTGCACAAGCTTCTGTCGAGCTAGACGCACCTGAGCTAGGCCGTTCTACCGCAAGGCTAAACTGGCTCCTGCGACAGCTAAAGAATGCGCCGGAAGATTTGCGTATTGACGTGACTTTCCATCACACTCGCGCGACAGCGTCCGAATTGCTCGGCAAGGTCACAGAGAATCCTAAGGGCATTCTGGCTGAGGCCGACCATGCTCCTCGCTCGTTCATCCTGACACTAGCGGGCGATGTTGGTGGCAAGCGAAGTGCCGGACACGGCGGTTTCATTACGGACGTCTCGGCGTTGTTAGACAAGTTCTATCGAGAGGTAGTACATCACCTGACTGAATGGACGCCCCCGGCGCCACACTTAGCTCCGTCGCTGGAAGACCACGCTAGGGAAGCGCCAGCCCCTAAGACTGTTCAAGAACTACCTGCCAACCCCGAACCAACACAGAGTCCTTAGACAGCATCGACCGGTGCCAGCGGGATATCCCCTACCGTCCCGTCTCCACCCACAGCTTGTCGCCGTCCGTCGACAGCCGCACGGTGCCGTGCTGGTCCGTGCCACCTCCCTCTCCGCGCTCTTCGCGGAACCCGCTAAGCTCGTACGCAGAAGCTCTCCCTGCGGGGCCGGCTCGCAAGTCGAAACGCGACATAACGTCGGATTATGCGAGATAAGATCGGCGCCGCCAGACTCGATACAAAACATAACGACGCGAAAAATAGCCGATTTTGCAAAACGAAGTGACAACCATGGCTTGCCAACTACAAGACCGGCTATCGCCCCGTCTCCACCCACAGCTTGTCGCCATCCGTCGACAGCCGCACCGTGCCGTGCTCGTCCGTGCGCAACAGCAACGTCTCGTCGAGGCGTTCGAGAACCGTTGCGGACGGGTGGCCGTACGGGTTCGATTCGCCTGCCGAGATCACGGCCACCGCAGGCTGGACCGCGCGCAGGGAGGCCGGCGTGCTCGACGTCCGCGAGCCGTGGTGAGGCACCTTGAGCACCGTCGCAGCGAGGTCGACGTCCGAACGGAGTAGCGCCTCTTCGCCAGTAGCTTCGATGTCACCTGTAAGGAGGAAGCTTGCGTTTCCATAGTCGAGCCGCAGCACGAGCGAGCTGTCGTTCATGTTGGACGCCGCGAGCGCATCGTCGCCGGGTGCCAGGACCCGCAGAACGGCCCCACTGCCCAGATCGATGCTCTGGCCTGGCCGTGCTTCGATCAGATCGATGCCTTGCCGGCTGATCTGCGCTCGCCAGGCTTCATACGTCGCGCTGTCGCTCCGGCGGGCAGTCACCAGCACCTGGCCGACGTCGTAGCGCTCCAGCGCCGCCACCAGCCCGGCGATGTGGTCCTCCTGCGGGTGCGTCAGCACGATCAGGTCGAGCGAACGCTCCCAGAACGGCAGCTCCTTTCCGAGCGCCTCGGCCAGCAGCCGTCCGTCAGCTCCCCCGTCGATCAGCAGGTGGTGCCCGTCCGGCGACTCGATCAAGATCGCGTCACCCTGGCCGACGTCGAGCACCGTGACGGAGAGTCGCCCGCCTGTGCCATCCAGCGCCGCCCACCAGACGATTCCCGCGGCGATTGCCAGCCCTGCCATCGCAACGAAGGCCGGACGCATGGTGAGCGTCGTGGCCGGCCGTTCCATCGGCGTATAGCGCGTCTCCGGGTCGGCCGGCGTGCGCCGCAGCCACCACGCGAACGCCAGCAACCCAGCGTAGCTGGCGGCGGCATGCCAGCGGCCAAACCCATCGATATCGATCGCTGCCAGCGGCGCGTCGGCGAAGAAGCGTGCTACCTCGATCATGTAGGTGAGCGCCGCCCATGACAGCCAGCTTGACGCCTGTCCGAGTGGCGTCCAGACCGCACCGGCGACCGCCGTCAGCGCGGAACTGCCCAAGATCAGCGGGAACGCCGGCACGAGCACCAGGTTCGCCGCGAACGTCACGATCGACACGCGATCGAAGTACAGCGCGAACAGCGGCATCGTGGCGAAGACGGCCGCCGCGGTGAGCCCGGAACTCTCGACGACGAACGCCGCTGGACCGCCCTCGCCGGCTTCTATGCCGCGCTCCCGCAAAAGTGAGACCGCGCGATCTTGGAACGCTGGCGCCAAGTACACGATGCCGAGGATCGCGGCGAAGCTCAGCTGGAACGAGACATCCTCGATCACGAGCGGCTGCCATCCCGTCATCGCGGCGCCTGCCAACGCGATGGCTGTGCCCGCGCTCCCGGGCCGCCCGGCGAGCGTTGCGGCCACGAACAGACTCCCCATGATGGCGGCCCGCACGACGGTCGGCGAGGCGCCGGTGAGCACCGTGTAGCCCGCGATCGCGATGAGCGCGACCACAGAGGCCTGTCTGCGCCCGACGAGCCACGCCAGGCTCGCGATGATCAGTGCGGCGACAAGGCTTACGTTATAGCCGGAGATCGCGACCAGGTGTGACGTGCCCGTCAGGTTCATGTCCTCGTTCAGGTCCTCCGGGATCGCCGAACGCTGACCCAGGAAGATACCCTGCGCCAGCGCAGCCTGCGGCTCCGGTAGCGCTCGTGCCAGCGCCTCACCGAGCTTGCGGCGCAGGTCGTGAACCACGTCGAGGGCGGGGTTCCCCTCCCCTGTTCCGATCCTCCGCACTTCGTCCGGAAACGCGGTCAGCGAAACGATGCCTTGCCGCGCCAGATAGTCACGGTAGTCGAAATCGGGAAACGAGGGCGGCGTCTCCAGCTTGGCTTCCAGCTCCAGCACGTCGCCGTATTCGTAGCGCGGAAAAAGCCCCGTTCGCAGCAGAACCCCGCCCGAGGCCGGCTGCCAGGCGCCGCTTGAGAACATCTCTCGCACGGAGAGCTGGACGCGCTGCGATCGTCCGCGCACATCCGGCTCGTCCGTGACGAGCGCCCGGAACCGCACCGCATCCGATTCATTGTGCAAGGCGATGCCCGTGGGCTCGTCGGGCGGCCGCTGATCGACGTATCGATAGCCCCCGGCGACGAACAGCCCCGCGGCTAGGAGGCCGACAATAGCTAGTTGGGGCCGGCGCATCACGGCCGCGGCGACAACGCCCGCCGTTGCGATGCCCGCGAGTCCGGACCACCAGAACTCTCCGGTGATCGCGCCGGCGGCCACGCCCAGCAGCCAGGCGACGGCCAGGTAGATGAGCGTCACGGGCCCGTCGTGATCAGGTCGCGGATGCGTTCGTACGTCGAGCGCGGGATCACTTGGCGCTCGACCAGCTCCTCGCTGCTTACATACGGGCCGTCGGCCTCCCGGCTGACGACGATCCGTTGACTGTAGACCTCGCCGATGCCGGGCAGGGCGTCCAGTTCCCCTGCGCTCGCAGTGTTGATGTTGATCTTGGCTGAGGTGCTGCCGGCCACGCTCGAAACGTCCTGGCCGAATCGCGGCACGACGATCTGGTCCTCATCATGTAGGCGCACCGCGAGGTTGATCGCCTCAAGGTCCGCATCGTCCGTGTGGCCGCCCGCCTCGAACAGCACATCGATGACACGATCGCCGTCCTCCATCTCATAGACGCCTGGCTCGGCGATAGCGCCCGTGATGTACACCTCGATTGGGCCCGATTCGGTCGTGTTAGGCAAGTCGATCTCGAGCGCCCGCGGCCCGCTCTGCCGATCGAAGGCGAACCAGACGATGCCCGCGGCGACAACGCCTGCGAGCGCAACAATGATGATCTGATTAGCGCGGTCTGACACCGCTCGCAATACTCCCGCCACTTCGGCCCCGCCGAGTCTCGTTCTTGCGCGCACACATAAACCAGCTGCCGCGCGCTTTATGTGCGCCCACTTTGGCGAATAAAGAGGGGTGTTGTCAAGTTGGGGTCACGCGAAGGCGCAGTCAGCGACAGTCGTGAAAGTATTGCTGGATCACGCCCAGGATGTCGTTGGTCAAATCGATCACGCCGTCGGGCGCGGTCATATTCCAGGCGTTTGGCCCTGCCGAAGGCCCGCGGTCGAAGTTGACATCGTATTCCGCCTCCAGCCCAGTCGGCGCGTAATGTTGGATCACCCAGAAGATGTCGTTCGACAAGTCGATGATGCCGTCCGGCGGCTCGCCGCCTCCGCCCAGCACGTCGTAGAAGTCCCAGGGATTCGTCGGGTCGCGTCGGCCGCCGGCAGTCTCGTCCACGCCTAACTCCGCGCCGTCTAGGCATCCATCGCCATCAAAGTCTGGCACCGAGTCATCAGGATCACAGGCAGCCCCGAGCCCATCCGAATCGTTGTCCTTCTGAGCCGGGTTGGAGTCTGTCCTACAGTTGTCGACACCGTCATCGAGGCCATCTCCGTCAGAGTCCGCCAGCGTGGGATCGGTACCGAGGACAAGCTCAACTTCGTCATCAATCCCATCCCCATCGGTATCCGTCTCGTTCGGGTCTGTACCGATCGTGAGGACCTCTTCGAAGTCCAGCAACCCATCGCCATCGCTGTCGGGGCCAATGAAGATCACGGCCGTGTCGGAGAGTCCAGAACTGTCAACTACGGTGAAGCGCAGTTCCAGGTAGTAGATTTCATCTCCCTGATCAGGGGCTACCAGGGTTCCTCCCAGGCCAGCCATCTCGATGAATGGATGTGTGTGACAGCTGCCAGATGCAGGCTCGCAGTGGTGAAGGCCTACTGTCCACTGCGAAGCTCCTGCGGCCAGGTCGCCGTCTTCTGGGTCAACGCCGAATCCCGAGAAGGCGATGACATCCCATGCCTGATACACGGTTCGCGGGGCCGGAGTGGAAATCGTTGCCTGTGGCGGTTCGCTGCCGACAACGACGGTCAAGGTGACGATGTCGCTATTGCCGGCTTCGTCGGTAACCGCGAGACCGACATCGTACCCCCCGTTCTGATCGAACGTGTGTATAGGGTGTTCGGCATCTGAATTCGTACCATCGTCGAAGTCCCAGAAGAACCCTAGGGTGCCTCCCTCTGGATCGTAGGAGCCCTCGCTGCTGAACTGAACGGTTAGTGGCGCCAAGCCACCCATGGGCATAGCTGATGCCTGCGCTACGGGCGACTGATCGGCGTCAGTGAACGCGATGTGGCGAAGCTCGCCAAGGCTCGTTACGCGGGGCCAAGCAAGATAGTAGATTTCTCCGTCAGGTGCCCTGGCGAAGGCTGTTGGGGCGCTAGTGTCACTCATGAATAGCTCTCCGCTTTCAGGAAGCAGCTCTCCATTCCCATCTACGTTCAGCGTGTAGATTGCGTTTCGAACCCAGTCGCCGAAAAAATAGGCGTTCTGAAACTCCGCAGAGTAGGTGGTGTTCTGAGCAAATGCACCGCCTATCACTGCGGCTCCAGGAGAGCGGTTGTAGCTGTAGAGAGGCTCGGCTGGGATTTCCTGGCTGGCATAGAAGGTTTGGCAGAACAGCAGTGCAGAATTGGTGGGGTGCTGCGTGAAGCCTTCGTAGCATGGCCAACCGAAATTGAGCCCAGCCTCACCCACATTGATCTCCTCCCAATAGCGCGACCCGACATCGCCTATAAAGGGCAGCCCCGTTGTGGGCCTTGTGCCCATCCGAAACGGCTGTCTTAGTCCGTAAGCCCAGACTTTGGAACGGTTTGCCGATGGGTCCCCGGTGTAGAACGGGTTGTCGGGAGGCGCGCTCCCATCAGGGTTGATCCTCAGCAGTTTTCCTGCAAGGCTGTCCAGGTTCTGGGAGCGCAGCATGAGTTCGTCCTGATTGGGAAGATTCCAAGCCGCATCACCAGTTGCCAGGAGCAGCTTGCCATCTGGCGCGAATCTCAGAGCGCCGCCGGTATGACTCAGGCTGTCTGCTGGTATGCAGTCGGTGCCGGCTGGAAAGTCCTCGCACGAGGGCTGTGAGGGACTGCCGCCTTCGCTCCCCATCAAGATCAGTTCGCTTCCCGCTAGAGCGACATCTCCGACGGCCGTAACTCGAAGCAGCCGTCCGGTCTTCGGGCCGTGAAGATCTAAGGGACTGTTCTCGAACGTATAGAAGAGATAGACATAGCCATTGGCCGCGAAGTCTGGGTCCAGCACCAGACTTAAGAGGCCGCGCTCGCCTCTTGAGTTGACCGGCACGGTGGTAAAGGGCTGTGGTAGCAGCACCCCCTCCTTCACGATTCGCACATCGCCATGGAGCGTCGCGATGAAGACTCGGCCATCAGGGGCAAACGCCAGATCCATGGGGCGCGGGATCGAGTCGACGACGATCTCACTGATGTATCCATCAGGAGTGTGCGCTTCCGCGTCGTGACTATTCTGGTAGCTCACGGAAGCGACCCACGGCAACGCCGTGGCCAGTGCCAGCAACAAACTCCGACGACCAAAGGCCGATATCCAGAGTCGCATCTGCGAATCCTTGGGAAAGGCGGGGGAAGTCGTGCCTACTATAGCACGATTGTCTTTCGTTTGTCCGGCTGCCCGGCGCAGGCTACACCTACACTCTCACCTAGACCAACAGCGAAGTGTTGATGGAGTTAGCTTCGAAAGGCCTAGTAGCGAACGACCACTAACTGATCGGCGGCCGATTCCGGCGCCCAGAGTTCGCCGGGACGGCCGAGGAGCTGTCGCACGTTGCTTGGTGAGCCTGGCAGGTCGATCGACGTGAACGTCTCGCTGATCGGATCGAAGAGCACCAGCGTGTTCGTTCCGAAGTCGCTCAGCCAGACCAGGTCGCGATCGTCCACGTACACGGCGTAGGCCTGTGCCCCGGGGCCGGGCAGCGGCCACTCCTGCCACAACTCCGTCGTTGGGTCGTAGCGAGCCAGCTGGCCGGCGTTCCACTCGCTCGCCCAGATGCGTCCTGACGAGTCCGACCACACGCGACGCGCTCCCTGTCCGGACGTCGGAAGCTCGAGCACCGTGGCCACGCCCGTATTCAGATCGACGTGGCCCACGTAGCTCCCAGCCAGCGACGCGAAGTAGATCTCGCCGTCCGGCGTCGACGTGATACCATACGGCCCCGGCCCGCGTGGCGCGTCGAAGACCTCTATCTCCTCGGTCGATGGGTCCAGCACGCCATAGATGCCGTTCTGGCCCGTGAACCAGATGCGCCCGCGGCCATCGAAGGCCGCTGTGTTCAGGTTCGCGTTGGGCCGGTCCGAAGGCAGGCTGTAAACCGTCAGCGCGTCCGTCTCCGCATCGACGCGCACGATCGCGTTCAGGCCGCCGTCTGTTACCCACGCGTCCCCCTCGGGCCCAACGACTACCCCATGTGGCGCGGAGCCTTCGCCGAGCGGGATCTCGCGCGTTGCGCCGGTCTCCGGGTCTAAGTAGCCGAGCGCCTCGCGACGTTGCGCCGTATACCACACGCCGCCGTCGGCGGCGGGAGCTACGTCGTGTGGGCGCGACCCCGCTGGCAACGCGAACGCTTCCATCGAAAACTCGCCCAGCGAATCGAGGGCATCTGACGTGGTGGAGGTGGGCTCCGCGACCGTTGGCATGTCCGCAGCGGCGGTGGGTGAGGCCTCCCGTACAGAGTCGTCATCGCCGCCACAGGCCATAAAGATCAGCGCGCAAGCCAGCGGAAGGGCGAGTAAGCTAGGGCGTGAGACGATCATCATCGCGGTTGTCAGCGTAACATGCTCCTGCTGAACCTGTGGCCGGTAGTCGCACGGGCGCGGTCAACGAGAAAGGGTCGGCTCCTTCGAGCCGGGCCTCATCAGTAATTTCTGCGAGTCTACGACGCGCTAGCGCTGGATTCAGTTTCCAGCTTGCCGTTGAACCAGTCCGGGTCCCCGATTAGGTGCGACCGTAGGTCCTGGAACCACTCGCCCTGCTCCTTATCGTTGGAGTTCGTATCGTAGTCCTCGCGAGTTTCGAATTTCACCTCAGCCATGAACTCGTCGTTGTCGTCCAGGTTGCAGATCAGTATTGAGCTGACGAAGCCTTTGACCTTCGGCATGTGCTCGCGTCCCCAATTGTCGAATGAGTTTACGATCGACTCGCGCTCGCCTGGCTTCGCCTTCATGCGAAAGAACGTTACGTGTGCCATAGTTCCCTCCTTGTTTGGTTCCTACATGACAGAGCCGGTCTATCTAGACCGGCTCTGTTCGTTCTTTTTCAGCGAGTTCCCCTCTCTTTTTGGGAGAGGGGCTAGGGGTGAAGGCAGCTACTTCTGCAGGATGTGGATCGTGCAGGCGGAGCCCAACCCAATGACGTGGGCCAGCCCAACCTTCGCGCCCTCCACCTGCCGGCCGCCTGCCTGGCCCTTCAGGTGCCAGTAGACCTCACAGATGTTGGCGACGCCTGTCGCGCCGAGCGGGTGGCCCTTGGACAGCAGCCCGCCGCTCGCGTTCACGGGAATGCGGCCGCCGACGTACGTTTCCTTGTCGTCGATCAGCTTGCCCGCTTCGCCTTCGCCGCAGAGGCCCAGGTTTTCGTAGTGCAACATTTCTGCCGTCGCGAAGCAGTCGTGCAGCTCAACCAGGTCCAGGTCCTCCGCGCCGACGCCCGCGTCCTCGTAGGCCAGCTTGGAGGCGTTCTTGGTGAGCGTGTTGACGTCCGGCATCGTCAAATCGCGCTCCGTGTACGGATCGGACGTCAGGGTCGAGGTCGCGACTTTGATTGGCTCCGTCGTCAGCTGCTTCGCCTTCTCCATCGTTGTGAGAACCGCGGCGGCAGCGCCGTCACCCGTGGGGCAGCACATGTAGAGCGTGTTGGGCCATGCGATGGTGCGCGCGTTCATCACGTCTTCCAGGCTCATCTCAACCTGGTACTGCGAGTACGGGTTGTGCATGGAATGCTTGTGGTTCTTGACGGCGATCTTCGCGAACTGCTCTTCCGTCGTCCCGTAGTTCCGCATGTGCTCCACGCCTGCTTGCCCGAACACCGCTGGCATCAGCCCGGAACCGACGATGCCCTCAGGCGAAATCCCACCACCACCGCCGCCTCCGCCGCCACCAAGCAGGCCCATCTTGCCCATCTGCTCAGAGCCGACGGCGAGCGCGGTGTCGTAGGCGCCGGACGCGACGGCCATGTAGGCCTCGCGGTAGGCGGTCGAACCGGTCGCACACGCGTTTGCGACGTTGATCACGGGGATGCCGGTCTGGCCGATCTCTTTCATGATCCGCTGTCCGATCATCGCGCTGGACTGGTAGAGGTTGCCACTGGCCAGCAGCTCGACGTCCTTCATCGTCATGTCGGCGTCTTGTAGTGCCAGCAGGGCGGCCTGTGCGGCCAGCTCGTGCACACCTTTTTCCGGATACCGGCCGAACTTGATCATGCCGGCGCCGACCATCGCTACTTCTCGCATTGTGTTCCTCCCCTATTCTTCAGGCGGGCTACTTGGCCGGCCGGAACTTAAACGCCATAATGTCGTTTCCGTCGCGGTCGGTGTGTACTATTTCGGTGTACATTTCAACCGGCATGCCGAACTTTAGATTCTTAGGGTCGGGCTCAACGCCCTCGATGTTGCAGCGCACGCTCACGCCTTCCGGCAGGTCGACGATCGCTGCGACGTACGGCGTCGGGATGCCCGGCGCCGACTGGTGCACGATCGAGAAGACGTGCAGTTCGCCCTTGTCGCTGAGCTTGACGTCCTCCATCGGCTCCGTGGAGAAGCACTTGCTGCACGCCATGCGCGCGCCGAGATACGTCGCGCCGCAGGACTTGCACTTACTACCCGCTAGGTAGGGCTTCTCGTCTGGGTTATCGGAGATGTGGAGGAAGGGAAGAATCGGCTTGACCTGTTTTCCTTGGGTTTCAGCTTCAGCCATATGCGGCCTGCTCCTTCACTGGTTGCCGATCCGGGCAACGCCTGGACGGGCGGTACGCGAGGACAGTTCTGGCGAGTTTCCCCTCTCAAGAGGCATGCGTATTATAGACCACCGCCCACGTTAGTCAAGCGATGGGCGTTACGATTGTCCGAACCTAGCCAGCGCCTTCTCGTACTCCTCACGCGTGTTGAAGTCGACCAGCACGCGCTCATCCCCGAGATCGATGTCCTGCATCTCGTCGCGGTGCGCGTTCACCACGCCGAGCAGCCCCTGGGATTCCTCTTCGACCCTGCGCAGCTCATCTAGGAGCGAACCTGCCAGTACTATCGGATGCCCGTGCTCCTTTCCGAACACGGGTCGGTTGATCAGCGCGCCATTCGTGACGGCCGCCTTGATGAGCCTGCTTATCAGGTCGCCCGGCCGGGGCTGGTCTACGTTCAGCACTACGATCGGGTCTGCATCGTCCGATAGCGCAAGGGCACCTGCCCGGAGCGATGTAGCGCGCCCCTCCTGGAAGTGCAAGTTCACCACGACTCGGGCTGTATCGGGCACCCGCTCTCGTATCTCGTCGGTCGCATGGCCCAACACGACGACGATTTCGTCGACGCCAGCCTCGCTGAGCTGCCGGAACTGGTACTCGATAAGCGTGACTTTGCCCCAGGGCAAGAGCGCCTTGGGCTGGCCCATGCGGGTTGATTCGCCGGCCGCGAGGAGGATTGCCGCGCTGGCCGTGACTAAATCTCCAGGACGTTCCCGTCGGGATCGGCGATGCGGGCCCAGGGAAGTCCCGGCCCGTGTTCACCTTCTTCGACGACCGAACCACCGGCCTGCTTGATCGCCGCCAATACGTCGGCGCGGTCTAGGTCATGGTCGACGTGCAAACCAACGTGGCGTAGGCCGCTGCCGGCCTCTTTGGGCTCCAGCAGCAAGCCGACGGCGCTCTCGGTACCAGGGATCCCGACAAAGACGATGCTCTCATTCCGGAACATCTCTTCCAAATCGAAAACATCACAGTAGAACTTTGCAGCGCTATCGAGATTCTTCACAGGGAGGATGAACTGGAGGGCGTTGATTTTGGCCAATTAGCTCTTCCGCATTAAATCTTGCCCATCGCACGCAGGATGCGCTCGGGCGTTATCGGCGCTTCCGTGACGCGCACGCCGATGGCGTCCTCCACGGCGTTGGAGATCGCCGCCGCACCAGGAATGATCGAGGGCTCCCCTACTCCTCGCGCGCCGTAGGGTCCTTCTTCCGACGGCACCTCTACGATGTGCGTCGCGATGTTCGGCACGTCCAGCGCCGTCGGCATGCGGTAGTCGAGCAGGCCGTCGTTGATCAGCTTGCCCTCGTCGTCGTAGACCATCTCCTCCCAGAGGCCGATGCCGATGCCCTGCGTCGCGCCGCCCTGCATCTGGCCGGCCACGGAGAGCGGGTTGATGGCGAAACCGGCGTCCTGCACGATGCCCCAGTTGAGCAGTGTTACTTGGCCCGTCTCTTCGTCGACCTCGACCTCGGCGACCTGCGCCGTGAACCCGGGCGCCTGCTTGCGGGCCGTGATCGAACCTTTGCCGACCACTGGCGGGTAGAGTGCCCCAAAGCCCGTCGTAATGCCTGCGAGGCGACGGAACGGTATCGACTTGTCCGGTGAGCCCTTCACGCGGATCTCGCCTTCGAATGACTCCATGTCGTCCGGATTGGCTTCAAGACGTTCCGCTGCGATATCGAAGAGCTGTTGGCGCGCGTCCTCCGCGGCAGCCTTGACCGCACGACCGACGGTAAACAGCGTCTTACTGCCGGCGCTCATGCCCGCGAACGGCGACGTCTTGGTATCGCCCGTCGCAACGCTGACCATCTCCAAAGGCAGTCCAAGCTCCTCCGCGGCGATCTGCGCGAACGATGTATTCGTGCCCGAGATGTCGTTCGCGCCGACCAGGACCTTAACGGTGCCGTCGCCGTTCAGCTCGACATGCGCGCTGGCGGGTTGCAGGCCGCCGAGCCAACCGCCGATCGCCAGCCCAACGCCACGCGCCTTCCCGTTGCCGTTCTGCTTCGTTCCTCGCGACTTCCAGAGGTCGCTATCCCGTACGGCCTCCAGACACTCCTTCATGCCGATGCGTGGATACTTCACCTCGGTGGGCATCGCGTCTCCCTCGGAGACCGCGTTCTGCATGCGTACTTCGAGCGGGTCGAGCTGCAGTTCGCGCGCCATCATGTCCATCTGGCTCTCGATCGCGAAGGTAACGTTGTGCGCGCCGGGCGCGCGGATTGCGCCCACGCTCACCTTGTTGGTCAGCACCTCGTAGGTCTCTATCTCCAGATTGGGGAATCGATAGTACCCCCCGAGCAGGATCGCGCCGACCACCGCCGATGCGCCGGGGAAGGCGCCGCTATCGTAAACGATCTTCGCTTTGATCACCGTGATCGAACCGTCTTTCTTCATGCCGGTCTTCAGTTCCACCACGCAGCCGGCCGACGGCGTCGCGCCCTGCAGGTCGTCCTTGCGCGTGAAGATCAGCTTAACCGGCCTCCCGGCGATCTTCGCGAGCACGGCCGTCAGTGTCTGGGTGAGGAAGATCTTCCCGCCGAAGCCGCCTCCCAGTTCCATGCCGATGACGCGGATCTTCGTCTCCGGAATACGCAGCATGTTCGAAATCTGGTCGCGAACGAAGAACTGGCCCTGCGTTGCGGACCAAATCGTCAGCTCCCCACTTGCTGCGTCGAAGTCCGCGACCGTTGAGTGCGGTTCGATGTAACCCTGGTGCATCATCGCACTGCGCCAGGTGTTCTCAACGATGCAGTCCGCCTCAGCGATCCCCTGGTCGATGTCGCCCCGGCTGAACTTCGCCTGTGATGCGATGTTGCTCGGCTTATCCGATCGCTCTTCCTTCACGTCGACGCTGACGTGGCCCTTGGCCTCCGAGCGGTCGATCTCCATGATCGGCTTGCGAGCCAGCGGCGAGCCGTCCTCCATCGCTGCCAACGCGTCGAGGACGGCAGGCAGCTCTTCGTACTCGATGTCGATCAGGTCGAGCGCTTCTTCCGCGATCGACGGAGTTTCTGCGAGGACTGCCACTACCGGCTGTCCATTGAACACCACCTCATCGTCTGCCAAGAGGTTGTATCCCCTGTTCGACATCCGCTTCTCGCTGAACGTTGGGAGATCGGCAGCCGTGATGACGCGCTCCACGCCCTCCAGCGCCAGCGCCTTCGAGGCGTCGATGCCCACGATGCGGGCGTGCGCATGCGGGCTGCGCAGCAGCTTGCAGTGCAGCATGCCGGGGAGCTGAATGTCGGCAGCGTAGAGCGAATCGCCCGTTACCTTATGTGATCCCTCGACCCGTGTGATCGGCTTGCCTACGGTGGAGTACGTCGTCATCGGTTCGGCTCCTTTTCGGTCTATGCTTCGGCGGCCGCCGCGATCGCCTCGACGATCTTGGTGTAGCCCGTGCAACGGCAGAGATTGCCAGCGATAGCTTCGCGGATCTCGTAGTCATTCGGCTTCGGATTCTGGTCCAACAGGACCTTGCCTGCCAGGATCATGCCCGGGATGCAGAACCCGCACTGGACGGCACCCTTGTCTAGAAACGCCTGCTGGACAGGATGGAGGGTTCCATTCTCCGCAACCCCCTCGATGGTCGTGATCTCCGCGCCGTCAGCCTGGGGCGCCAGCATCAGGCAAGCAGTTACAAGCTTGCCGTCAACGATCATCGTACATGCGCCACAGTCGCCCGTACCGCAGCCTTCTTTCGAGCCCGTCAGGCGCAGGTCATCGCGCACGACATCCAAGAGCGTCAGGTTCGGCTCAATGTAGGCCTCGTGCTTGCGGCCGTTGATGGTGTAGTGAACTTCTAGCTTAGCCAACGTTAGTCTCCAGCCTAGTCTTGTGCTCGTTCGAGAGCGATGTCTAAACAACGCTTCGTCATCACGCCGACGAGATGCCGCCGGAACTCCGCCGACCCGCGCACGTCCGAGATGGGACTCGACGCGGCTTGCGCTAGTTCAGCCGCCTTGGCGAACAGGGCATCGGTAGGCGCCTGTCCTGTCAGCGCTTCTTCTGCGTCCGAAGCGCGGATGATCGTGGGCGCTACGGCGCCGAGGCAGACGCGCGCCTCGCCGATCTTGCCGTTATCGAGCGACAGCCGGATGCCAACGCTCACGGCCGCGATATCCATGATCTTGCGCGGCGTGTGCCGCTGATAGACGCTACCCGTGTTGGCGGGAGGCGTTGGCAGCTTGAATCCGGTGATCACTTCGTCCGTCGTCAGTATGGTGCTTCCGGGGCCGTCGAACAGTTCGATGACCGGAACTTCGCGCTGCCCACCAGCGCCTATGATCTCGGCGACCGCATCGAACACAGCCAGCGGCGGTGCTGTGTCGGCCGACGGCGCCGCGTTCGCGATGTTCCCGCCTATCGTCGCCATGTTGCGCGTCTGAATCGAGCCGACAATACCAGCACCTTCAGCCAACGCTGTATAGCGTTGCTCGGTCACGTCATTCGATTCGATCGACGCCACATCGACCCTTGCGCCGATTCTGAGGCCGCTCGCCTCGTCGAACTCGATGCCATCTAGACCCGGTACTGCGTGCAGGCTTACCACCGCAGGCGGATGGAGCCCGGCTTCCTTCATCTGAACGAGCAGGTCGGTGCCGCCGGCCAGCAGCTTTACGCCGTCGCCGTGCTCCTTTAGGAGCGCGACAGCTTCATCCAGGGACGCTGGGGCGTAGTATTCGAATCGATGCATCGTGCGCGCGCATTGTAGCGCACGCGAACGTGCGCGTGAAGGTTAAGGTAGTTGAACGCGCCGCAGCAACGTGTACCCTTGGGACGTTATGGCGGCCTTTCGAGTTTTTCTGATCACTCTGGCGCTGACTGCGCCTGTCTGGGCGCTGAGCGCTGTGCCGGTACAGGCCTGCTCCTGCGGCGCCGACCTCGAGTCCCTTGTGAACCGGTCAGCGATCATCGTCATTGGAACCCCAACAGACACAGCCATCATCGACTCTTCGGTGGGCACGGGACATCAAGCGTTGACAGAGACTTCTGTCGATGTCCAAACCTATGTCAAAGGATCGGGGCCGGACATCCTCGTGCTGAGATTTATCGCGATGACGAACCAAGAAAAGGGAGGCCGGCCGGTCGTGGTGCCGGGCCTTGGTCCAACTTGCGGGTACGCACCCGACTTGAACGTTCGCCATCTATTCTTCGCGACTGAAGAAGTGAACGGTGTGTATCGCACCGGCGGTTGCCAAGGCAACATCGCCTTCTTACCTGGCAGTACATTCGCAGACGAACGCCTTGAGGCGGTTCGCCAGCTTTTGGAGGAGTCCACGATCGTAGACCTGCCGGACACAGGGACGGGCAGTGGCAATACGGATGGTTTCCTTGGCTGGCAGGTCACTGCCGCGGCGGGCGTTTTGCTAGCTGCTTCCGCCTCCGCGGTCTTAGTAGCGGTGGTGCGCCGCCGCAGGCCTTCCTAGTCCTCCCGCTTCTCCTCGTACGCCGCCAGCGCGTGGTGGAGAGCGTCGGCTGCCAGCACAGACGCGTGGAGTTTGCTAGCGGGCAGGCCGCCGAGCGCTTCCACGACCGACTCGCGAGTGATCTCCGAAGCATCCGAAATCGTCTCGCCTTGCACCAGCTCCGTGAGCAGGCTGCTCGCTGCGAGCGACGCCGCGCAGCCGTCCGATTGCCAGCGCGCCTCTTCGATACGCTCATCCGATATGCGCAGCATCAGTACCAGCGTGTCGCCGCAGACCGGGTTCGTCATGTAGCCGACGGCGTTCGCGTCTTCGAGGACGCCGCTATTGCGCGGGTGCTCGAAGTGGTCGAGCACGATCTCCGAGTAGCCTTCGCGCAGTTCGCCTGGCTTAGCCATGATCGTCTTCCTCGAAACCAAGCAAGTCTGCGTCCGCGACGCCACGGCTCTGCGCGAGGACTCGTATGCGCCCAAGGCCCGCCGGATCGATCAGCTCTTGTACTGCCTTACGGCGGCTGTAGTACTCCTCCAGCGCGTTGGGGCTCTCCTTCGCCACCTTATCGACGCCTGCCCCGATGCCAAGCGCCGCGAGGAATCGCGACTGCGTCGTGAATCCAGCCGTCGTGAGTCCGTGCGCCTCGCCTTCACGCATCAAGGTCGTGAAATCGACGTGCGATGTCATGTCCTGCTTGCCGACTCGGGCGAACGGGTCCGTGCTTGGGTTGTGGCGATAGAAGCACATGAGCGTCCCGTCGCGACGCCACGGCGCGTACAGCTCTTTCGCTTCGTGGCCGTAGTCGAACGTCAGCGCGAAGCCCTTGGATATCGACTCGGCGGCCGTCTTCATCCAGTCGATGGCCTGCAAGTTTACCTCCGCGACGCAGCCGTCGCCCGGCCAGAAGCCGAGGTCGGCAAAGTACTCCGCGATGCGGTTCGTTGACGCGGGGCCGGACACCTCCTCGAAGCGGCCGTCTTCCAGCGTCACATAGACCTCGAAGAGCTGCCCATCGCGATGCACGATGCGGTGAACGGCGAAGCTATCGAGCAGCTCGTTGCTCAGCAGGCAGCCCTCCATGCCTTGCGGCAGTTCGTCCTGCCACTCGACCTCATATTCGGCCAGGGTTTCACCCTGCCGCCGCTTCAGCGATGGGCTGATGTCTACGATCTGATAGCGCAGCGCCGCCGCGAACTCGGGCGCGCGCCGCCCGGCCCACCGCAGAATGTCGCGAGCGAGGATACCGCTTCCAGCGCCCTGCTCGACGATATCGAAGCGGCCAGGGCGCTCCATCAGCTCCCAGAACTGCGCGACCTGTTTCGCCACGAGCGAACCGAAGATCGGATTAACTTCAGGGCTCGTGAGGTAGTCGCCCTCGCGGCCCATGGGCTCGCGGCTCGCGTAGTAGCCGTGTTGGGGGTGGTAGAGGACGGTCTCCATGTAGTCGTGGAACGTGATCGCGCCTTCAGCGGCGATGCGCTGGCGAAGAAGGTCCACCAGCGCGGCGTTCTCCGTCGCCGACTCGAACTCGTCCTCGATCGCGCGTGTCATGGTGAGACTATGGTAGCGAAACGTCTAGGTGGCTAGCCGCCTCGCACCTGCGGTCCGGCGACATCATTCTCGATCAGGGCCGCGACGTCCTGTTTCGACATCCCGGCCTCCTGCAGCACCTCTTCCGTGTGCTTCGCGAGCGGTGGTGCGGGTCCCTGCGCTTCTGTCGGCGTCCCGTCCATCCGGATCGGAGGCGCGAACGTACGGTAGGGGCCGAGCAGCTCGTGGTCTAGCTCGACCATGTAGCCGTTCGCGCTCACCTGCTCGTGATCGATCGCCTCCTCAGGGAAAAGGACGGGGGTAGCGGGTACGCGATGCTCCAGCAGGAGGTCGAGCCACTCTTGCGTCGTCTTCAACTGCATCAACGCCTCGGTGTCCTTGACGAACCGCTTCATGGTCTCGAAGCCTTCGTCGGTCTGGAGGTCGAAGCCCGGCTCCGCGCGCGGATCCTCTACGCCGAGCGCTTCGCGGAAGCGCCGCTGGAGGTCCGGACTGAGGCAGCCGATCGAGATCACGGAGTCCTTGGTCTTGAAGTAGCGGTAGTAGATGTTGCCTGCCGCCGCTCGACGCACGCTGCCGAACCGCAGCGCTTGCATCTCGGAGTATCCGGCGCCCTGCTCGCGCGCCTCCGCGAGATCGGCGAGGAAGCGTTTACGGAAGTTAGGCTCGACGGCTGGGAAGTCATGTGCGACGTTTGCTTGCGCGAACATCGCTGTCGACAGCAGGGACGTCTCGACTCGCTGGCCCTCGCCTGTCGTCTCTTTCGCCAGAAGAGCGGCGGTCACGGCCAACGCCGACAAGATGCCCGTGCTTAGATCGAGCACCGCCGGTTGCGTATAGATCGGCTGATCGTTTCGCTCTTTGCCGATCAGCGCCATCAAGCCGGAGAGCCCGCCTGCTGTCAGATCGTAGCCGCCCTGGTCGGCCATCGGCCCTTTGCGGCCGTAGCCGGAATGCTCCAGGTAGATGATCTTGGGGTTGAGTTGCTTCAGGTCGCCGTACGCGATGCGGAACGAAGCGAGGTCGTTCGCCTTCGCCGACACCAGCACGACGTCCGCCCACCGCACCAGCGCCTCAAGCGCCGGCCTGCTGCGTTCGTCGGCCAAGTTGAGGCCGACGGATCGCTTCCCGCGGTTCAACACAGCAAACGATTTGCTTTCGCCCGGCAAGACCGGCTGCATCGTGTAGCGGGAGGCGTCGCCCCAGGGCGGTTCCAGCTTCACAACGTCCGCGCCCATATCGGACAGCAGCATCCCCGTGATTGGGATCGCCATGACCTGAGCGATCTCGAGTACCTTGACGCTGTGTAGGGCTCCGGGCATAGCGACTCCTCTCTCTGGTTGGGTGATCGATACCCAGCGAGCGGGCGCTTGTCAACCCCTGGAGCCGAACTTGACGGCGGACGGTCGCCTCGTCACAATTCGAAGCACGATGGCCGTACGAAGCGAAACAAGGCCACCAAAGACTGAGCGCATGGCTCTTGAGCCGCGCATCAAGCTCTGGGTGGAGAAGGACGGACATCTCGTGCTGAGCGATTATCGAGTGCGGATACTCCAGCTCGTCGAGGAGACGGGGTCACTGGCAGAAGCAGCGGAGCGCCTAGGCCTCTCTTATCGGCGCGCGTGGGGCAAAGTACGCGAGATCGAGCGGAACCTGGGCCTGAGCCTTGTCGAGAGTGAAGTTGGCGGTGTCGGCGGAGGTAGCAGCAGCCTGACCAAGGATGGCCGGCGGCTCATCGCGCTCTATCAACGGCTCAGGCGAAGGATGGAGGGCGAGCTGGGGCGGGAGTTCCGGCAGCTGTTCAAGAAAGAGCGGGAATGATGCCCTTTTTCTTTAGCACCGATATGTTTCGCCCAGCATATCGTCTAGCGCTTCTCATGCTCGGCGGTGTGCTCCTGTTTGGTGCCGCATGCGGAAGCGACGAAACACTAATCCTGGCGACGACGACAAGCACGTTCGACAGCGGGCTGCTGGACGAGCTGGAGCCGCTCTTTGAGGAGCAGACTGGCCTCAACCTCAAGATCATCGCGGTCGGCACGGGCCAAGCGCTGGAGATGGGACGTCGTGGCGACGCCGATGTGTTGGTCGTTCACGCTCCGACTGCGGAGGAGGAGTTCGTCGAAGAAGGCTACGGCGTCAACCGGCAACTCGTGATGCACAACGACTTCGTGATCGTAGGGCCTGACGATGACCCGATCGATATGCGGAGCGCCGAGGATGCCGTTACGGCCCTCCTCGGTCTTCGCACGTCTGAGATGACGTTCGTCAGCCGCGGTGACGATTCGGGCACGCACAAGCGTGAACTCTCGCTCTGGAACGAGCTCGGCTTCGATCCGGCGGGCGAAGACTGGTACCTCGAGTCCGGCCAGGGCATGGGCGCCACGCTCCAGATCGCCAACCAGCGGGAAGCCTATACGCTCACCGATCGCGCCACCTACCTGGCTCTCAAGGACGTGCTCGACCTTGAGATCCTCTTCGAGGGCGACCCCGGCCTGCTCAATATCTATCACGTCATGCAGGTCAACCCCGATACGTCAGGAGACATCAATGCCAGTGGAGCAACCGCGTTCGTCGACTTCATGGTCGCCGGCGAAACACAGGCCATCATCGCCGAATTTGGCATCGATAAGTTCGGGCAACCGCTGTTCGTTCCGGACGCCGGTCGCTCCGTAGCGGAGCTGACGGAGGAGTAGTGCCGTGGAACTGATCTGGGACGGCATCCGCGAGGCCTTCCGCATTATCGGCACCGGAGACCGCGAAGTCTGGTCGATTACGTTACGGTCGCTGCTCGTTTCCGGCTCGGCGACGCTCCTGGCGCTCATCATCGGCATCAGCATCGGGGCGTTGCTGGCATTTCGACGCTTCCCAGGCCGCAACCTGGCCGTGACGCTGGTGAATACGGGCATGGGCCTGCCGCCCGTCGTTGTGGGACTTGTCGTCGCGATCTTTCTCTGGCGCAGCGGACCGCTCGGGCCGCTTGGCTTGATCTATACGCCTGCCGCCATGGTGATCGCGCAGACCATCATCGCGGCGCCGTTGGTGACGGGCTTTACGGTTGCGGCGCTCGGTTCGCTCCCATCTCGATTGCGCCCGCAGCTCTACGCGTTGGGCGCATCACGACTCCAGATGCTGTGGTTGGTCCTCCAGGAGGCGCGCCTGCCCCTCTTCGCGGCGATTATGGCCGGCTTCGGTGCGGCCGTGTCCGAAGTGGGGGCGTCGTTGATGGTGGGTGGCAACCTGGCCGGTGAGACGCGAGTCCTGACGACGGCCGTGGTCCTGGCGGCGCAGCGAGGTGAATTCGCGCCGGCCATCGCCCTTTCGATCATCCTGTTGGCGCTCGTCTTCCTCATTAACCTGGTGCTCACAGGCGTGCAGCAGCGGGAGAGCCGATCATGACGGCCAAGCTAGCCCTGCGCGATATCGTGGTGCGGCGCGGTAACGCCGAAATCCTGCGCGTTCTCCAGCTCGACGTGACGGAAGGCGAAGTGCTCGCGGTGCTGGGACCAAACGGCGCGGGCAAGAGTACGCTGCTGCAGGTCTTGGCATTACTCGAGCGCCCGGCTCAGGGTGAAGTCCTGTTCGATGGCAGTCCTGTCGCCGGGCGCGAGCTAAAGCTGCGTCGCCAAATGGCAGCAGTGTTTCAGGAGTCCTTGCTGCTGGACCGCAGCGTGGCAGCGAACATCGCGCTGGGCCTATCTCTGCGCGGCATGCCACGCGGCCAACGCAGAGAGAGGGTACATTACTGGCTTCATCGCTTCGGCGTGGACGACCTCGCAGACCGCTCCGGGCGTCACCTTTCCGGTGGTGAAGCGCAACGCGTCTCGCTGGCCCGTGCATTCGTACTGGAACCCTCGATCATCCTGCTCGATGAGCCATTCAGCGCGCTCGATCAGCCAACCAGAGAATCACTCGCGGATGAACTAGTCGCTGTCCTGAGCGAGACGGGTATCACGGCCGTCTTCGTCACGCACGAACGGGACGAAGCGGCCCGGCTGGCGGATCGCGTCGCTGTTATCGTGGACGGCCAAGTGCAGCAGATCGGACCCACGGCCGAAGTATTCTCGTCCCCCGCCGACGAAACGGTCGCGGCGTACGTCGGGGTCGAGACGGTTGCGCCGGCGAAAGTCCTCGAATCGCATGATGGCCTCGTCGTCCTGAGCGTCGGCTACGCCCACGTCGAAGCAACGGCGAACGGCTTCAAGGCGAGCGAGGCGCTCGTCTGTCTGCGGCCGGAGGACATCGTGCTGTCTGTGACAGAGTCCGAAATCCAGACTAGCGTTCGTAACCGCCTGCGTGGCACTGTCACCGGCATCAAGCCGGCTGGAGCGGAAGTGCGCGTCGAGGCGGACTGCGGCTTCCCGCTCGTCGCCAGCATCACGCGCCGCTCGTTAGAGGAGCTTGGCATCGCCATCGGCACGCCTGTTACCGCGTCCTTCAAGGCAACAGCCGTTCACCTCATACCCAGGGGCACGTAGACCGTACCCACGGCTTCCGCTTCGCTCAGCAAGTCAGGCTTCGGCCTGACTTTGGAACGTAGGAGAGCCAGCCGAGATCGAAATCGGGAGGCCGTTTGACCTCCCGATCGTTCTTCTGGCTACGGCGTATCTATTTCTTAACGCCGACGATGTTCACGAGCACCCGGCGGTCCCGGGCGCGGTCCAACTCGATCAGGAAGATGCGCTGCCACTTGCCTAGCGGCATCTCGCCGTTGAGGATCGGGATCGTCTCGCTCGTGCCGAGGAACAGGTGCTGGCAGTGCGCGTGCCCGTTTTCGCACTCGTCCTCTTCCATGTTCACAGTGCGCTTCGTGAAATCGTTGTGCTCGTAGTCTCCGTCGACCGGGGCGATCTGGTGGAGCCGGCCGGCCATGTCCTCCAGGAGGAGCGGCTCGTTCTCATTCACCTTGATTGCGGCGGTCGTATGGGTGGAGAAAACGGTCACCTGACCGAACTGCGCGCCGGAAGCGGCGACGATCTGCTGAACCTCTTCCGTGATATCGATAAACTCCGGCGCGGTGGTGGTCGTCATCTCGAGAGATTCGCAGAGCACAACAGGCTCGGTACCGGTAGCGGCGACAACGCCGTTGCGATGAATTCGAACGTCAGTGATGGTTCGTTCCATATCTGTTCCCGGCTCCTCTAGCTCAACACTGGCCGCATCCATGCAGGCGAACCCAGTGTAACACGTTTCCCCCCTTTCCTCGGAGCTTACATGCGGGGCGAATTGGCTGCAACCTGAACGGGCTTGGCTCCGCATTGACGAACAGCGAATCTATAGCTAGCATGCCCAGAACGCGTATGGCCCGGGATGTGGGGGAGAGGCAGGCCACAGTCGGATCTAGAGCGGCTGCCGCCCGCCGAACCCGGTGTCCAGCTCATGCCAATGGGTGATCGCGTCATCGCCGAGCTTCCAGCAGAGGTAGATGGTGCGGCCCTCGCGCTCCGCGGGGAAGTCGACCAGCCCTTCGTCGATACCTTTCAGCTCGCCGCCTAGCTCGCTGACCTCAGTACCCAACTGGTTCAGCCGCTCGATCAGCACCTGCGCGGCCTTTTGTCTGTCGCGGACGTCTTGCGATACGAGATGTCCGTTACCGGACGCCGTCTTCGTCATCGCCACGATCTCCTCACGGATCGCGTCGACCTGCGGCTTTTTCTCCTGCATCTCGTTCAAGATCTCACGCAGGCGCGGGAGCAGGGCGGTCGCTTCGTCGAGCGTGAACGTGCGGGACATCGGGTAGAGCATACCAGAGCGGGGCTCGCCTTCGACGAACTCAGCCACTTTGCTAGGATGCACGTGGCATGACTGAGCCAGACGTAAACGAACTGATGGTGAAAGGCATTGTTGTCGGCGTGTTCGCCGAGAACTGCTGGATCATCGGGTCGCGGCGCACACGCGAGGGCATCGTCATCGACCCCGGCGACCAGGCGGAGGACATCCTCCATCTGGCCAAGGACATGGGCGTCAATGTGAAGCTGATCGCCAACTCACATTCACACGTCGACCACATCCTCGGCGTACGCGACGTGCAGTCGGCGACGGGCGCGCAATTCCTCATGCACTCGAGCGAGGTGGAGGGCGCCCGCGCCGCTGGCGCGATGGCCGCCCGCTTCACCGGCAAGGCGGCCGAGCCGCCGCCGGACCCCGACCGCCTGCTCGCCGATGGCGACGTAGTAGAGGTCGACGGGCTGAAGCTACAGGTGCTGCACACGCCGGGCCACACGCAGGGCAGCCTGAGCTTCTACACCGAGGGCATGCTCTTCAGCGGCGACACCCTCTTCCAGGGGTCGATCGGGCGCACCGACCTGCCCGGCGGGAACTTCGAGCAGGAGATGGCGAGCATCGTCGACAAGCTGCTCGCGCTGCCCGACGATACCGTTGTGCTGCCCGGCCACATGCAAGAGACCAGCATCGGCCGGGAGCGGCAGACCAACCCTTTCGTGCTGGAAGAGCTGTCGCGCAGGAAAGACCTCTAGCTCCCTCACCCCTGACCCCTACGGGCAGGCAGGCCAAACCCATTCGACTTCGCCCTTCGACAAGCTCAGGACGGAGGTCAACGTTTCGGGTTTTGCCGGCCCCTCAATCACGCTAAACCATCAGGGACTGTTTGGTAGAATCGCCTCCTTTTCGTGGTCTTATGTTCGTTTCCGAATCTGGGTGTGCGGATGTTATGTCGTGCTGGCCAGACGTTATGTTGACCAACTTGCGGTTGCCTTGGCAGCAGGCCTGACCTTCGGTCAGGTGGCCGTCTGCATACGCCATCGGCCGTAGGCTAGCGGTTCTTGACGAGAGCGCGGAGGGGGAGGTGGCAGTGGAGTGTTTCGACCGGGGGTCTAAGTTACATGGGAACAGTCAAGAGTACGATCGCCCACACTATCACACCGGCTGCCATACTCCCCACACCGGTTCCGCGCACTAGTGCACTTGTACTGTCGCCACGCATCCCTTACGCCAGCGAGAGGCTAGAGGGGCAGAGAGTCTGACGCAGCGCCGCCGGCGATGTAGATAACTCGGACCGCCTGTTGGAGATCGTCGATCGAATCGAGTGATTGGTTAGGAAGCTGGGAAAGGATGGCGTACACTTCACGATCGATCCCTCCGTTGTCCCGAGCCCGGTTGATAACGGCTGCTTTGGACGCGGGGAAATCTAAACCCGCAAAAGCCACCTCGTAGTCTCGTTTCGTCGCGTTTGGCATAGCTTCAGCCCCGGGGCCGGTTCCTCCTCATTTGCCAAAACTCTCACCCAGTATAGTATCCTAAGCTCCGACTGCATAAAGTAGGAACGACTAGGAGACCTATTGATGTCCACGATTCGTGGCCTGACGGAGATTGTGATCTGGGTCCGCGATATGGAGAAGGCGCTACAGTTCTACCGTGACGCCCTGGGCCTGACCGTAATGTCGCCACCGGACTTCAGAGGGGCGGTCTTCCTCCAGGTCGGAGAGTCGAAAGAGGTTCCCCAGCAGATTGTCTTAGTACCATTGCCTAAGGACGCTCCCGGCGCACCTGCCGAACGTTCGCAACGGGCTCTGCACCACATCGGGCTGGAGTTAACGGAGCAAGACTTCGAACAAGAACGGGAGCGCCTGCAAAGCCTAGGCTTCGAAGTGCGGCTTGGCGAGCATCCGTTTCTCCCTCTGAGAGGGATGTACATAGATGATCCGGACGGCAACGAAGTTGAACTCATCGCGCTCAGCTAGAGGTCGAAGGATAGAAGATGACACGCGAGGCAAT
>JADFPV010000091.1 GCA_022562155.1 Chloroflexota bacterium
CCGAGGGAAGGAAGTACGCGTCAACCGGGTGGTCGCGTCTCTGGACTGTGGACTCACGGTGAACCCGGAGGGCGCCAGGAACCAGACCGAGGGTGGGATTGTCATGGGCATGGGGACTGCGCTGTACGAAGCCGTCGATTTCCAGGCCGGTACGCTGCTCACCTCGAGCTTTGCGCGCTATCGTGTACCGAGGATCAACAATGCGCCGGAGATCGAGACGCTCCTTGTCGGCGACCCGGAGACACCGTCCACCGGGGCGGGCGAACCGGGTATCGTCCCAATCGCCCCGGCGATCTCAAACGCGGTGTTCGATTTGACGGGAGAGCGGCATCGAGAGCTGCCGATCCAGCGCTACCTGCGCTAGGGTGTCGATGATGGCGGCGCGAGCAGCGCCGCTAGTGGCACCCGGACGACTCGGTTCGCCAAGCTGTCCGTAATGTAGACATTCTCCTCTGCTGGGTCGATGGCGATGCCGATTGGACGTGAACTGACCTTCGGCCCCAAACTGTGAGCAGCGATCTCTTCACCGTCGGCGTCGAAGACGATAATGATTCCGTTGGCGGGATCGGTCGCGATGACGCGTCCGTCGCTCAGCGCGACGATGTAGCCCCGCTCTGTGGTGCCGGTAGCGCCCCACGAATCGATTTCGAACTCGCCGCTGTACTGTAGTTCGCTATCGAAACGCTGCACGCGCTTGTTCCAGAAATCGGCGACGTAGATGGAGCCGTTTGTGCTGACGCTGACACTGGTGGGCTCGCTGAACTGGCTGTGACCGTCCCCTGCGCCGCCGAGGATGCGCTCAACGCTGCCGTTCGGCCCATATAAGACGAGCCGCTTATTCCCAGTGTCGACGACAAGCAGATTACCGTCCGGCAGGACGGAGATGTCACGCGGGCCGAAGAGGCCGCCAATACCGAACGCTGGGTCGACCTGTAGGTCCGCGCCGAATTTCTGGATGCGGTGGTTCCAGGTATCCGCGACATAGATGCTGCCGTCGGGGTCGAGAGCCATGCCCCAGGGACCGTCAGAGACATCGTAGTCCGCGACTTCGTCGCGCGGGTTTGCGAACTGCCCTTCGCCAGTACCGGACTCGCCGAAGCCCTGCACCGAGCCGTCCGGCGCGATGATCTGGATGCGATGGTTGAGCGTGTCGACGATGTAGACGTTGCCGTCCGCGTCGACTTCTATGTCCGCAGGCTGGGAGACCTGGCCGAGCTCGCTGCCCAGGCTGGCGATGACGGTGACGTCATCTGACGACAACAGGGGTGCCTCCGGGCGGATCCCTGGCGCCTCCGGCGGCGGGGAGAACCCGGCGAACGTCTTGGGGAAGAAGGCGATCATGTTGGCGGTGGAGGTTGCGTTCTCTAGTTCACGGTCGATGAAGAAGCGGCGCCACGTGGAGAGGAAGTCGCCACTTGCTACGTCAGAAAGAAAGTCACCGGTTTCCAAGTTCTTGTACAACTCGGGGAACCACCACATGTGCGTGTACGGGATGCCTTCGTGGTACTGGTCCAGATAGGGCTGCATCTTCGATTGGTTGGCAGTGCTGATAAGGACGACCGCGCCAGGGTCTAGCGCAAACGAGTCATCGTCGAAGTTGCTGTACTCGACGTTGGTGTAATTCCTGACATACCATGGCCACGGCCAGATGTTGCCCGAGTTATCGATGATGATCTTCATGTCGTTGCCGAGGCCGCTCTCGCGCGTCGCATCAGCGATGTTATCGGCCACCACGCCGAGTCCGGCAGAGCCCTGCGCGTAGATGAAGATCTCTGGAGGCACGCCGTTCGGATCGCCTTCGTCGAACGCGGCTGTGCCGCTGGCGCGAACGGTGAAGACCAGCATCGCTCCGAACAGCCCTACTACAGCCACTTGGCCGGCTGTCCGCCAGGACACGTTCATCGCCAGCCAGGCGACGACGCCTAGTGCAGCCAGCGACATGATCCAGGCGAGCACTCCGAGGCCTGAAGCCGGACCTGTCGCCTGAAAGATGAGGGTTGCGACGATAGCCAGACCTCCGGTTGCGGCGAGCGGCCCAGCCAGTCGCATGTCCAGCGAGAGCTTTGTGTCGCCGTTGGAGTCTCGTTCTGCCTTGCCGAGCTTCACGGAGGAGAAGACGTCGTTGAGCACCTTCGCCGCCATCAGGACAAGCGGTACCGCTAAATGCACGGTCAACCAGGGCATCTTTTCTCCGGCTATTGTGAGGCTAAAGAGGATCGATAACGTCCAGAACAGCAGGAACCTGGTGAACCAATCGACTGAGAGAAACACGACCGAGGCAATCGCGATGATGAATGCGATCTGGATACGATACTCACTCACTATGCCGAGTGCGCCGTCAGAGATGAGGCTGAGCGTCGCGACAAGAATCAGCGCTGCAGCGGCGAGAAGGCGCTGCTCCAGCTTGCCTCGGAACGCGTAGAACATGGCGCCACCGAGCGCGAAGATCAGCGGCAAGAACTCATAGACCGGCAACAGGATGAAGTAGTAATAGTCCGGCTGATCGCCGCGACGGACGTCCTGTTGGTTAAGCCAGTAGTCCATGGAGCCCCAGAGGCCGGTCCAGAAGCCGCTCATGTTGGTAAAGAAGCTGGTGAACAGGAGCACATACACGCCGTAGAAGAGCACGCCCGCGATGAGCCAGACGCGCCAGTTCCACAGCAAGCCAACGTAGGCTCCGCCGAGGATAAGCAGTAACCCCGTCCAACGCATGACGTCGCCTTCGCCCATGTAGCCGTTGTCTTCGATGAACGGTAGGCTTTGGATCCCGGCCGCGTACTGGGCAGCCGTGAGCGTACCGAGGATCACCATGATCGGCACGGCTGCCGGCATCTCCGTCAGCGCGAAGCGCTTGCGCACCTCCCCCGTAACGGTCCAGACAGCGGCGATCGCCCAAGCGGTTGGCAAGGTCACCGCATAGGCCAGTGCCGTATCTGTCGGTGAAGGTGGCGTGTCTTCGCGGGACGCACGCCACTGCTGGACGAGCTGCGTCGCCAGCAGGACATTCACAAAAACAAGCAAGATGGCGACGATGATGAGCGTCACCTCCTTGGCAGCGAAGCTCAGCGCCAGTAGGGGAGCGATTGCAATCAGCCAGCCGTTCCTCCGGTCCTCCATGTATCGCCATATGCAGATGATGATGGCCAACGTGAAGAACGCGACGTAGATGTCGTTTCGCGCGAAGCGGCTGAAGTAGAGCAAGGCGGGCGAGACGGCCAGCATACCGGCCGCGAGGATGGCACCGACGTTGCCTAGCTGCTTGCGCAACATGAACGGCAGGCCAACGAGCGCGATGCCGAACAAGGCGGGGAACAGTCGCGACGTGTAGTCGTTATCTCCGAAGACGACGAACGTGGCGGCGGTCCCGAAGTACTGGAGCGGTCCGTGATACACCGGGTCGTGGGTGTACTGGACGCCTTGGGTGATGTCCCAGGCGAACTTAATGTGGATGCTCTCATCGTGGTGGATGGCGCGTCCGCCGAGGTCCCAGAGGCGGAGGCCTGCGGCCAGCGCGATCAGCGCTATCGCGAGCCCAACGTACCAGTAGCGGGCTATGAATGTCGCGATGTCGCCAGTGGGGAGCTTACGGTCGCCGAAGTAGTTTTCTAGCCGCTTGCCGGTGGTTGCCATGCTAGTCCCGTGTGACCTCCGCGGCTACCCTCGAACGGACGCGGTAGATGGCTACATCTCCAGGCAGAGCCAGTTCTACAAGCTCTGTCATACCGGTGAGCGCGATATCGACGTACGCGGCTTGTTCTCTTCTACCCACAACGACATAAGATATGCCGTATTTTTCAATAATTGATCTTACCGCATTGACATCGGTGCTGGTGTAGAGCGTCTGCAGGTCCTCCTCGCGGCCTTCCTGCGGAGCGCTGTCGCCCCGCCACTGCAATTCGTGGCCCGGCCATTGCAAGATGGTTGGTAACCCGGTGGCAGCTGAGATCCGTCCGCCATCGCTGTAATCGCCGCCGAGTGCCTCGGCGATTACCGGCTGTCCGTCGCGGTCGTTGAGCCAGTCGATCGCTGCCAGCTCCGCGCCGTCGATTCGATCGAGGCCATTGAGCGTGCGAGATAGGTTGAAGTCGTTGGTGCGATTGAACGTGGCGAGAACCGGATACACGAAGGCGCTGATGAGGACGCCAGCCACCGCCACGCCCCAGATGGCGCGCCACGTAAACGCGCCTGTATCGGTGGCGCCTCGCGGCTGCCACAGCAGCGATGCTGTTCCCGTGACGACGAAGAAGATCGCCCCACCGAGGACGGCGCCGAAGATGCGCGTCAGGCCGTCCGGCATCAGGACGATGCCGATCACGACTCCGACGAGCGAGCCAGCCACTACGGCGTAGTCGGCGGCGGAGAAGCCGTTGAGCTTGATGCTGGGAGAGGGAAGCTTGAAGTCGCGCAGCAGTTCGTAGAGGACGAACCCGCCGGCGATGCTCAAGAGCAGCCATGCCTGGTAGTAGAGCTTGAAGATCGTGTTCAGCCGGCTGTTAAAGCCGTCCTCGATGTAGATGAACTCGCTGCCGAGGATGAGCAGGGCGGCGGTGGCGGCGATCGCAAGCGCAAAGATATGGCCGGTATTCTCGAGGGCCGCCTTACCCGCTCGCTCCACTTCACGCACCAACGCCAGCCCCAGCAGGCCGAGCGAGCCGCCCATGAAGATCACCGTAAGCCACGTCCAGCCGCGCTCGGAGATGCGGGACGCGAGGCCGGCGTCCTCCCCTCGCTCGAAGCCGGCCTCGTTGATGGCGAGCGTCTTGGGCAGAACGTCGAGTGCGGCGAGGGCATCCCAGGCGAACCAGAGGAGGACGATGGCGACCAGAGGGGTGATTGCCCAGAGCATCGCTTCGAGACTAAGGTCACTCTTGCTCCGTGACAGACGCCAGATCGCGTACGGCAGCACAAGCGCCGCGAACGGGCCCCAGAGCAGGAATGTGTGGAACAGGCTACTACCGCCCCTGGCATAGGCGGTGAACCCTGACGCCTGGCTGTCGAAGCCGCCGAAGAAGAACGGGATGTAGGCGAGGAACGCCACCAGGAACAGCGGTATCAGAAAGCCGAGGCTGTCTAACGCGAGCCCCCATGACCAACGATCGGCGTTGAGTCGATTACGAAGCACCACGACGAGCATCACGACGAAGGCCATCGTCGGCATGTCCCAGGTGTTGAGGAAGGCGAGCCCGCCCAGGATGACGCCGAAGGCGGCCAGCCAGAGCGGACGCTCCAGCCAGACGACAAGGTCGAGCGGCCCGTCCGAGCGGAGCAGCGTGAGCGCGACACCAACGGCAAGCAGCACGAACGGTATCGACATGACGTGTGGGTGCAGATCGCCGAGGAGGAAGCTGAAGAACGGTATTTCGTGGATGCCAGCGCCGCCGTCTAGGATCCTGGTCGCCTTCCACCAGAACCAGAACTGGTCCGGGAACCATCGGGAGCTATCGTATGCGGAGAGTTCGCGGACGTTAATCCAACTCCAGAACGACGACGACCCAAAGTTGTGGGCGGCGAAGAGTTCCAGCAGGCCTTCCAGGTTGCCCATCACGGCGAGCAACAACGCGCCTGCGACGCCGAAGATCATCGGGCGCCAGAGCGGCTTCAAGCTGAAGCCGGCCGCCGGCGTACCCGCGACCGCGACCGCCGCGGCCCGCTGCTCGCGCGGCGCTGCCAGATTGTAGACGAGCCCAAACGCTCCGGTGACAGTCAACGCCACGATCATCGAGAGGCCGAGGTTGTAGCCGACGGCCGTTGGAACTGCCACGATCGTGTCGCTGAGGCGGGTCATGATGGACGTCAGGAGGTAGCCGAAGTAGTAGTAGCTGACGCTCTCGCCGGCCAGCCACGGGTCGGCGGGCGGGAAGCTTTCGGCGCGCGTGACGGCGTTCAGGAACATCAGGTCCATCGGCTTCTCGGTGCCGCCGAAGTCCGGCACGTAGGAGCGCAGATAGGCCGCCGTGATGAACGAGATGAACAGCAGCGCTTCCGTAGCCACGATCAACCACCAACGCTCGCGGAGGAAGGAAGTGATGTCGGGCTTGCGCAGCCACACGAACATCGCCGAGGCACCGGCCACGAGCAGTAGAACGAACCAGATGATTCGAGTGCTATTAGGGAGCCCGAGGATGACGAGGATCCAGAACAGATAACCTGCGATCAGCAGGCCGAAGGCCTTCGAGAGCGTGTAGCCTCTGTCGGGAAGCCGTTGGAAGAGGGACAGACACAGAGGCAAGGCCGCAAGCGCGACGACCTGCATCATGAACCACCAGGCTAGCGTCTCAGACATGGATCGTTCTACTAAGCGAACGCTCCGAGAGCGGCCGGGCTACCATGACCCTGAGGATAGCGGGAACGCGGCTCCTGGCAAAACCTACGTTTCTAACAGGAGTATTACGTTCTTGGTTGAAGACAGCGCTTCAGCGTCATCGAAAGAGAGCTTCTACGAAGGCCTCCGGCGAGAAAGGAGCCAGGTCTTCTGGCTCCTCACCGGTGCCGACGAGACGCACGGGAATCCCCATCTGGTCGGCGATCGAAAACACGATGCCGCCCTTCGATGTGCCGTCCAGCTTCGTGAGGCAGACGGATGTGACGTCGGCAGCTTTGGTGAAGGCCTCGGCCTGCAGGAGCGCATTCTGGCCGATGGTCGCGTCGAGGATGAGCAGCACTTCATGAGGCGCGTTCGGCTGTTTGCGCTCGATGACGCGCTTGAGCTTGCTCAGCTCCTCCATCAGGTTGAGCTTCGTGTGCAGGCGGCCGGCTGTGTCGATGATGACGGCGTCGGCGTTGCGACTCTCGGCGGCTGAGAGCGCGTCGAACACGACGGCGGCCGGGTCGGCGCCCTGCTTATGGGCGATGACGTCGGCGCCGACGCGATCACCCCAGGCCTTGAGCTGGTCGATAGCGGCGGCGCGGAAGGTGTCGGCGGCGGCGATGACGGTTGTTCCGCCGTCGGCTTTGTAGGCATGTGCGAGCTTGGCGATCGTCGTCGTCTTGCCCGTGCCGTTGACGCCCAGCACCAGGATGACGGCGGGTTTGGGTGGGACTTCAGATGGGCCATGCTCCGTCCAGAGGCGTCCGGTGCCTTCGGGCGAGCGCAGGAGGTCGACGAGCGTCTCCTTCAGCACGTTCTCTACCTCCTCGGCGTCCCTGATGCGCTCCTTCTCTACGCGTTCGCGGACGTCCTTGAGGATCTTCTCGGTCGTTGCGACGCCTGCGTCGGCGCCGATCAGCAGCTCCTCCAGTTCCGCCCATAGCTCCTCGTCGACGTCGCCGCGAGAGAAGATGCCGGAGATGTTGCCGAACCAGCTCTTCTTCGTGCGTTCGAGCGCCTGTTCGGTGCGCTCCTCGTCCTCGATAGCGAGCTGGTCGGCCTCGACGGCTGGCTCGTCAGACGCTGGGGCCTCGCCGTCCTCGACCTTGGGCGCTCTACGGAAGAATCGCATGATACGCCCGCGATGGTATCGCGAAGGCGGGGGAGGGGCAATCGGGAGGTCGCTTCTAGACAAATAAAAGCCCCACCCGGATCGCTCCAGATGAGGCTTATTACTAGCCATTTCACCTACTTCTTGTATAGCTGATCTGCCCTCACATGTCAAGAGTTCGCAGCAACGGCACCAAGGCTTTCCAGGACTATCGAATGCTCTTGATTCAGCTTGCAGCACAACGTTGGAAATTGCGGCTTCTTGGGATTGTCCCGAAAGTATGTCACAAGCATCGACCTGTCTATTGCAACTTGCAGTGCGTTCTGGGCCTCGGGCTCATCAGCGAATTTCGTTTCGCGCAGCCACTTGACGGCAAGAAACTGGTGAGTGGTCTGCAGGCTCCGTATTCTCCGAAGAAATGGATTCCAGTCGTAAGAGGGCGACCCTGGCAGCTCTATGTCAGGCGCGCCCGCGTCCTTTCCGCGCGACGCATGTTCGCTGTCGAGCGCAGATCCCACCTTCCCAACTTCATGCTTGAGTGTGCCGAGGAGATCACTTAGTTCCGTGATGAATTCCTTCCTCGCACTTTCCTTTTCATCAGACGTCTTAGCTTGGAGTAATTTATCGAGCTCGGCTGCGGATCGCTGCATGAAGCGATAGCCCAGACTGTCGATCTGGCTGCGAGTGTTGTCTCGAACGATGCCAAGGATTGTTGTAATGACGGGCTGAAAACATCCCTAGAGGCTACCTCGGTAGCCTTGGATGATGCTTCGATTCTGGAGACTATGTCCGTCAAGGAAGTGTGGAGGGCGGTACTCTCCTTGAAGAAGTAAAGCGAGAGCCATATGGCAATCACGGCAAGACTCGCAGCGAAGATCGCTAGAACTAGACTGGTTACTTGAAGGGCTGTTTCCACCATAAGATGGGCCTCAATCAGCTTCTTGACTCTTAGAGGGGTCAGCTAGGAAGGATGCTTCCCCTGCCTTCACTGGGACGTCGCTGATGCGGAGGGAGAGGAGCGTGGACGTGCTGTCCTCGCCCATGGAGACGCCGTAGATGGTGTCCGCCATCTCCAGCGTGCGCCGGTTGTGGGTGATGATGATGAACTGCGTGCGCTCAGAGAGTTCCTGGAGGGCATCGTTGAAGCGGCCGACGTTCGTCTCGTCTAGCGCGGCGTCGACTTCGTCGAGGACGCAGATGGGCGAGGGGTTGGTGTCGAGTAGCGCGAAGAGCAGAGCCATGGCCGTGAGCGAGCGCTCGCCGCCGGAGAGCATGTTCAGCGTCTTGACGCGCTTTCGTGGCGGCTGTGCCATGATGTCGACGCCGGCGAGCGCGTCCTCTTCGTCGGCCCTGGTTAGCAGCAGCTCAGCCTGGCCGCCGCCGAAGAACGTCTGGAAGTAGCGCTGGAACGCTGTGTTGACCTGGCGGA
>JADFPV010000035.1 GCA_022562155.1 Chloroflexota bacterium
CGGCTGCAGCCGAACGCGGCGATGCCATACCAGCCGTTCAGCCGCAGACGCCCATTGCCCATCTTCGGATCGTCCTCAAGGCGATGCGGCCTCGACAGTGGTCGAAAAATGTCATCGTCTTCATGGCACTGGTCTTCTCTATTGATGACAAGTGGCAACTCACCGAGCCGTCGACGTGGCTGGATCTACTTGGCTGGAGCGTGGTGACCTTTGTGCTGCTCTGTCTCATCTCCAGCGCGGACTATCTCGTCAACGACGTCATCGACCGCGAGAGCGACCGCCGGCACCCGACCAAACGAAATCGACCGATCGCCGCTGGGCTGCTCTCCGTTCGGGCCGCACTGATCTGGGCTGTCATTTTTGCCTCGGTGGCCATCGGCGGCGCGTTTGCGCTTACCGCTCCGCTGACGTGGCACGTCGGCGCCGTCATCTCGGGTTACCTAGTACTGATGGTCGCCTACACGCTCGTGCTGAAGCACATTGTGCTGATCGACATGCTCGTGATCGGCGCCGGCTTTGTCCTTCGCGCGATGGCTGGCGGCCTCGCGATCGATGTGCCCATTTCGCCTTGGCTGTACGTGGTCACAGCGTTAGGGGCCTTGTTTCTTATCATCAACAAGCGGCGCGCTGAGATTACGCTTCTGGAGTCGGGAGCCGCCAACCACAGGCCGATCTTAGAAGAGTATTCGCTGGCATTGCTCGATCAGATCGGTGCATTGGTGACCGCGTCAACGCTGATCGCCTATGGGTTGTATACGTTCACGGCAGAGAACTTGCCCGACAACAACTCGATGATGCTGACGATCCCCTTCGTTCTCTATGGCCTGCTGCGATACCTCTACCTGGTGGACAGGCACAAAGAGGGAGGCAGCCCCGAAGAGGTCCTCCTCAAGGACCGGCCGCTGCAGATCGACATTCTCCTGTGGCTCGCAACGGCGGCGGCCGTGCTGGTGGTGTTCAGAGACTAGCTACCCGGACAGCGGTTGGGCGAAAGGATATCCCCCAAAGGTGGTGGGAGCGGTTCCGGCTCCATCGGCGTCACCGATGTGTTGTCAACCAGACCGAAGGCCGATCTTGGCCAGTAGATCAGCCAGGCCTGCCCGATCAGGTTTTCCTTGGGCAGTGGACCCCAGTTCTTGGAGTCGGAGCTGTTGTTCCTGTTGTCCCCAAGCACGAAGTAGTGATCGGGCGGTACGGTCTCCGGCCCGTGCGTATATCTAGGGGGCTCCTTGATATACGGCTCGTCTAGAGGCAGTCCGTCGATGAAGACCGTGCAATCGCGCACCTCTATCGTCTCGCCGGGTAAACCGATGATGCGTTTGATGAAGTCCCGTTCCGGCGCGTCCTCCGGAACCGTCGGTGATCTGAAGACGATGACGTCTCCTCGCTTCGGTCCTCGGAAGAGATAGCGCGTGGGGTCATCTCCTGGATCGACGAACGGGATGAACTTGCTCACGGTATCGAGGTTGATCTCCCAGTAGAGCGACTTGTTCACCAGCACGTACCACTCGTGCTCGAATGTCGGGTTCATGCTGCTTCCTTCCACCTGAAAGTTCTGAACCACGGCCCTGACCAGCAGGAAGATGAGCAGGGCGAGGATGACAGTCTCCGCAATTTCGCGCAGGCCTCGGCCTAGTGGCCTGAAGATCGAACGTTGCTGGGCCGGTACGGCGACGGCCGCCGGGCCGCCGAACAGGCCTTCCGTGCTTGCGGGCGGTGAGTAGTGCGGCACCCCCGTAGTTCCCGTAGCCTCTCGCACTGGTGCTTCGGCCTGCGAGGGTGTGGTCTCTATGTGAGTGGGCATCGGCCGTGGGTAGGAGGCGGGAGGGTCGGGCTGCTGCGGTGAAGCGGGGATCGATCCTGGTCGAGACGTCGGTACGGAAGGCTGGGGCTGCGATTCGTCTGGAGCTGGCGAAACAGGCTGACGAATGCCTGCAGCATCGCTTACGGAGGGCGGAAGCGGCCCAAACGGTCCCGGGCGCGCTGTCGATTCTCCTGCGCTCGGCGACGGGTCCTGAGGCTGGCTGGCGCCATCCTTCCGCTCTGGTTGCGGCGGCTCCGAACGCCTGTCTGCGGGTGGCGGGGGCTCGTTGGGGGGAACTTCTGCCATAGCTGGTGCGTCTTAAGTGTATAACATGGAAGCCAAGAGGGCTTACAAAAGAGTGTTTCAGAGATGTGTCGGCTGAAGTGCGGCCAACGGCCACCAACCTGGCTGAGGCCACGATGAGGAGGATGTGGAATGAATTGGAAAACAATCGGCGTGTTCGCCGTCGTAGTAGCGGGTCTGTTAGCGCTCGCCTGTACTGAGACAACGGTGCTGTCGCCCGGTAGCGAGGGATCGACAGGCATAAGCGTGAACGGCACCGGCTCCGTCTTTGGCGAGCCGGACGTTGCGGTGTTGACACTGGGAGTCGAGGCGCAGGCCGACAGCGTCGGCGTTGCGCGCGCGCAGGCGGCTGAGGCGATGGACGCGATCATGTCCGCGCTGCGTGATGGTGGCGTGGACGATGACGACATTCAGACGAGCAGGTTCTCCGTGCAGCCGCGCTACGAGTTCCGGGCCGGCGAACAGGAGTTGATCGGCTTCTTCGTGGACAACATCGTCACGGTGAAGGTCCGCAATATCGATGACACTGGCGACCTAATCGACGCGGCGGTGGATGCGGGCGGCGACCTGACAAGGGTCGATAACCTTCGCTTTACGATCGATGACCCGGCTGAGCTGCAGGACGAAGCACGGCGTCTCGCGATGGATGACGCGAAGAGCAAGGCAGAGACGCTGGCCGAGGCCGCCGGTGTCGACCTTGGTGCGCCTCGTTCTATCACCGAGACCGGCGGTCCCCGCGCGATTACGTTTGCCGGAGCTTCTCTTGCGGACGAGGCATTCGCTCGGACGCCCATCTCGGTCGGAGAACTCGAAGTGCAGATCAGCGTGCAGGTGCTCTACGCACTGGACTAGTCTCGCCCCCGCCAGGAGCTGGGCGTTCGCTGAGGTTAGGTTGCGAACGCCCAGCTTGATTGATCAAGGCCAACACAAGTAGAATCAGAGAGTTCCGAATCACTTGAAGCAGGAGGGCAGTAGTGGCGGAAGTAATCGTAGGCGAGCGCGAGTCGCTCGAGTCCGCGCTGAGGCGTTTCACGAAGCGGGTGCAGCAGTATGGCATCCTCTCTGAAGCGCGCCGCCGCCGTCACTATGAAAAGCCCAGCGTCAAGCGAAAGCGGAAGGCAGCGGCCAAGCGACGCAAGACCGCCCGCTCCAACTCCATGTCCCGGCGCTAGCGTCCGCTAGGGCCAGACCCATGCCTCTGAAAGAACAGCTCCAGAGCGACCTCAAGGACGCCATGCGCGCCCGCGACGATCTGCGGAGAGATACGCTGCGCTTTGTGCTCTCATCTCTGCACAATGCCGAAATCGATGCCAGAGGTGACCTCGACGACGATGGCGTCATCGCTGTCCTCACGAAGCAAGCCAAGCAGCGCCGCGAGAGTATCGAGGAGTTTCGCAAGGGCGGACGAGAGGAGAAGGCGGTTCAGGAGGAGGGCGAACTCGAAGTGATCTCCGGCTATCTGCCTGAGGCCCTCTCCCGCGATGACGTAGTCGCGGCGGCCAAGGACATCATCGAGGAGACGGGTGCGAGTAGTATGCAGGACATCGGCAAGGTGATGCCCGCTCTAATGGAGCGTCTCCGTGGCCGCGCCGACGGCAAGGAAGCGAACGAAGTCGTCCGCGAACTCCTCTCCAGCTAACGTCGACGCCCGCTACCAAACTCCTCCAGCCAGCCCCGTCTGATATGATGGGGCGAGCGCATGCGACGGAGCCGTTCATGCCATCGCTGAAGACGCCCCAAGTGCTGCTTTTCGGGGCCGTACTGACGGTTGGTCTCATTGTCGCGCTCTTCCCGTTCTTTCCAAGACAGCTCGGCATCGATGAGGGCAATGTCGCAAAGCGCGACCTTGTTTCACCACGCGATGAGACGTTCGAGAGCCAAGTTCTTACACAGCAGGCGCGGGACCTGGCAGCGCTGGCCGTGCCGGACGTGCTCGTTCCTATTGACGTAGCGCCTGAACAACTCAGGAAGCTAGACGCCGCAGCAGCGACGATCGCGGACATCCGCGAGGACGGCTCGCTTGACGAGGCGGCGAAGCGCCGGTCGTTGCTGGTCCTCGTCTCCCGCGACGGCACCGACACGATCCTGCTCCTCTCTGACGATCGCTGGCAGCGCATCGTTGTCGAGGCGGGACAGGTGTTGGGCACCGTGCTCGCCAGTTCGATCGCGCCCGCCGCCGTCGATGATGTTCGCGACGGCCTCATACAGCAGATCGCGACCGATCTCACTGCGGACGAGGTGGATGTCGTGGCCGACCTCGTGGAACCGCTGATCGTATCTACGCTCGGCGTGGATGAAGAAGCCACAAACGTCGCTCGTGAGGCTGCGCGCGAGGGCGTCGAACCGCAGTTTCAGACAATTACGCGTGGTCAGGTGATCGTCGAGGAGGGCGAACGGATCGATGCCACCGCGGTTGAGTTTCTGGAGGAGGTTGGGCTACTGTCGCCGCGCGTCGAATGGGAAACGCTCGCCGCCGTGGTCATGATCTCAGTGTTGGCGGCGCTCACTCTGGCCCTCTACGTCCGCCAGTTCCCGATTCCTGGGATGGTGACGGCAAGGAACCTTGTCCTGCTGGCCCTGTTCATCGCCGTGCCCGTGCTGCTGGCCAAACTGCACTTCTCGCTCGTCTTGCCCGACGATAACCGTCGGTTTATCGCCTACTTCCTGCCGCTGGCCGCCGCACCGATGCTGCTGTCCACGCTGCTCGGCGCCCGCCTCGCGATCGTAATCGGGCTGATACAAGCAGGCCTGATGATGTTCGCCGTCATCAGCCTGCCGGACCTCTCGCTTGTGGAGACGATCCAGCCGATCGACGTCGGACGTGTCTTCTTCGTCTACGGCCTCGGTGCTGTTATCGGCGCATACGCCGTCCAGCGAGCCGACCGCGCAAACCAATATGCGGCCGCCGGCGTGCTCGTCGGCGGGGTGATAGCCGGCCTGCTGTTCGCGTTCTGGCTGCTCGAACCCGAACGCACTGCATCTGAAGCTGGGTGGATGATCGCCGCGGCCACAACAGCCGGCCTCGGCAGCGGTCTGCTGACGGCGGGCGGCTATGTCGCGCTCGGCGCCCTCTTCGGCGTCACCACACGGGTGCAGCTCATGGAGCTGGCACAGCTCAGCTCGCCCCTGTTGCGCCAACTGCAAGACGAGGCGCCGGGAACGTTCCACCACAGCATCATCGTCGGCAACCTTGGCGAACGGGCCGCCGACCTGATCGGCGCAGACGCGCTGCTCGTCCGCGTTGGCTGCTACTACCACGACTTGGGCAAGGTCGCGCAGCCGGGCTACTACATCGAAAACCAGTTGGCTGGTGACAACCCCCACGATGGCATGGACCCCAGGGAGAGCGCTCGCATCATCTCGCAGCACGTGAAGGCGGGCATGGAGCTGGCGGAGCGGCACAAGTTGCCGGAGCGGGTCCGCGACTTCATCCCGGAGCACCACGGCACGCGGCTGGTGGCCTACTTCTATCGCCTCGCGAGCCAGCAGGACCCCAACGTGGACCCCGCCCTCTTTCGCTATCCCGGGCCGAAGCCGCAGAGCCGGGAAACCGCGATCGTCATGCTTGCCGACTCGACCGAAGCGATGGTGCGCGCCAGCGAGGACCGTTCTGCCGAACGGATCGATGTCCTGGTGGACGAAGTCATCTCGGAGCGGCTCGCCGAGGGCGAGTTGGAGGAATGCGATCTGACGCTCCGCGACATCCGCACCATCACGGCCTCGTTCAAGCAGACGCTGCGTGGCGTCTATCATCCGCGGATCGCGTACCCGGAGCCGAGCACGCAAGAGCGCGGCGCACGGCTCGGCCGCTTCCGGCCCGGCCGCCGTGCGCCGCCGCTGCCGGAAGCCCCGGCGCCGTACCGGGCGCGGCCTCCGACTGGATGATGTGCGTCGTTCTGGCGCAGCGTATACTGAGGCCGAAGCCCTGACTCGAACGGAGGCCTGATGCGTTTCGCCGTCGTCGTCTTTCCCGGCACCTGGAGCGACCACGACTGTCAGTACGTGTTGCGCGACCTGCTCGGCCAGCAGGCCGATCTCGTCTGGCACCGCGACGCTGATCTATCGGGCTACGACGCTGTTGTGCTGCCTGGCGGCTTCTCCTACGGTGACTATCTGCGCTGCGGCGCCATCGCGCGCTTCTCGCCTGTGATGGACGCCGTCGTGCGCCATGCCGAAGTCGGGAAGCCCGTCATCGGCATCTGCAACGGCTTCCAGGTCCTGTGCGAATCGGGGCTGCTGCCGGGCGTCCTGATGCGTAACGACAGCCTGCAGTTCCGCTGCCAGGACACCTACCTCTGTATCGAGAACGCCGAGACTCTGTTCACGAACGAACTAACGCCGGGACAGGTGATCAGCATCCCGATTTCCCACGGTGAGGGCAGCTACTACGCCGACGACGCGACGCTCGACGATCTCGAGTCGAACGGGCGCGTTGCGTTCCGCTACTGCAACGCAAACGGCGAGCCAACGCCCGAAAGTAATCCGAACGGCTCAGTGCGTAATATCGCCGGCATCGTAAACGAGCGCGGGAATGTGTTCGGCATGATGCCCCATCCCGAGCGCGCCGGCGAGTCCCTGATGGGCGGTACGGACGGGCTGCTCCTCTGGCGCAGCGTCATCCAGGCTGGCGTAGCAACGGTGGCGGGCTAACGATTGAATCCGTGCGGCCTGCGTAGACAAGGAGGCGAGCAATGGTAGAGGCAGCACCGGCACAGAGCTATCCCGTGACATTCGACGTCGAGTATCCGGAAGAGCTGTCGCGGGGGCTGATCTTCGTAAAGTGGCTCCTCGCCATCCCACATCTTATTGTCTTGTACGGCCTCAGCGTCGCGGCCAGCATGATCACATTCGTTGCGTTCTTCATCATCCTGTTCACGAAGCGCTATCCGCGGGAGCTGTTCGGCTTCGTCGTCAATATCAATCGCTGGAGCGCGAACGTGTACGCCTACGCTTTCCTCATGCGCGACGAGTACCCGCCCTTCTCGTGGGACGCTGGCCTGTATCCGGTGACCTACGACGTCGAGTATCCGGAGGAGCTTTCGCGTTGGCTGATCTTCGTCAAGTGGCTCCTCGCCATACCGCACATCATCGTCATAGCGTTTCTTTTCATCGGGGCCTTCATCGCGTTGACGATCGCTTGGTTCGCGATTCTGTTCACGGGACGCTGCCCTGAGCCGGTCTTCAACTTCCTGGTCGGCGTGTTCCGCTGGCAGTTCCGCGTGAATGCGTACACGAACCTGCTGCGCGACGAGTACCCGCCCTTCAGCCTGGAGCCGTAGCCTGCCAGTAGACCAGAAGACCCTCGACCAGATCGCGCTCTCCTGGGAGGAGTACCAACTCGCCTGCGAGCGGCTCGACCGCGAGCCGAACGAGGTCGAGCTGGGCATGATCGGCGCGCTCTGGAGCGAGCACTGTGGCTACAAGAACAGCCGCCCGCTCCTCAAGCTCTTCCCTACCGAAGGCCCGCGCCTGCTCACCAAGGTTGGCGAGGAGAACGCCGGCGTCGTCGATATCGGCGATGGCTGGTGCGTCGCCTTCAAGATCGAATCGCATAACCACCCGTCGGCAATCGAGCCCTACCAGGGCGCCGCCACGGGCGTCGGCGGCATCGTGCGCGACATCTTCGCGATGGGTGCGCGGCCGATCGCCATCCTCGACTCGCTGCGTTTCGGGCCGCTGTCCGAGCCGCGAAACAGGTATCTGTTCAACGGCGTCGTCGAAGGCATCGGCGGCTACGGCAACTGCCTCGGCGTCCCGACCGTGGGCGGCGAGGTGGCGTTCGACGACTCCTACTCCGGCAATCCGCTCGTCAACGCGATGTGCGTCGGCGTGACCAGAATCGAGCACCTGCAGCGTGCCGTCGCGAAGGGCACGGGCAACTTGCTGATGCTCGTCGGCGCCGATACGGGCAAGGACGGCATCCACGGCGCGACGTTTGCGAGCGTCGAACTGGACGAGCGATCGGAAGAGCGCCGTCCCGCCGTGCAGGTCGGCAACCCGTTCATGGAGAAGCTGCTGATGGAGGCCTGCGTGGAGCTGGCGGAGCAGCACGGCGACTGGATCGTCGGGCTGCAGGACCTCGGCGCCGCCGGGCTCACGAGCGCGGCCGTCGAGTGCGCGGCCAAGGGCGGCGTCGGTATCGATATCGACGTGAGCGTCGCGCCTCGCCGCGAGGAAGCGATGACGCCGTACGACGTCATGCTCTCCGAATCGCAGGAGCGCATGCTCGTGATTGTGAAGCCGGAGCACGAGGACGACGTCCGCCGTCTGTTCGAGCGCTGGGAGCTGCACTGCGTCGTTATCGGCGTCGTGACCGACGACGGCCGCGCGACGATCCGCGATGGCGACAAGGTAGCCGCCCGCATCCCGGTCGAATTGCTTACCGATCCGCCGCAGTACGTGCGCGAGGGCGTCAAGCCGACCTGGCTCGATGATCTCCAAGCCTACGACTTCGATGCGCTCCCCGATGTCGGCGACGCGAACACAGCGCTCCTCGGTCTGCTCGCGGAGCCGGAGATCGCGTCCAAGCGCTGGGTCTGGCGGCAGTACGATCACCAGGTGTTGACGAACACGGTCGTCGGTCCGGGTAGCGACGCGACCGTGGTGCGCATCAAGGGAACGGACCGCGCGATTGCTCTCGCGACCGACGGCGATGGCCGCATGTGCTATCTCGATCCGTACGTCGGGGGCATGATGGCGGTTGCTGAGGCCGCGCGAAACGTCGTCTGCAGCGGCGCGGAGCCGATCGCGATCACGAACTGCCTCAACTTCGGCAACCCGGAGAAGCCGGAGGTCTACTACCAGCTGGAGCAGGCCATCCGCGGGATGGCCGCCGCCTGTGAAGCGCTAAATACGCCTGTCGTATCCGGCAACGTCTCGCTGTACAACGAAACGGCCACCGGCAACGGATCAGCCCAGCCGATCTACCCGACGCCCGTCGTCGGCATGTTGGGCCTGATCGAGGACGTCGATCGCGTTGTACCGATGGCCTTCCAGGCGGAAGACGACGCGGTCTTCCTCCTCGGCATCGATGTACTACGCGGCGACGCCGCTTCGCTCGCGGGCAGCGAGTACGCGCGCATGGCGCACGACGGTCTCGTTGCCGGTCAGCCGCGCATCGACCTCGGTCTCGAGGTCCGGCTGCAGAAGCTCTGTCTGGCCGCCGCGCGCGAAGGCCTGCTGCGTTCCGCGCACGACTGCTCGCGTGGTGGGCTCGCCGTTGCGCTTGCGGAGTGCTGCTTCCCGAACGGGTTGGGTCTCGATGCGGCCGGCATGGTTATCGAAGGCCGGTTGGACGCTGCGCTCTTCGGAGAGGCGCCGTCGCGCATCGTCGTCTCGACGAGAGATGGCGAACGGCTCCGTGCGCTTGCGGCCGAGCACGATGTACCGGTCATCAGGCTCGGTGTCGTTGCCGGCAAGCGACTCGTCCTCGGCGACGTTGTCGACGCCTCCCTCGAGACCCTTCAAGACGCCTACGAAGGCGGCCTGCCGCGCGCGCTCGGCGAGGTCACTTGACAGAACGACTAGATAATAGCTACCGTACATGTGTTCTACGAACATGCACTAGTAGCTGATCATTTGAATGCTTGAATGTGGAAATGTCTGTTGACAAGTCCTGTCGAAGCGAATGCGGCCACACATTGACGCTAGAACAGTCTCACATTAAGCTGAGAATTCGATACGTTGCCGTTTCAGGCGATGTCCCCCGCTGAGGAGATCAAGATGAAAGTAGTATTCCTAGAGAGCATCGAAGGTACCGCCGTTGTCGGCGACGTCAAGGAAGTCAAGAACGGCTTTGCCCGCAACTTCCTGCTGCCTCGTGGGCTTGCCGCTCCCGCGAAGGAGCCGTATCTGGCTCGCGCTAAAGCCGGCGCCGTTCGCGAGGCAGTTAAGCAGCAAGCGCTCGACGAAAGCGCCTCAGTTATCGCCGAGAAGCTCGACGGCCAGAAGATCAGCATGATCGCGCGTGTCGGTGAACAGGGCAAGCTCTACGGCTCGATTACCAGCATCCACATCGCCGAAGAGGTCGCGAAGTTGCTCGGCGAGGATGCTGAGTTCGACCACCGCAAGGTATTGCTGCCGGAAGCGATCAAGGAGGTCGGCGTGCAGCCTGTGCGTCTACGATTGACGCGCAACATTGAGGCTGCGATAGAGGTTGAGGTAATCTCCGAGGACCTCGACGAAGACGAGCTTCCGATCGACCCGGACGCCGAGGCGGACGCTGAAGCGTCCGGCGACGAGTCAACTGAGGTTAGCGAGACCGAAGCAGCTGAGGCCGAACTCAGCTCCGATGACGAGTCCGATGCTGAGGAAGCTGAAGAAGAGGCCGCGACCGAGGAGCCTAAGGCTGAGACTGCTGAAGACTCCGAATCCACCGACGAAACCGCCGAGGCCGGCGACAACAAATAACATTCCGCGGACCGCTTCGGTCCGAAGGTCTAGTTCGTCGGGCACTGCGCGGTCACGCGTTGTCGCTAGAGCGTGCTTTGGCTGATCGCCGGGAGGGCGAGGCTGATGGTCACAGCTAAGGACCTGAAACTTCCCTCAGATGTTGACGCCGAGGAAGCTCTAATTGCTTCTCTCCTTGTCGATGATGACGCCATCTTCAAGGTCCAGCCTGTAGTAGATCCCGTAGACTTCTTCAGGGATACAAACCGCTGGGTCTACGAAGCATGTCTCGCCTTGGCGGAAAGAGGTGAACCAAGAAATCAGGTGATGGTCGCCCACGAGCTTTCGCGAAAGCAGCAACTCGAAGACGTCGGCGGGCCTGCGTTCCTATCACAGATTGTCCTGGATCTCCCGACTCCAATTGGCGTCGAGCACTACGCTCTCGTCGTGAAACGGGATTCGATCTACCGTAATCTCATCGGTACGACTGAACAGATCAAGAACATGGCCTACACAGCTGGCCCAGAGCTAGAGGGCGTCCTAGACCGCGCCCAGGACCTCATCATGTCTCTGCAAACCTCCGACAAGAAGGGTGATTTCGAGCACATACGCCACCTGCTCGAAGAATACCTGGAGGCACCCGGCATAGACGCCCCTGACTCGAACATCCTTAGTCAAATTCGCACTGGCTTTGTCGACCTCGACACGCTGCTTGGAGGCCTCAAGCGTTCAGACCTGGTTATCATCGCGGCGCGTCCTAGCCTTGGTAAGACGAGCCTGGCCATCAATATCGCGCGCAATGCTGCTATCGCCCAAGATGCCCGCGTTGCCATATTCAGTCTGGAGATGGCGGCGGCTCAACTCGCTCAGAGAATATTGGCGAGTGAGTCCGGCCTCGACTCCACCCGCTTGCGCCTCGGTGAACACACAGAACCAGAAGAGCAGAAGATGCTGGGTGCCATGGGGGTTCTAGCCGGGATGGAGGTCTACATTGATGACACGGCCGTCCAGAGCATCGCTGAGATCCGCGCGAAGGCTCACAGGCTGGACCGCGAACTACCCCTAGATATGATCATAGTTGACTACCTGCAGCTCATAAGCGGAGCCAGCAACAGGGGAGATAGCCGCGTGACCGAAGTAAGTGAAATCTCTCGCTTGCTCAAAGGCCTGGCGCGAGAGTTGGACGTTGTTGTAATAGCGTGCTCGCAGCTCTCGCGAGCGCCGGAACAGCGCACGCCACACGTGCCGATGCTGAGCGACTTGCGGGAGAGCGGAAGCATTGAGCAGGACGCCGACGTCGTTGCCTTCATCTATCGCGAGGACATGTACATCACCGAAGACGAATGGAGCCGCATCCACCCGAACGAGCACTATCCGAAAGGCATCGCGCAGATTATCATTGCGAAGAACCGCAACGGCCCTACGGGTGTCGTCCACCTCCGATTCAAGAAGGAATTCACTCGCTTCGAGAGCCTCGAAACGAGACAAGAAGAAACGTCCTACAGCTAGATGCGAAAACTAAGAGAGCTCCTCGAGCAGCGCGGCGACTTGGCGGCTCAGCTGCCTTCGTTTCTTAGTGTGGAAGCAGACCTGGATCAGGACGTTTGCAAGGAGTGCAACGGCGCGAATTTCGTAAGGCTTGATGTTCCACGGGAGCACCCGGAGTTCGGTAAGGCTATTCAGTGTCGCTGCGTCGGTAACGAGAGCCAGCAAGAGCGACAGGATCGTCTCCAAAAGTACAGCAACCTCGGGCCGCTGACGCAGTGGACGTTCGACAACCTGATCGACCGCGGACGTAGCCCTGACCCGAGCGATCAATCGCGTTTCCAACGCTGCGTGGAGGACGCGAAGGCATTTGCTAAGGACCCGCAGGGCTGGCTCGTGCTCGTCGGCGCATCGGGGTGCGGAAAGACGCACATCGCCGCTGCCATAGCAAACCGCTGCCTGGAACTCGGGACGCCGGCGCTGTTCGTCGTGGTGCCAGACCTGCTCGACCATCTGCGCGCCGCCTACCGGCCGGACGCCGAGGTGAGTTACGACCAGCTCTTCGAGCAAGTGCGCACCACGCCGGTCTTGATCCTCGATGACCTCGGCACTCAGAGCGCAACGCCCTGGGCCCAAGAGAAGCTTTTCCAGATAATCAACGAGCGCTTCAATGAGCGCCTCCCCACTGTCGTCACAACCAACGTGCTCAAGAAGCTTGACTATAGGCTCCGGACGCGACTGGGTGACCCCTCTCTGGCGCAGCCTCATGCCGCCCTCCTCGTCAAAGTGCACGTCTTGGAGGCTCGCCTGGCCCTAGAGGAATTGGGTCCGAACATGCTTGACCTGCCCGGCTTGATGGAGAAGACGTTCGAGACTTTTGATCTAGTTGGGACCCATCTTACCAATACAGAACAGAGCCATTTGGCGAACGCCTATCAACAAGCCCTAAGATTCGCGGAGAAGCCTGAGAAGTGGCTCATATTTATCGGTGACACCGGAACAGGTAAGACTCATCTCGCCGCTGCCATTGGGAACTACCGGCGGCGTCAAGGCGAGAGACCGTACTTCAAGAAAGTAGCCGACTTACTAGACTTGCTCCGCCACAGCATGGATGATGAGGCGGACCTGAACCACTATGAAGCGTTCGAGGAGATAAAGACGAGAGACTTGCTCATCTTGGATGATCTCGAAGTAGGCAGCGGAAGCACGTGGACAAGGGATAAGCTCTTTCAGCTCTTAGATTATCGTTATGAGGCGAGACTTCCCACGGTCATCACAACCTCCTCTACGCTTGCTAATCTTTCGCTCGAACCAAGTTGGTCCCGGCTAGTGTCTAGGCTTGCTGGTGACCCCGCGTTTTGCTCGGTCGTTCCGGTCCGAGTACCGAGTCAGGCCCGAGAACCCTCGCTCGACATTGCCCGTAAGAAGAAGCCAGCGGCTCGACGGAAGACCGGCTAATGAAGACGCGTTCAACCAAGCGATCTACCAAGCGCAACTAAGCCCTCGCGGTGCCAGTGTTGCGGCGCTGTATCCAATCGGGCGCTGTACCTTAGGCCGGGTTTCTTGACAAGCGGCCATGATGTTACTTAGAATCCCGCCGTGGCGTGACCTGGCTAGGTGGCAGGTCCCTTCCGATGACAAGGTAGCTCCAAGGAGGGATAGGGGTGTTCGAAGACAAGACCATCGTCTGCAAGGATTGCGGAGAAGAGTTCTTGTTCACTGCGGGTGAGCAGGGCTTTTACCTAGAGAAGGGGCTGCTCAACGAACCGCAGCGCTGCGCGCCCTGTCGCGAGAAGCGCCGCGCCGAGCGCACGGAGAGCGCCAGGCAAGAGACCACGGTCGTTTGCGCGGACTGCGGCGTTGAAACGACCGTGCCGTTCGTGCCCCGGCTCAACCGGCCGGTGTACTGCGATGATTGTTTCCAGCGCGAGCGGACGGGAGCCTCGGTAACATAAGGCCGTTCCTGCGGGAACGGCCTGTCCATTGATCTCGGTCTGGGCCGGATCGAGCCTAGCCAGATTGAGCCTAACTGGTTGCCCGCTCCGGCGCGTCGATGGCGTGGCCCTCCACCCAGTCGCCGCCACCGTCTTCCCAGATCTCCTTCTTCCAGATCGGCACGACCTCTTTGATCCGGTCGACCGCATAGTGGCAGGCCTCGAACGCCTCACGGCGGTGCGCGGCGGAGACGGCGACGAGCAGGCTCGTCTCACCGATCTCCAGCCGTCCTGTCCGGTGGTGTACGCCGATCCCGGTGATGTCGAACTTACGCCCGACGTCCCCGGCTACTTCGCGTAGCTTCTTCTCGGCGAGCGACGCATGTGCCTCGTACTCCAGCGCCCGCACCGCGCGCCCATCGCTGTGGTTGCGGGCAACGCCATGGAAGAGCGTGACCGCGCCGCTCTCGTCCATGCGTACGGCTTCCACGAGCTGCTGGGCGTCCAGCGGTTCCGATGTGACCAGGAAGAGAGCGTCGTTGCCTCCACTCACGGGCGGGATCAGCGCCACCTCGTCGCCGTCCTTGAGCGCGTGGTCTACCGGAACGTACTCGTCGTCCACCGCGCAGACGAGCGTCGCCAGGTACGGAACGACGACGGGGTAGAGTTGACCGAGTTCGTTGCGAAGCTGGTCGACCGTCGCGCCGTCGGTGAGTTCCAGCGTCAAGTTGCGCTTACCGACGAGGTCGTGCAGGCCGGCGAACAGACTGATGTTGACCTTCATTTTCCGAAGCCTCAAAGAACCAGCGATGTCTCATGTAGTATACAAAAGCCGTTTGGCGGTTGTCTGAATGATAGCCCGTCGATTATGGTGGGCTGTCCTAGAGCGCTAAGGAGGCTGTTCACGTGGGAGGTGCTGGGTTGGTTGGGAGGTTGGGCCACGCGGCTCTGGAGCTGCTCTTTCCGTCCCGTTGCATGGGATGCGAGCGCGGCGGGACGTTCTTGTGCGACGCGTGCATCGAAGATCTGCCGCGGGCGGACTCCCCGCGCTGTTGGCGCTGCTGGAGTCCGCAACCAGGCTCCGGGCTCTGCCCTCAGTGTTATGCCGCGCCGCCGCCCTTCGACGGCCTGCGCTCTGCGTTTGTCTACCGAGGCGTGGCCCGTAGCCTCGTGCATGGGTTGAAGTATCGGGGAATGATGTCCCTCGCCCCGCCCATGGCGGCTCTGCTGGCTGAGGTCGCATTGGACTTCGATCTCGATGCGGACATTATCGTTCCGGTGCCACTCTCTGGCTTGCGACATCGAACGCGCGGTTACAACCAGGCGTCAGAACTGGCCAAGCACCTGGGTCGAGAATTGGACGTGCCTGTGCGGCCGCGTGCGCTGGAGCGTCCGCGACACACGCCGCCGCAGGCCAGGACCGCCAACGCCTTGGAGCGCCGGCGGAATGTGCAGGGCGCCTTCCGATCGGAGGATCCAGCGGTAGAAGGGAACCGCATAATATTAGTGGATGATGTAACCACGACAGGCGCGACGCTTTCGGCTTGCGCCGAGGCCCTCCAGCGCGCTGGCGCGGATTCCATCTGGTGTCTCACGTTCGCCAGGGAGGACTAGGGATCGTCGTCAGCTAACACGCCTACGTAGGTAGCCTTGGCCCCGCGGGCGGCGGGGCAGCCGTAGTCACAATCATGGCCATGGGCGTCGCGATTTTCGGTGCCCTCCTCTGGCGCACCGGACGCCTCGCGTTCACAGGCTCAGGCAGGCGGCCGGGTGTGTTTAGGCCGGCCTGGCGCCCGGCGCCGTCTCCGCGTCGCCGGCCGCGTTAGTCCGGGACCGGTTCGGAGACCGCATTCGCCCTGCGCACCGTTTGCCGATCTGTCTGCTCCTGTTCTACAATCCACTGCGGAGGTGTTGATGGAGATCACGGTGAGAGGAAAGCATTTCCACGTGCCCGCGCACGTGGAAGAACGGGCCCGGTCGAAGCTCTCGCGGCTCAACCATTACCTGCCACTGCTGGACGAAGGGACCTGCGAGGTCGATTTTTCACACGAGCAGGCCAGGGAGCCCAACAAGCGCTATTACGTTCATGTGAACGTGAGTGCCCACGGCGTTCACCTCCAAGCGACAGGACATGCCGAAGAGCCGGAGGCCGCCATGGATCACGCCGTGCACGTGCTGACGCGGCAGGCCGAGCGGAAGAAGGCCAGGCTCTACAGCCACGGAAGGAACCAACGGCGGGAGGGAGCACCGGAACAGAGCGGCGAACCGCGCCGCTCACCGGAAAGAGTGAAGCGTTTCGTGATGAAGCCGATGACGGTGGGCGAAGCGACGGAGCAAATTGAAGCCTTGGGCCACGATTTCTACGTCTTCCATCACGCGGAGGAGGAGAAGGTCGCTGTCCTCTACCGACGCCATGCCGGTGGCTACGGCCTGATCCTTCCTGAGCTGCCTTGATCATCACCGTTACCCTCAATCCGGCCGTCGACCATACGCTCGATCTGCATCACCTCACGCTGGGCGACACCAACCGCGTGCAGGACAGCCGCATCGATCCCGGCGGTAAGGGGATCAACGTCTCGCGCGTCCTGGCAGAGCTGGGGCGCGAGAGCATGGCGTCAGGGCTCGCTCCCGGTAGCCTGGGAAAGTTCGTAGAGCACTCTCTGCTGGAGCGAGGCATCCTTTGCGATTTCGTTCACACCCGCGGCCAGACCCGCACCAACCTCACTGTCGTCGATGAGAGTCTGCATGAGACGACACTCCTCAGTTATCGGGGTCCGGAGATCGATCCGCGCCACATCGGTACACTAAAGACCAAGCTCCGCCGCTATATGTCGACCGGCGATTGGCTGGTTGTCGCGGGCAGCATTCCGCCTCCCATCCAGCCTGAGGCGTACGAGGAGTTGATCACGCTGGGCAGGGAGGCGGGCGCCCAGACCGTCTTGGACGCTGACGCTGACGCGCTCGCGGCTGGGCTGCGCGGCAAGCCGGATCTTGTCAAGACGAACCATCACGAAGCGGAACGCCTGCTCGATGTGGAACTCGACGACGATGCTTCGCTTGAGGACGCGGCGCGTGAGATGCGAACCGCGGGCGCGGCGACTGCTGTTATTACGGCCGGGCAGCGGGGTGCCGTAGCGGTGACGGAAGATGAGGTCTGGTGGGCCTGGCCGCCGCCGGTAGAGGTCGTCAGTAGCGTGGGCGCGGGTGATGCGCTTCTTGCCGGCATGCTGTACCAGCTCAGCATTGCCGGAGGGCTGGCCGAAGCGATGCGCTGGGGCACCGCGGCGGGAGCGGCCGCTTGCCTCACTCCGGGCACACAGCTCTGTCAAAAGAAGGATGTACGTCGCTTTCTAGACCAGGTGCGGGTGGAGAAGACCAAGGGCCTCACTCCCGCGCCAACCTAATAGCTTCTGTCGGATTTCCTTGTCTGATTCGCCCGTTCTTGTTGTGTTTCTGGGCGGCATGGCGGGCAGCCCTGTGGAAGAGCAGCTGTCGGCCGCGCTCGGCGAGGCCGCGCTTGACGTGCTCGACGAGGCGATGGCGAGCGATGCCTTCGAAAAGGCGGTCCTCGTCACGGACCGCGATGACATCGCCGCCCGAGTTCCCCACGGCGTCGAAATTGATCGCGACAGAGGGCCGTTTCATTTCGGTCAGCGGCTCGCCGCCGTCATCCGCGCGCATCAGATCGAGCGGCCCCTGTACGTCGGCGCGGGCGCCGTGCCCCTGCTGCGCGGTTCAGATCTTGCGGCCATCGCCGGCCACCTTCGGCAAGAGCAGGACATCGTCATCTCCAATAACTACTTCTCCGCGGATATGGTCGCCTTCACGCCCGGCTCGGTCGTCGACAAGATCGATCTGCCCGAGACCGACAACTTCCTCCCTCGCCTGTTGCACGATCAAGCAGGGCTCGAGAGTCGGCCGCTCCCTCGCAGCCCTGAGACGCAGTTCAACCTCGACTCGCCGGCTGACCTTGCGATCCTGAAGGTCGCGGGCGGAGGAGGGTCGAACCTTGCTGCCTTCGTTGGCGGCCTCGACCTCCGGACAGAACCCTACGAGCGGCTCTCCAAGCTTCTTGTAGACGCCAAGGCGGAGGTGTTGCTCGCTGGTCGCGTTGGCAGCCAGGTCTGGCCGTATCTGGAGTCGGCAACCGCCTGCCGCTTCCGCGTGTACTCGGAAGAGCGAGGAATGCGGGCGGCAGGCCGCGATACTTCAGGTGAGGCCCGCTCCCTGCTCGCGTTCCATCTGCGGGAAGTGGGCAGCGAGCGCTTCTTCGCCGAGTTCGCCGAACTGGCAGACGCGGCGTGCATCGATACCCGGCCGCTACTCGCGCATCTGGGCATAAAGGCCTCGCGCGAAGACCGCTTCTTGTCGGACCTTGGCCGGCCTGACGGGATCGAGGACGCGTTTCTGAGAGAGTTCACGCAGGCGGCCAACGACGCGCCGATCCCCGTGCTCCTCGGCGGCCACTCGCTGATATCGGGCGGGCTGATGCTGCTCAACGAGGCCGCGTGGCGGGAAGAGGACAAGCGAGTGTTGGAACAGTCTTGATCTTGAGAGGAGCCAGCTAGTGGCGCTCGCTCGCAGGGCGGGCTCCTGGCGTGACATGGGCCGCTCGTGGCTGCTGAGCCACGGTGAAGTACTTCCCTTGATGGCGCTGGCTCTAGGGTTATCGCTCGTCTACCTCGCGTCTGTCGATGTCCTGGGATTACCGTATGACGACAGCTACATCAGCCTTCAATTTGCCCGCAACCTGGCGAAACATGGTTACATCACGTTCGACGGTGAAACAGCCGTTGCGGGCGCGACGAGCCTGCTACACGTCGCTATCTTGGCCATTCCGATAAAACTAGGCGGAGACCCGGTAAAGGTAAGCCTGGCGTCCGGCATCATCTTCCACCTGGCGCTCGTAGCCTCGGTCTACTGGCTGGCCTGGTCGATCTTCAGAGAACGCTGGACAGCCAGCGTAGCGGCGGCCTCCGCCGGCGTGATGGGGTACCTGACGCTGGACGCTCTGAACGGCATGGAGACCACGTTGTTTCTGACCGTGACGACCGCCGCCGCCGCCGCCTTCTTTAGCGCAAGGACGTGGAGAGGATACCTCGCATCGGGGATCCTGGTGGGTCTGTCGGTCCTCACCCGTCCCGAAGGTGTGCTGCTCCTGGGCGCGATGGTTCTCTACTATGTCGCCACCGTTCATGGCGGCACGGTAGTACGAATGACATTGGAGGACCTGAGACGCCTTGTCTTGATTGGGATGCCGAGTGTCCTGGCGCTGGTCGGACTAGCGTCCTTTTACTGGGCCACAACCGGCACTGTTACGCCCGGCGCGGCTACCGCCAAACTGCTCTTCTTTCGCGAGTTCGAGCTAAGCTACCTCCAGCGCTTCGACCTTGCGCAAGGCGGTGTCGCGAACTTCATCGGACCCGTGTTGCCTTGGCTCGTGCTCGCCGGCTTTGCCGTACGCCGCCGCGAGGCAGTCTTGTTCGCCCTATTTTGGGTCGCGTTCATCATCATGTATTATGCGCTCTTCCCCGGGGGTCTTACGCACTACTGGTATCGCTACCAGCATGTGTTCTTGCCGCCGCTGGCGGTCTTCGGTGCCGCCGGCCTTGTGTCAGTCGTCCGAGGTAGAACGTGGCGGGCTCTGGACGTGGTAGCGGCAGTGGCCGTCGGTTTCGTGCTCCTTGGGATCACGGTCTTTCAGTATGAGAACTTTCGCAACCACTACGCCTTCGAGATCGATCTGAATGAAGGACGGCAGGTGGTGATGGCAGAGTTCCTCCGCGATGAGGTGCCACCCGGCGTTTCGATCGCGACCCATGACATTGGCGCGATCGGCTATTTCTCCGAACGGGAAGTGATCGACCTCGTCGGGCTGGTGAACCCAGATGTAATCGACTCTCACGATGGCCGGGAGCTCCGGGAGTACGTAGACGACGTGCAGCCCGGCTACATCGTCGTGCTTGAGTCGTGGGAGGTTCTGTATATGAGACTAGGTCTGGAAGACAGCCCCGAACTGTTCGAGCCGCTGCGGATCTTTCCAGGCGGGCGGGCCGGAACGTTCACCGTGTATCGCACACACTACTCGCCGTAGGGCATCGGTCTGAAGAAGCTGATCCGGTCCGCATCCATTTCAGCGATGTAGAGTGTACCGTCCGGCCCTTCGACGAGATCGAGCGGCCGCCTCATCCGCTCGGGCAAGAGCTGTGAGATCGAGACCACACCGAGGCCGTCTCTCGTCAGGACGACGCGCCACGCGCGACCCTGGGCCCACTCCACATAGATGAGGTTGTTCTGGAGGAGACCGTCGAACGACTTGGAATGGTACTCGATCATGCCATCGGCCGAGACGAAGAAACCGAGTGTCGCGATGGGGCCTGTACCGTTCGGCAACGATTCATCAGCTGCCTGGTACGCGCACTGGCGTTCGTCACGCCTCCCGCGGTTGCGATTGGGATGGCCGTAGTACTCGCCCTCGGAAACGAGGTTAAGCTCGTCCGGGTGAGTGGGACCAGCATCATCGCTGGCGCACGTGACTGACTGCGGGCCATCCTGTCCGTTGGGCCCGTTATCCGTCGCGTAGATGAACCCGTTCGAGTGCACGACGATGTCGTACGGATTCCTGAATCCGCTCGCGAACACCTGGACATCGCCGGCAACTTGGTCCGTCGCATCTGACGCCACGTTCGCCGGGTCATGTTCAATCGAGCCGTCGAACTCCAGGTCGCCGATGTCCGCTACAAGAATTGCACCGGAGAGTGGCGTCTCAGCTCGATCGAAGCGTTCGCTCGGCACCCCGGCGTTGGTCGTGCCGCCTTGTGCGATGAAGAGCCGGCCTTGGCTGTCAAAGGCCATGCCGTTGGTCCCGTGCTCGGCGTTGGACACAGGCAGTCCTGTGATGATCTCTTCCGGCTGGAATTCAGGAGCCGTGAGTTTCGCGATGGCCCCGGCGAAGGCCGGACCGTCCGTGCCGCCGTACAACAGGGTGTGTGAGACGTACAGCGTTATTGGCTCAATCGCTCCGACCGGGTTGAAGGCCAGCCCGAGTACACTTTGGAAGGTGTCCGCGTCAGCGATCAAATCCGCGTTCGTGACTGTTTGCTGGTCCAGGGTGAGCGCTACGATCTGGCCGTTGAGCTGGCCAACGTAGAGCCGCCCGTCCGGGCCGAAGGCGAGCGTGGTCGGCTCTGAGATATCGGAGCCATCCCAGCGAAGGACCCCGCTTTCGAACCGCAGGCGTTCGTCAGGAGGGGCGAGATGCGAAGGGCTCTGCAAGTCGGGGGTGATCGCGCTGGTGGGTTCCACGTCGAGCGCTGGCTCCTCTCCGTCAGAGCAGGCGCCAAGCACCGCGATCAGAAAGATGAGCGTTCCGGCAAGTGCCGCATTTGGGCTCATCGCCGTACCCTATCCGAGCTAACAGCGGCGATCATGGACGTTTTCGTTGACACGTCACTCAGCGCTTGGATATGTTCTGAGTGACGGAGGCACTATACATGCTTGACGTGAGAACAGCTCATTCCGCACTGCGCCAGACAGATCCCGAGATCTGCTCGCTGATCGAAGAAGAGGAGCGTTACCAACGCGACTCGATCCGCCTGATTCCGTCTGAGAACTACGTCTCGAAGGCTGTGCTGGAAGCAAGCGGCTCGGTCTTGACGAACAAGTACTCGGAGGGCTATCCGGGCAAGCGCTACTACGAAGGCCAGCGCTACATCGACCAGCTTGAGACCCTCGTTCAGGATCGCGCGAAGGCGCTCTTCGGCGTTGAGCACGCGAACGTCCAGCCATACTCGGGTTCGCCGGCCAACCTCGCGGCCTACTACGCGCTCTTAGAACCCGGCGACAAGATCATGGGCATGAGCCTCCCGCACGGTGGCCACCTCACGCATGGCTGGAACGTCAACTTCTCGGCGCGCTTCTACACTGCGGTTCAGTATGTCGTGGACGAGACGACCCACCTGATCGACTACGACAAGGTGCGGGAGCAGGCGAAGCGGGAACGTCCGAAGATCATCGTCGCGGGAGCGACAGCGTACCCTAGGCAGTTCGACTTCGCTACGCTCGCCGAGATCGCGAGGGAAGTAGATGCGTACTTCCTAGCCGACTGCGCCCACATTGCTGGCCTGATCGTCGCAGGTGTTCACCCGGACCCCGCGCCGCACGCGGACGTCATCACGACGACAACCCACAAGACGCTACGCGGCCCCCGAGGTGCCATGATCCTCTGCCGGGAAGAGCACGCCAAGGCCATCGACAGGGCAGTCTTCCCCGCGCTCCAGGGAGGCCCGCACAACCACACCACGGCCGCCATCGGCGTGGCGCTGAAAGAAGCGGCGACCGATGAATTCCGCGAGTATGGCCACCAGATCGTGCGCAACGCGAAGGCGCTCGCGGCTGAGCTGCTCGAACGTGGCTTTACGCTTGTCTCCGGTGGAACGGATAACCACCTAGTCTTGATCGATCTGACCGACAAAGGTGTCTTTGGCAAGAAGGCCGCGAAGGCGCTCGATCGGGCTGGCATCGTGACGAACTACAACACCGTTCCATACGACCCGCGCAAGCCGTTTAGCCCGAGCGGGATTCGCATCGGCACGCCCTCGATCACGTCTCGCGGCATGGGAGAGGAAGAGATGCGTCAGATCGCGGCCTGGATGGACGAAGTCATCGCGGCGCCGGAAGATGAAGACGTGACCGACCGCGTTCGCGCCGAGGTGCAAGACCTCTGCTCCGGCTTCCCCGCTCCAGGTGTCCCCACCTCGTAGTCTGGTTGACCGGCGCTGAGTGCGCACCTATACTGAGTGTCGCTGGCATTCGGCACGATCCGAGCCCGGCAGAGGCCATGGCCGGGTCATTTTTTCGTCAAAGGAGACCTGATTGCGTCGCTACGAAATGGTAGTTATCATCACGCCGGATGTGGCCGACGACGACGTTGACGACGCTATCGAGCGGCTGATAAGACGTCCCGTTGAGGGTGAAGGTGGTACCCTTGACGAGGTCGATAACTGGGGCCGTAAGAAGCTTGCGTACCCGATTCAGAAGCACCTGGAAGGCAATTACGTGCTCACGCGTCTTCAGGTGGACCCACAGAAGACCACCGAGCTGGAACGGGGCCTCCAGATATCAGAAGAGGTGCTGCGGTACCTGCTGATCCGGTTGGAAGAGTAGCCGTTCCGTAGTGCAGGGACGGCAGGAGGAGATGGTGCCATGGCGGGACTAAACAAGGTCATGCTGATCGGGCGTCTGGGTGCGGACCCGGAGATGAGGTATACGGCGAATGGTCAAGCAGTGACGACGTTCAACCTCGCAGTCAACCGCAACTGGACGGGCCGTGATGGTGAGCGCCGAGAGGACACCGAATGGGTTACCGTTGTCTGCTGGGAAAAGCTGGCGGAGACTGTGAGCCAGTACCTGCAGAAGGGCCGCCAGGCATTCGTAGAAGGGCGGCTTCAGACCAGAAACTGGGAAGGCCAAGACGGCGTCAAGCGGTACAAGACCGAAGTAGTCGCAAGCACAGTTCAGTTCCTAGATCGCGCCGAAGCCGCGGCCATGCCTGAAGAAATCGGCGCCCCGCCCGCCCAGGAAGAGGCTCCAGAACCGGTAGAGCAGACGTAAGGTGGATGTAGCTTGAGTCCAGACGAAGAAGAACAGCCGGCAGCCGCGTCTAGCGAGGATGCGCCCGCTGAGACTGCGGCGCCTGCGCCTGCCGAGGCTGCGCCACCTGTGCCGGCGGCCGCCCCTGCGCCCGCCGACGGAGCGCCACGTGCGCCCGTGGAGCCAGGGGCACCAAGGCCTCCTGGAGACGGCGCTAGCGTAGAAGCTCGGCAGGAACGGCCCCGTCGATTCGAGTCGAGTCGCGGAGACCGTGACGGCGACCGTAACGACGACGACCGCGACCGGCGTGGTGGTGGCGGCGGTGGAGGTGGAGGCGGGCGACGCTACTTCGGTCGGCGCAAGGTCTGCACGTTCTGCGTCGACAAGGCAACCTCGATCGACTACAAAGATCCGGCGAAGCTTCGACGTTTCGTCTCCGATCGCGGCAGGATAGAGGGACGCCGAAGGACCGGCACCTGCGCCAAGCACCAGCGCTGGCTGGCCACAGCGTTGAAGCGCGCCCGCCATCTAGCGCTGCTGCCGTACGCGCCGGAGCACATTCGTCTGACCGGCGCGTTCGCGTCCCGCCGCTAGGCGACACGATGGCTGACCGACAGGCGAGGGCGTTGCGCCCTCGTTGTGTTTGACCTGAGGCAGGTGAACCATGGGTAAAGGCGAACGGGACCCAAACAAGCAGAGAGAGCAACCTCAAGGTAAACGTGCCGAGCGAAGGGCCGCTCAACGGCGGGCCGCGCAAGCGGAGGCTAGGAAAGAGCAACGCCAAGCCGATTCCGAGCAGTCGAATCGGCGTCTCATTGTTGGCTCGGTAATTGCCGTCGTCATCGCCGCGATCGGGTTCATCGCCTTCGGCTGGTACCAGACACAGATCCGTCCACTAAGCAAGACCGTCCTTCGTGTAGAGGATACGAAGTTCAGCTTGGCCCACCTTGAGCGCCGGATGGAGCTGGAGTTGGACACAGGGTTCACGTTCTCGCGCTCTAGCAGCACCATCCTCAATCTCCCCGACTTCGTCATTGACCAGCTCGAAGGAGAGGCCGCGCTTCTCTCCGGCATCGGCGAGCTGGATCTCGCGGTCACAGATGAAGATGTGGCAGCGGAGATTAGGCAACGCGGCGGGCTAGCGGACGACGTGGAGCCGGCTGTCTTCGCGGATGAGGTGCGACAGCAGGTTAGTAGAAGCGGCCTCAAGCAAAACGAGTATGACCTCATGATCAGGGCGTTCCTGGCGGAGGAGAAAGCGCGAAACTTCTTCATCTTCGTTGGCCCAACAGAAGAGACGCAGGTGCGCGGCCGATGGATGATCATGAACGATGAAGAAACGACCACCGATGCCGTCACGCGACTGGAGGCAGGCGAAGACTTCTTGACGGTGGCGGAAGAGCTCTCACTGAATCCGGCAAGCATTGAACTCGACTGGTTTCCGCGAGGTGCAGAAGCGACCGTATTCGACGATGTTGAGGATTTCTTCTTTACAGCCGAGCCAGGTGAACGAAGCGACGTCATCAGTATCGCGGGCTTCCAATACATAGTAGAGGTGCTGGAACGCGAAGATGCTCGCGCGCTTGACGACATCCAACGAGGGAATGTCGCGAGTCGCGAACTAAGCGAATGGCTTGATGGGCTGCGCACATCGTTGGACATCGAGCGCAACCTCAGCCAAGATGACGCGATTAGGGCAGTCAACGACCTGTTCTAGACAAGACGGACAAGGATGGTCAAAGAGCTTCCTTCTGAGACTCAGGTAGGAGCGATCGGCTGGGCCCAGGACCAGCTATATCAGCTCAAAGCGCAGGTAGGACAGCTGGAACAGCAGCTCGAACAGCTTCAGCTCGTCACGACCAAGCTGAGCGAGAGCACCCACAAGGTCGAGGGCTCCCTCCAAGGCGCGGTGCTCGCCGCGTCTCAGACGCCACGCCTGCAAGAAGAGCTCAACCAGGCGATCGCGCTGATCGTACTGCTACAAGACGCACAGGCCGAAACGAAGGAACGCCTCGATGAAGTCGGTCGCTCCCGTGGGCTCGACGAAGACCGTGATCTAGAGGAGTGGGCTGAGGTAGTCAAGCGGACAGAGCAGCTTGAGCGCCAGGTCGAACGCTGGCAAGACCGGCAGTCCGGCGTCGGCGAGGGCAGCCGTCGCCAGCAGGAGGAGCTATCACTGCTGCGGCAACAGATACAACAGATGGATGCCCGGCTGGAAACGGCTGAGGGCAAAGCGGCGAAGAGTTTGGAAGGAACCGCCGGCTCCGAGCAGGCGTTGTCCCAGGTCGAGTCGTCAATCGAGGAGCTACGTCAACAGGACGAAGCGATCGCGGAGCGCACGCGAGTGGCCGCGGACGGCGTGACGCGCCTGGAAAAGGTACTGAACAACAGCTTGGAGGAGTTGCGGCGACTCGAATTGCTAACTGAGCGCATCGAGCTGCACCGTGCTGAGCGTCAAAGGTTGGAGGACCGCGCATCGAAGCTTGAGGAAGATCTGCAAGAACTCCGTGGCCGTACCGACGAAGGAGAGCACCTGCAGGGGAAGCTCAATACGCAACAGCAAGGTCTCGCTTCGCGTTTCGATGCGCTGCAGGAGCAAGCCGAGGAACAGCGCCGCCTGGTCATCGAGCAGATCCGGAAACTCACGGCCACACAAGACCGCACCAAACGCCGTCAGATTCAGGAACTCGAGCGCGAACTCCGTGAGATGCAGCAGTACATCGCCGACCTCGTTCGTGAGGACGTCTAGGGACGTGCCTACCACCGTCGAGCCTCACGCTACCGGCGTACTCGAGCGCTACAAAGCGCTCCTTCCCGTCACCGATGCCACGCCATTGATCACGCTCGGCGAAGGAGCGACGCCGCTCGTCCGCTCCGCGCGGCTCGAGGCGGAGGTCGGCTGCGAAGCGCTCTACTTCAAACTCGAAAGCTGCAACCCGACTGGCTCGTTCAAGGACCGTGGCATGGTCGTCGCTGTAGCGAAGGCGATGGAGCAAGGCGCTAAGGCGGTCATGTGTGCTTCGACAGGCAACACCAGCGCCTCGGCCGCCGCCTACGCGGCCCGCTGCGGGCTCGATGTTTACGTCATCGTGCCGCACGGCAACATCGCCGAGGGCAAGTTGGCGCAGGCCGTTGCCCATGGCGCTCGTATCATCGCCATCGAGGGTAGCTTCGATGACGCTCTGCGCCTGGCGCGGGAGATCACCGACCGCTATCCGATCGCGCTTGTGAACTCAGTTAACCCGCATCGCATCGAAGGCCAGAAGACGGCTTCCTTTGAGATCGTCGATGTTCTGGGAGACGCGCCCGACATCCTGTGCTTGCCAGTTGGCAACGCCGGCAATATCACTGCCTACTGGAAGGGTTTCGTAGAGTACTATCAGCAGGAACAGGCCACGAAGAAGCCGATGATGTGGGGCTTCCAGGCGTCCGGCGCGGCGCCCATCGTTAGCGGTGAGCCTGTCCCTGAGCCAAAGACGCTCGCAACCGCCATCCGCATCGGGAACCCCGCCAGCTGGCAGGGCGCAACCGATGCCCGAGACGCGTCAGGCGGGGCGATCACCGCGGTGACGGACGCAGAGATCCTCATTGCCTACCGACGGCTCGCGCAGGACGAGGGCATCTTCTGTGAGCCGGCTTCCGCGGCCTGCGTCGCTGGGCTGATGACGCGAGCGAACTCGGAAGATGTCGCTGGCAAGACGGTCGTCTGCGTTATTACGGGAAGCGGCCTCAAGGACCCGGAGCGGGCGATGGCTGAGTTCGCGCCGGAGTTGCAGCCCGTCGCGCCGGAGCTATCCCTCGTCGAACAAGAAATGGGACTACAGTAGCAAGGAGTAACATCATGTCTGACTGGCCACGACCGGTCGTCATCTTCCAGATCCAGGCCAAGGACCTCGAAAAGCAGAAGTCGTTCTATAGCAAGATGTTCGACTGGGACATCGAGCAGCCTGAAGGCTCACCGTTCCATCTGATCCCAGCGGGGAAAGGCCCGCCTGAGAACGGAATTTCTGGCATACTGAGCCCCGCGGAAGCTTCTGCCACCGTGATCTACATCCAGGTTGCGAACCTCGGCGAGTCGCTCACGAAGGCGGAGCAGCTTGGCGGCAAGGCGATTCTCCAACCTGTCGACATTCCCAACGGCCCCACGATCGCTCAGATCGAGGATCCAGAGGGCAACCTCGTCGGCCTCATCCAGATGTAGGGGGCGTCAGCTCCCGCTGGACCACACCTCTATCAGCACACCTTCCGCGGGCGCGTCGCGGGCGCCCTTCTCGCATTGCAAAGTGCCAACTTTCCAGTCGTCGGGAGCGCCGGCTGTGCCGCCGAGGAGCGGATACAGGCAATCGATCGTGGACTTCACCACGCCCGTGGCGATATCTCCCAGGTTCACGCCCGTCCCAGCGAACGACAGCCTGATTCCGACGTTCAGACTCGTGGCCGAGGGCACGCTGGGGAGTTCCGCGAGCCACGCGGGCAACTCGGACGCTGTGGCGCTCTTCGGAAGCGGGCCGGTGTAGACGTCTCTGAAGACGAGCCGGTGGCCGTCGGGACTGAACAAAGGCGCGTCCCCTTGCTGTAGGCGGACGGTACATCCTGAGGGTGTCTTGACAGACCGGCGTGCGCGGAACCACGTTAGGTTCGGCCTTCTCCCCCCGAACCATCCGAGCTGATTGATCACGGTCGAGAAGACGGGCTCACACATGTTGTCGATGTCGAATGGCTGGCCGCCTCGCTGAGAGGACTGGACGTGGAAATCGAGCAGCATTCCGCCGCTCTGGCAACAGGATTGGCCTTGGGGAACGGTTTGACGAATCGTCTCTTTCCAGGGCCGTTCGGCCTTCGTCGCGAAAGTCGCAGGTTCGCCGGGAATCCAGAAATCGTGTGAATGCATAGCTACTCCATCCCCAGCCGGACTAGCTGATCGTCCGGCGCCTCTATGTCCAGCAACGCCTGGCGTAGCTTGTCGGCCTGGTCGCGTTCCCTCGACGACCCACGGATGTTCTCGTCCTCGTTCGGGTCGTCTTGCAGGTCGTAGAGATGGTTGCCGGAGAAGGGGCCTACCGCCCAGTAAGGGAGCAGGTCGCCCTGCTGAAACGGCTGCCGGATCACCGGGATCGTCGAACCCGGCATCTTGTCCAGGAACGCACGGTCGTCCGGCAGCGGCATGCGCACCTCCGGCCGCGACGGCAGGGGCATCGTCGACCAGCGGTTCGACCACATCGAGAGCGGCGCGTTGGCGTCCTCCGGCGCTCGGGCGTACTTATAACGATCGTCGATGAGATGCACCTCCCGGCCCCAGACGCCGCATAGTACGTAATCGCGGATCGAGTCAGCTTCGCCGCGGATCAGCGGCAGCAGCGATGTCCCATGCGTGCGGTGCTTGATGTCGACGCCGAAGAGGTCGACGAGCGTTGAGAAGATGTCGGACGTCGTCGTCAGCGCCGGAATGCTGGTCGGCTCGACGCCTGGCCAAGAGATCATCAGCGGGATGTGGCCGAGGGGCTCGTACGCCGGGACGCCGGGCTTGCCCCAGATGTCCTTCTCGCCCAGGTAGTGGCCGTGATCGGTGCAGACGATAACGGCGGTGTCCTTCCAGAGATCGTTGCGTTCGATCGCGTCTATGACCTTGCCGAACCAGGCGTCGATCATCGTTAGCTTGCCGCCGTAGCAGGAGCGTAGTTGGTGCGTCTGACGTTCCGTGAGGACGCCCTGCTCCAGCGCGCCCTTGATGTACGGCGGCCAGATCAGGTGCGGCCCCTCCCAGGAGTCGTCGTACATGGAGGCGTACGGCTCCGGCGTATCGAACGGCTCATGCGGGTCGAATTCGTCTACGAACAGGAAGAAGCGGTCGTG
>JADFPV010000036.1 GCA_022562155.1 Chloroflexota bacterium
TGGTCTATGGCGATCACCTCGCATGGGCGAGGGCGCAACAGGTCCTGTATCAGTCTCAGGCTGCTCCAGCTGCAGTAGAGACGCTCGCGGATGCGGACGAGCGCCTTCACGCTGACAAACGTCAAGCGGACAAGCTCAGAGCAAAGCTAGTGGGCTACATGGGGATGTCACGTCACGACTTGACCGAAATGATGCGTGAAGCGGGCGCATTCGATGCGTGACACTACGGATGCTTGATCTCGGACTGGGCATCAGGGTTAACCATAGTGGTCTGTCTTGGACGAGTCACACCGTAGTCAGAGTGCTACACTCCGTCCACCGAAGCAGGAGGTGGCGAGTAACCGTTAGGCGGCGTCCCTATTGACCTCAAGGCCGACAGCTACACAGGAGCATAGGGCTAGAACCGGTAGAACCAGGACCAAAAAACTCAATCCAAACATCGAGATAATAGCCATGAATCCTGAGAAGCCAAACAGTATCGGAAGAGTCAGCACCATAGCGCTTACTCCCACGCGTTCCACTTGAAACGCCATGATCCCGGTTCCGAGTGTTGGGAGGATGATCAGGACTAAGAGGAAGGCTCTGGTCGAACTCTCCGAGTCATAGATAAGAAAAAGAGTTAGCCCAAAAGTTAGCCCAAAGATGAGCGAACCGACAACTGTCAACGTTGCAGCTACTCGGAGCATTCAAAGCCATAATAAACGAACGTAGCTGGTGCCGTCAGCCAGACGGTGGGGTCTCGGCGACAATTCGTACTCACTACGGTTGCGACAGCAGCCCTCCGGAGACACAAGGCTGCTCAAGCGGAGGAACGCCTACGGCTCGGTGCCGCCTGGGAGGACAACGACCTAGTCTTCGCCAACGAGGTAGGTCGCCCTGTCGAGGTACGAAACCTGATGCGTCGTTCGTTTTTACCGCTGCTGGGGCGAGCCGGCCTACCGATGATCCGATTTCACGACCTCCGGCACACCGCTGCTACGCTCCTGCTGGGCAACGGCATGCACCCCAAGCTGGTCTCCGAGATGCTGGGCCACGCCCGTATCAGCACAACCATCGACCTCTACAGCCATGTGACGCCTACCATGCACCAACAGGCTGCCCAGGCCATGGACGCGATACTGCTCCAGAACTAGCATGTTCGGTAATTATGTCTTCTGATCTCTTGCCCATGCCTCCTTGTATCATTCGAGCCAAGGAGGACTGCAACGTCAGTGACTGAGGTCTCTACCAAACAGCTCAGGAAGGCCATTCTGAACCTACACGGCTGCGACTCCACCTGGACGGGAGCTGTGCGAGTCAAGGAGACACTCAACGGTGAGACTGTTTGGGAAGGGCGTGTGCAGGTCTTTAACCTCATCGATCATCCAAAGGCCACTGTCTGCTATGCTTGGTCTCACGCCATAGACGAAAGCACAAAGCGGCGCTTTGTGGCTGTGCTGCACCAACAGCCAGTTACATCACCAGGGGCGGCTGTACGAGCGGATATCATACAGCAAGCTCGCGGATAGTTCGCTAGACTTTTCGAGCGGCAGCAGCCCGAATAACTGTACGTGCCTTGAGGGAATAGTTACCGCATGTTCTCTCGGGTTGGCGTCACCCAGCCTGGGTAACGCGAGAGCCAGTCGGCGAGACGGCGTTTTCATATCTAGAAAGTGGTACCCCCGGCAGGATTCGAACCTGCGACCCTCGGTTTAGGAAACCGATGCTCTATCCTACTGAGCTACGGGGGCACGCCGCACCTAGAACCATGGTAACGCACGATCCGGAACGCCAGCCAAATCAGAACACAGCCCCCGGCTCGTGCCGAATTGGTCTCGTGTGTATACTGCCGTCCGTGCTAGAAAGGGATCAATGACCGACGAACAACGGGAGCAGCTCTTCAACGGCAAGGACATGACCGGCTGGGAGATGGTCGGGCGGGGGGGCTTTCACGTGGAAGACGGCCTGCTCGTGACCGAAGGCGGCATGGGCCTGCTCTGGAACACGACGCGCACGGTCGGCAATGCGACGCTGCGCGTTGTCTACAAGGTAAGCCGCCCTGAGGACAACTCGGGCGTGTTCGTGCGCATCGGCGAGCGCCCGGAGAACGTCTGGTATCCCGTCCACCACGGCTACGAGGTGCAGATCATGGATACCGAAGATGAGTACCACCGGACGGGCTGCATCTATTCTCTGACGAAGGCTCCTTCGGGCGTGCAGAAGCCGCCCGGTGAGTGGAACACGCTCGACATCACGATGCGTGGCCTGCTCATCGACGTTGAGCTGAACGGCACGGCGATGACGCACTTCGACCCGAACGCGGAGTTGCCCGATCGCGAGTTCGACTACGAGCCCGAACGAGGGCCGCGCGAGGAATACGGCTACATCGGGCTGCAGAACCACGACGGCGATTCGGTCGTGTCATTCAAGGAAGTGAGTGTGGCGTCTCTGTCATGACATCGAACGGCGATCTCAAAATCTCGCTGGCGGCCTGGTCCCTCCATAGGGAGTTCTTCGACGACAACCTCGACCAGCTGGGCATGCTGGACGCCTGCGCGGAATTCGGCATCACTGGCTTCGAGTTGGTGAACACGTTCTTCCGCTCCCCGCAGTACGCCTACCTGCGGCACATGAAGAAGCGCGCCGGCGAAGCCGGTATCGAACTGTTGCTGATCATGTGCGACGCGGAAGGCGACCTGGCACACGTCGACAAGGCTAAGCGTGAAGTCGCCGCGCTGAGCCACAGGAAGTGGATCGACATCGCGGGCGTGTTGGGCTGCCATAGCATTCGCGTGAACATCCGGGGCGAAGAGGACGATCCGGACGCGATGCGCGAACGCGCTGCGGAGGGACTCGGCATGATCCTGGATTACGCGACCGGCACAGGTATCTCGGTGCTGTTGGAGAACCACGGCGGGCTGTCGTCGGACCCGGCGTGGCTGAGGTCGCTCGTGGAACTCGTCGACAATCCGCAGCTCGGCACGCTGCCGGACTTCGGCAACTTCCCAGACGACATCGACCGCTATGACGCCGTCGAGACGCTCATGCCGCAGGCGAAGGCCGTGAGCGCGAAGTGCTACGACTTCGATGCGGACGACAACGAGACGAAGATCGACTTCCCTCGCATGATCGAGATCGTAAAGGCGGCCGGGTACTCCGGCTACGTCGGCATCGAGTATGAGGGCCAGGAGATGCCGGAGCGTGAGGGCATCAAGGCCTGCAAGGCGTTGCTCGAGCGGCTGATATGAGCGACTTAAAGATCGCGATTGTCGGGGCGGGGTTCGCGGCCAGAATCGTGCACCTGCCGGGCTATCAGGGCGTGGGGCAGCCAGTCGCGGCGATCTGCGACCTCGACACCGAGGTAGCCCAGAAGCTCGCCGATAGGTTTTCGATCGAGACCGTCTACAGCGACTGGCGGGAGATGCTTGAGAAGGAGCAGCCGGACGTCGTCAGCGTCTGCTTGCCGAACGCGCTCCATCGCGAGATTACGATCGGCGCGTTGGAAGCAGGAGCGCACGTCCTCTGCGAAAAGCCGCTCGCGACGACGATGCAGCAAGCGCATGAGATGTTCGACAGGGCACGCGAGACGGGCAAGATCCTGATGGCCGCGCAGCTCTATCGCCACGATGCGGGGCCGCGCGCGCTCAAGCGCATCGTCGATACCGGCGTGCTCGGCGAGATCTACCATGCCGAATCGAACGCGATGCGCCGGCTGGGCATCCCGACGTGGGGGGCGTTCACCCAGAAGTCGGCGTCCGCTGGCGGCGCGCTGTTCGACATCGGCGTGCATGCGCTGGACCAGACGCTGTGGCTGATGGGCAACCCGCGAGCCACACGCGTATCGGCCGTGGTCAGCAAGCACTTCGGGACGAGGCCGGACATCGCGAAGGCGCTGGGGAACACATGGGACCCTGAGCAGTTCGACGTCGACGACTTCGGGATGGCATTCGTGCGATTCGAGGGCGGCGCCGACCTGATCCTGCGGGCGAGTTGGGCGGCGCACATCGAGAAGAACCTCTTCGGCAACATGATCCTTGGCACCGAGGGCGGGATCACGACCGAACCGCCGGCGCTGTACCACACGCGCAACGGCGTGCTGGCGACCGAACGCTACGACAATGTACGAGAGCGCGACCGCGAAGCCGCCCAGATCTTCACGTTCCTCAGGGCGGTCCGCGGCGAGGGCGAACTGCCCGTTAAGGAGGAGGAGACGCTCAACGTGCAGCGGATCCTCAATGCGGCCTACCAGAGCGCGGAAGAGGGCCGCGAGGTGGCGACGGAAGATTGACGGGACCAGCGTTCTAGTCGAGGGGCTAGATTCCTCCCTTCGGCTCCGCTCAGGGCAGGCAGCTGCGCTCGGAATCACGGCTCTCGCCTTGGGCGAGAGCTATGCAGTTGTTCCGCAACTGCTGGCGGGCGCACAGCCGTGCTCGCCCACGCTAGCCTCATGCTTCGACAAGCTCAGCATGGCAGTGGCTCTCCACCCTGAGCCCGTCGAAGGGTCGAGCGGCTCCCAGAACATGGATCTGCCGGTTAAGGCTTCCATTCCCCTCGCGCTACCGCCGGGATGAAGGTATCCAGCGCGGGCTCCGGCATGCTGATGACGCGGCCCTGCTCGGCAGAGAGGTAGCAGGCCATTAAGACTTCGGTGACGGCGAGGCCATCGTACCAGGTCTCCGATGGCTGTTCGCCCGCTAGGAATGACTTCACCATGTGCCGGTCCTCTTCGACGTAGCCGTAGGTGGCGGCTTCGTCCGGGACGATGGGCATGAGGCCCTGCTCGGCGTTCTGCTTCTCGACGAGGTCTTCGCCCTCGGAACCGGTGATGCGCCTGCTCAGAAACACTTGCAGTTCGCTGGTGAGCGTATCGACCTGCATCGAGTACTCGGGGCCGAGCAGCTCCATGCGCAGGCGCAGGCCGGGGCCGACGAAGCCCCAGGATGTCGTCGCTTCGACGAGGACGGTCGTGCCGTCGGCGGTCTTGTGTCGAACGGTGGCGCGAGCGAAGTCTTCGGCGGGCGTTCGCGTGTAGTCGACGCCCATGTCGTCCTTGAGCCGCGCAGCATACTCGTCGCGCGACCACTTGAGCGATTCGATCTGCGCGCTGACTTCGGTGACGGTAAGGGCGTCGCGGGATTCGTCGGGGGCGGTGAGGAGGAAACGACCGGCTTCGTAGCTGTGGCAGAGCATGTCGTTGAGCACTCCCCCACCCTGCTTCGCGCCCGACCAGAACCAGGGCATGTGCGGGCCGCTGTGCTCTTCGGCGGCACGGGCGAGGTAGGGGCGGCCGGCGATGGGCGCGGCGCGGCGCCAGAGCACCTCCTTGCCGCGCATGAGGGCGGGCGAGAAGCACTGGTTCTCCAGGTAGCCGTGGAGGAGGCCGGTCTGCTCGATCAGTTCGACCATGCGTTTGGCCTCCGCGACGTTGCGGGCGAGCGGCTTCTCGCAGGCGACGCCGATGAGGTGGGCGCCCTCGCTGACGCTGTCGGCGATCTCCTCGACGACGGCGATGCGGGTGTCGTTGGGGGCGCAGATCCAGATGGCGTCGACCATGGGGTCGTGGGCCATCTCGGCGACGGTGGAGCAGACGGTTGGGTCGCCGACGCCGAGCTGGTTGGCGCGGGCGGCCGCGGCCTCGGTGTGCTCGCGGGTGGGACTGGCGATTGCGGCGACATCGGCGTCGCGGACGCCGACGAGGGCCCGGAGATGGAAGCCGGTGACGAAGCCGGAGCCGACGAAGCCGATACCGAGTCGGTCCTTAGGCATGACGGGAGGGAGTGTATCAAATGCTTTGGGCGTTGGCTCTCCCTCACCCCCGGCCCCTCTCCCGTGAACGGGAGAGGGGAGGTCAAGCAGATTCGTTTGTGAGAAATGATCGCGCTCCAGATTCGCAGAAGGGCTAGTTTGAGTATTCGTCCGTCGTTTGGCTGACCTACGGTCAGCTGCTCATCTGCGACGGGCCTTGCTGGGTAGCGTGGGCGGGAATGTCGGTTGATTGAGTTTCGCCTCTCCCTCACCCCCAACCCCTCTCCCGTGAACGGGAGAGGGGAGCTCGCGGCGAAGTTCGTTTTGCAGAATCGCCTTTTTCTCACCACCTTATGTTCGCTTTCGAACCTAAGATCTTGCATTTGAGTTACCATAAGAAATTCGTCATGGCGAACTGGTTGCATGCCTGACAGGCCTCGTGGTCAGCAGGCTGAACAGCTCTTGACCCGTGATCGTACGCGGGAGGCGGGTTAGCACCGAGGGGGAGGTGGCGTTGGGGTCGACGCGGCCGAGCTCTACGATATCGCGGCAGCCAGTGCTTGCCGCTCGCCGTCACCGAGTCCGTACAGGTCGTACACAAGTGAATTAAGCTTCTCTTCCAACCGAGTGACCAACTGGTGCGCACGGCGTATCTCAGATGCTGATGGCTTGCCGGACAAGCGGGGACTTCGAAGCTTAAGCATTCGATCTACCGATGCGAGGATGGAACTATACACCTCCTGTTGTTCTGCGTTCGACGATCCCGGACGGTTGGGAATCGGAAGACTCAGAACGATTTCTTTGTCAACCTGGAGTTGAGTTCCTTGGCTTTTGTGCCTGAGGAACCAATAGTGTGCGACGTTAGAGTTGAGGACGGCCAGTAAATAGCGAGGGTCGACGGATTCAGAGGGGAGAATAAGATACATGGACTCGTCGCAGAAATAGGGTTCTGGCACCAAGTCGAACTTCGGATACGGCGTCTTTCTAACGAACAGAATTTTCTCGCTGTTGAGAAAGTTGCTCTCCTTCTTTGCGCGGTGAAGGCCATACGGTTTGTTATCGGAAGTAATCACATTGCTGAACTGCCTCAGGTGGGCAACCAAGGCTGGATACTCGCCCGGATTCTCCTCGAGTTGCTCTCTGCGCGTCTTGTCGGTGTACAGCAACCAGTTAGAGTTCTTGGCGTCGTGGCGATAGCGGTCCAATTGCCCAGCCTTAAAGAAGGGCTTCAAGAAGGACAGCTCAGTTCTTGAGCACCTGCTCGCCAAGTCTCTGTACTCCCGTTGGCCTAGCACAAACACACCAACACCGTCGTGGTCACTGGGCGACGTGTCAACGCCTCGGACCACGCGACGTGCATCAACTGTGAAGCTCGGGACACGCTTGATTGCAGACAGAACGTCGGGCCCGTCGCACTGGACTAAGAACTTCCCGGCACTCAGTAGATAGTGGCAGTCGTCGAGACTGTCGTTCGCCAGCGTGGCAAGGGTCTGAGATAGAAGTGCTTCAGAGTCGCCGGATGGATGATCCACCACTTGCAAGTATCGCAGCGAGTTTGTTACAGCGCTGCGCTGTGTGGCCTTTCGGAGGATCACGATCGAACTGTGATGTCCGAGGGAATCGGTGAATACCTTAAGATTCCCAAAGTCCACCAGCCTCTCGATGTTTGTTTCTGAGACAATCTTCTGTCGGAGCTTAGATGCTCCGGCCCGATTCTGCCAATAGGCTGGGATTATGAAGCCCAGCATCCCACCGGGCTTGAGTAGATCAATACCCAGTTCCACAAAGAAGTTGAACAGGTCGACGTTCTTCTCGTAATAACCAGCGAGTTTGGGTACCCGCTTCAGTTCCCGGAATAGTTCCTTGTTACCACGCGCTTCATTCAGGTACGGCGGGTTGCCAATTATGATGTCGAAACCTCCGGCGGCCATCGTGGAGGGAAAGTCCTCCTGCCAAAATACTGGCGATTTCGAATCCAGCGTGGCACCGAATTCGTTCCGGAGTGCACCCTCGTCACCAGAGATCAGTGAGTTTCCGCAGACAACCGCTTCGCTTAGCGATGGAAGGAGTCCGCGTTTGGACACGGCTCGGAGGAGGAGATTCAGGCGAGCTATCTCGACAGCCTGTGAGTCGATGTCGACACCGCGGACATTCGCTGTCAGAATCTTTAGTCGCTCGAACTGATCGAGCTCAGTAACGCGCTTTCCTGCAAGCCTTGCGTGATATCCTAGCAGCGCGTCAAATGCGCCGATTAAGAATGAGCCCGAGCCGCACGCCGGATCGAGTATGCGCAGGTTGAGTATGTCGTTGTGGGTTCGTTCTCCGAGGAAGCGTTCGACAGTTTGAGAGACGATGTAGTCAACGACCCACTTGGGCGTGTAGTAGATTCCCTGGTCTTTCCGCCTCTCGAGCTTCTTCTCGACCTCGATTCGCTCAACAGGCAGCCCGAGTTCTAGTTGTCCCTCTTGAACCTTGGCCCGCTCTTTGACGACCTTAGCAACATAGCCCAGGTACTGCTCATACACTGCCCCGAGCACATCCGCATCGAGCGCCGCGAAGTCGTATGCAGCCACACTGTGTGGCGGTTGGTATAGACCTGAGACGATATCGTAAAGTACGTCCTCAAACTGCGTTCCTGCGTGTTGGAGGAGCTCATCAGTAAGGTGGTCCTCAAAGAGTTCGCTGTCGAATGTGCCATTGAACTTTTTAAAGACGTCCCCAACCTCTTGCGTCAAGCCGCTTCTCTTCTCGCTTTCACGATGATGATGCAGTGCGGCCCGCAGCAGAGGTTCCTCGACATTGCGATCCTCGCAGTTGCGTATGAAGATGAGTCGGTTAAAGATCTTCTCGATGACCTCGTCAACATCTTCAATGGACAAGTCGGGCCTGAATAGTGCTATCGCGTTGAAGAGCTTAGCCCTCCAGGTTCGCAATTGTTGATAGAGGCTCTTTTCAACGGGGAGCCGAACCTTCATGCCACCGAAGCGTTGGGCAACCTCCTCAAGGCTGCGTTCGACCACGGCGCTTCTTGCGAGTAAGTGAAGCTCGGTGCCTTGCTTCCTGAATTCATCCCAGCCAATGTCCAGTACTCGTGCTCGTTGAACTGCTGTTGTTTGCCACTCCGCGTTGAAGACCAACACTCTTGTGAAATTGCAGAGCACCGCCCAGGTAACACCTTTGTTGTATGCGTAAGTTATTGCCTGCTCCGCGTACTTTTTGTTGTACAGATCGTCCTCGAGAGGTTTAGCTTCCACATACACACGAGGAATGTTGTCTATCTTCAGCGTGTAATCTGGGAAGCCTGCAGGCGTACGTTCCTCCACCAGAACTTCATCCCGCTCGATTCCGCGAACGTCCCAGCCTAAAGCCTGCAAAAGCGGGTCGATGAAGTCTTTCCGCGTTTGCGCTTCGTTGTAACGCTTGCGTCTAGCTGGGCTAAGCTCTCGATACTTCTCGACTAGACGTTTGAGCTCCGCCCTGTTGACGCCTCTCACACTGGAGTCCTGTCTTGAGTGGTATGCATCTCTGCGTCAATGATACAAGCAAGAACAAGAGCGAAGTGCATCCTATGCCTAAATTGGATGGGGGGCGCACTGCTGATGTGGAGCGTCTCACTTAGGGAGGGCGACTCCCCCGACCAAACCTGTCTCCTGCAGCCACCTCCATGCCCTTCGGCTGGGCTCAGGGCAGGCGACAGGCTCCCTCCTGCGGCGGGCACGCAGGATGGAAGAAACGCGGCGGCGAGGGTTTGTCGTTCTAGGGCGGGAATTGGAACGCGGTTAGGCGATCCGAGTAGCGGCCGGCGAGGTACCAGGTGCCGTCCAGGTAGGTGAAGCCCTGACCGTAAGGCCGGCCGGGCTCCTCGTCGGGCAATGCGTACGTGCGTGCGGGGTCGAACCCCGCCCCGGTCCAGCGCCAGACCTGGAGCGCGCCGCGGTCGTGATGTGTCGTTACGATCTCGCCGTCGCCCGACCACCAGATGTCCTGTCCGCCGATCTCGGCGCCGAGGTTCGTGAAGAGATCGTAGGCAACGGGGTTGCGCCAGCCGGCGTCGTAGCGAATGACGGCGGACTTGGTCGCGTTGGCCGGCTCGAACGTGCCGCAGCCCGCGAACACCACCCACCAGTATCCGTCGTGCCTGGCGACGCCCTCCGGGAACGTGTAGCCGGCGTGGGCGATGTCGATGTCCTCTACGACGCTCAGGTCAGCCGGGTCGTACGCAACGACGTGCGACCAAGCTGAACCGTCACCACGCACGGCGACGTACAGCAGGCCATCGATGATCTCGCCGGAGCTAAAGCGGTACGTATCGCTGTAGGCATCCAGGTTGGAACTGACGAGTTCGCCCGTGCTGATGAGATACTTGCGAATCTGATTCTTCGTGCTCCCCGGTGCTTCACTCGTCAGCATGAACCAATGGGCGCCGTCGGTCGCTACGCCCTGCCACGCCGCATCCTCCGGCAGCCCGGACAAGGCGTCGCCCACGAGGGTCATCGCGGGGGCGTCGACGAGGCGTCGCGGCGTGACGTACTCGCTGTAGCAGCCAGCGGCGACCGCCCCGTAAAACGACGGGAAGCCCGCTACGATGACAGCGATCAGCACGAGCATGGCCGCACCGGATGCGGCAGCCAGGAATCGAATTGCGCCGTGCTCTTGTTCCATATCTTCCTCGTTAGCGAGTGCGGATCAACTCAGTGGTGGCAGACGAGCAGGACGTCAGCTCCCCCGGTGAGACGTCGGCTGCGGGTAGCGCCGCGAACACGTAGGCCTCGCTGCCGATCTGGGCAACGGGGCGGAAGAAGCCGGTATCGCGAAACGGCTCCATCCCCTCCCGCCACCACGGCATGGTGTCCTCGGTCACGGGCGAGAGAACTGGATCGATGCGTTCCGGCCGGGTGGTCCATAAGAACGTCTTCGCCGTCCAGACGACGAAGTAGTCCGGCTCCTGTGACTGCGCGCCAATTGCTTCGAGGTAGCGGCGCTCGGGAACGGGCTCGGTCCCGGCCAGCGCGCGAATGCCGGCGTAGGCCGCACAGCCGGTAGGAGCGCCCAACACCGAATCCTTAATGAACGTCATCTGCTCGCGACCGTCCGCGCTCATCTCGTCCAGGAGGAACTTCCGTTCCGCGATGCTGACCTTGTTGCCGAGGGATGTGAGGAGCAGCATCGTCTGGCTATCGCTGACGATCCGCGCGTTTTCGCCGGTCTGGTCCTGGAACCAGGAAGCCAGCTCGTACTCCACGTCGGCCACTTGAGGGTAGAGCGCGACTCGCGCAGGGGTGGAAGCGCTCTCGAGAAACGGCACGACGAGCGAAGGCAGGACGGCCGCAATCATGGCGAGCTGCGCGACGCTCCGGAACAGGACCGGGGCGCTTCCGCTCCTCCGTACCAGTCCGCTCACTAGCGTGCCCGTATTGAACGCCCCTGCGACGATGAGGAAGGCCAGGAAAGGCGCGAAGCTTTTGTTGATGCGGAAGGCGAACGGGTCGGGCATGAAATAGAAGACGAACATGACCGCCGCCGCCATGACCACGGCGCGGCCGCCCGCCTCATGTTTCCTGGCCAGGAAGCCGGCGACGCCCAGCAACATGAGGACGAGGACCGGCGGGGACAGCGTCAGCTTGAGCAGGTCCACCTGGCCTGCGAAGTCTGGTGAGAAGTTCTCGTAGGTGGAACCGAAGACCGCCGACGAAATCGAGAAGTCCTGTGGGAACGAGAGGATGCCAGAGAACTGGAGGAAGAAGAACCCTCCCACCGCCAGGCATAGCCCGGCGGCAACGAACCGGTCAACACGGAGGCCGCGCATGGTCAGCGCCACTCCATAGACGATGAGTGCCGTGAGAAAGACTGGACTCTCGTATATATGGAAGACCTGAAACCCCACAATGACAAGGAACAGGGCGGGCAGGCCGGTCCAGCGCCAGCGCCTCCTGTTCGCAGCTGCGAACGCGATGCCCAAGGCCCCCGCAACGACGAGCATCAACAGGACGCGGACTTCCTGACTGAACAGACCGAGGCGATAGGCGTTCATGGCAATGAAGAGGACACCGATGCTGCCCTGCAGGGCGATTAGCGCCTCGGCTTTCGCCCGCTTCGGAGCATCGTCTGCTACCACCAGGCGATGCATGAGGTAGAGCCCCAGCGGGAACAGGGCGAAAAGTATCGTGTTGGAGCGCAGGACGAGAGGCGACGCACTATAGAAGATGGGCTCCACTGGGAGAAAGACGCCGATAGCGGTGACCAGAACGGCAGTGGTCGAGCGCCCTGAGACCGCGTTCGCCCAGAGGAAGAGCCCCACCCCATAGACGGTGAACAGCAGGAACGGCCCCATCCAGATGACAGAGAGCGGGTTCACGTCGTAGAGCTGCGACAGGATCGCGATAAGGGTGACCAGCGCTGGGCCATGAGAGGGATTCTGCAGCTCCAAATAGCCCTGCTCCAGCATCCGCAGGGCGGGCTGTGTGAAGTGGAGTGCCACGTCTGCGACGTTCCCAGTTAGCAGCGGGAACTCCGCATAACGCGCCACGATACCCTTGGGCGCGATGGAGAGCAGGATGACGATCGCCAGTGCCAACGTGATCGGTCCCGCCGCAGGAAGATGTACAGGCCGCCATCCTCTCGCATGCCAGGCGATGGAGCCGCCCGCGGCCATGACCAGCGCGATCAGCCCAACCCGCTGCAGCAGGAACGCCTGGCCGCCCAGTTGCAGGACGACGGCGAGCACGGCCAGCGCCAAGCTGCCCACAAGCCATTCGATGAGGGCACGACCAAATCCATCGAGCGCTGAGGTCTGGTCCAGGACGGGCAGGAGCCGCAGCAGCGCCGAACCCACGAGCAGGGGAATGAGGGCGAGAGCCGGCAGCGCGAGGGCGGCCCGGGCGATTTCAGGAACAGGGAGCCAGACGGCGGCAGCAATGGTCAGCAGGAGGTACGCGACGAGCACACTGCCGAGCGAGCCGAGCCAGACATGGCCAGCCGCCCGCTCTGGGATCACGTGGGCCCTGGCCTCGCTACTGAGCATCCTGATTGGAGAGTGCTACTACTGAAGGCATGACGTGAAGGTCTTGTGTGATTTTCCGCACTGATTGACTACCTCGTATCTGGCCCATAGTTAGTTTCGGCCCGCTCAGGAGGCATCGTGAGCCGCTTCCGCCAATGCCTACACCAAGGTCTGCGTCCAGTCGTATATACTGCGCGTGCAGGAGCGGCACGTGTCCAACTCGACATCACCTGACATCGAGGCCAAGTGGCGCACTTTGTTGCTGGACGGCCACAACATGGGCAAGCTGTTTCATGCTCTCTTCAGACATATGCCCAGCGAGCCCCGGTGCAAGCTCTGCTATAACCCGTTCGGCGGGCCCGGCGGCAAGCTTGTCGGCCTGTTCGGATTCAAGCCGTCACCCAAGAACCCGAACCTCTGCAGCTTGTGCTGCGACGGATTGCCTCCAGGCGGAACCGAGATCGACATCGCCGTGCTGTTCGCTGACGTCCGAGACTCGACGCCGATGGCAGAGCGGATGACTTCGACGGCGTACGCGGATCTGCTGAACCGTTACTACCTGGCTGCCAGCCGTGTTCTGCTCCGCCACGACGCCATCATCGACAAGTTCATCGGCGATGAGGTGATGGCGCTCTTCATTCCCGGCATCGCCGGCCCACGGTATCGGACGCGGGCGGCCGAGGCAGCCGTCGACTTGCTAGAGGCCGTCGGGTACGGCTCTGAGTCCGGTCCGTGGATAGACGTCGGTGTGGGCGTGCAGGCCGGTATTGCCTACGTAGGTAGCGTTGGCGCTGAAGGCATGACCGACCTAACGGCGGTCGGCGACATGGTGAACACGGCAGCCCGGCTGCAGGGCTTGGCTCGAGGCGGGGAGGCCGTTCTTGGCGAGCCAGTGTGTACCGACATCAGCCTTCGTCATCCAGACGTGCCGCTCGAACAAGTGACAGTGAAGGGTCGAACCGAGCCAGTCTCAGTACGCACGATCCGAGTATAAGGCCCGCCCTCGGCGGGCTAACTTGGCAAAACTTTCGGTTCTGCTGGCGGCTGGATCTTGGAGCATTGGGCGGGTCTGAGACCCGCCCCTACAACGCTTCTCACGTTGCGGGCGACCTGAATGGGCAGTTAGGCAGGTAGCACACCCTGGGTCAGTCGCAGAACATGCCTGCGAACAGCCTGAAGGGCCAGTAAGGCATATACCAAACCGCCGTGCTCCAATCGAAGGTGCCGTAGCCGCACCAGTCCCGTGCGATGTCACTGAAATAGATCGCCACGCCAGCCAACATGTAGATGACCACCAGCAGAACGACGATACGAGCCGCCAGCATGAGTCTCATGGTGGCATGGTAACACGGGCTATGGGACACACCCTGGTTAGTGGTGGCTGTCGCCGATCTACCAGCTTCGAACGGTCGCCCCTACTTGCTGGGTCGCGCATCCTTCCCTTCGGCTGCACTCAGGGCAGGCGACAGGCTCCCTCCAGCGGCGGGCAGGATGGATGGAAGAAACGCGGCGGGCTAGCTTGGCTGAGCCGCGGCGGGGTGTACGCTGGGGAACAAAACCCGCCTGCCGTTCGTCTGAATACAGAGAACGTGTTCACGACACGCGTTCTCGGCTACGAATAGGAGGTCCTCATGGATTGGGGCTCAACTGTTTGGATTATATTGGCTGTTCTCGGCGCGGCATTGGTCGTGGGCGGCATCGTCGCCTATCGCGGGAGCAGGAGCACCGGCGGCCGGGCGGCCGGCGCGGCCTTGGCTGCCGCCGGGGTCGCTATGTGGGCCATCATTCTCGTGACGGTGCCGGTGTCCAGCTCGAGCAGCGACACACCTCCCCCGATTATCGTGGGTGAGGAACTGGCCGACTAGACACTACGGCCGACCAGAGGGTCAGCTTTGCTGTTGCTGCGCAACCACTGGCTCCTGCTGGCGGCTGGATCTTGGAGCATTGGGCGGGTCTGAGCCCCGCCCCGACGGCTGACCTTCGGTCAGCTTTGCTAAAGCTTCGCTTTAGCTGGCGGGTGGTAATCGTCCGCACTACCTTGGGTGTTGCTCTGCAACAGCAGGCTCCGCCACGGTTGGATTGAACTGCTCGTTGTAAAGCGACGCATAGAGCCCACCGTTGGCTAGTAGTTCTTCGTGGCGGTCTTGTTCGACGACCCGGCCCACATCTAGGACTAAGATCTGATCGGCGGCGACGACGGTCGAGAGCCGGTGAGCTATGACGACGGTGGTCCTGTCCTCGGCGAGCTTGGCGGTGGCCTCCCGCACCTCACGCTCAAGCCGGGAGTCGAGCGAGGCGGTGGCTTCGTCAAGGATAAGGACGGCCGGGTCTTTGAGGATGGCGCGGGCGATCGCGACGCGCTGCTTCTCGCCGCCCGAGAGTCGATAGCCGCGCTCACCCACTATGGTCTCCATGCGCTCCGGCAGCCGCTCGATCATGTCGTCGAGGCCGGCGGCGGACGCGGCGGCGGCGACGTCGCGATCCGAGGCCTCGAGACGGCCATAGCGAATGTTGTTGGCAAGCGTAGTGTGAAAGAGATAGGCGTCCTGCATGACAGTGCCGATCGCGTCTGAAATCGAGTCGAGCGTGACATCGCGGAGGTCGTGGCCATCGAGCAGCACCGAGCCGTTCGTTGGGTCGTAGAACCTCTGCAGGAGATATGTAATCGTGGTCTTCCCAGCCCCGGACGGCCCGACGAGCGCGAGCATCTGTCCGCGCTCGAGCGTGAAGGACACGCCATCGAGCGCCAAGGGCAGTGAGGATGTGTAGGCGAACGAGACGTCGCGGAACTCAAGCTTGCCCGACGGCCGGTCGAGCCGGACCGCGTTAGGCGACTCGTCGACCTCGGCGGGGAGGTCCATGTACTCGAAGATACGCTCGAAGAGGGCAAGCGATGAGAGCACCGTCGTGTTGATGCGCATGACGCCCTGGAACGGCTGGAACACTCGTTGGGCGAGCACGGCAAAGGCGACGACTTCGCCGATGCTGACGTCGCCGCCGATGGCCGCGATGCCGCCCAGCGCATAGACCATGATGATGGATAACGAGCCGAACAGCTCCGTCCCGAGGTTGAACCAACGGCCAGCCATCATGCGCTGGATAGAGACAGACCGCATCACCTGACTCGACTGCTCGAATTTCTGCGCCTCATGCTCCTGGCGGCCGAACGTCTTGACGAGCATCGCGCCCGATACCGAGAGCGTCTCCTCGAGCTGGCCGGACATCTCTGCCGCTTCCTCCTGCCACTCCATCTGAAGCCGTCGCTGGACGCGACCGACGCGAATCGTCGGGTAGACCCAGAGCGGCAGGAGCACCGTGAGCAGCAGGGCCATGCGCCACTCGATCGAGAACATGATCGCGAGCGCCAACCCGAGCGTCATGACGTTGGTGAAGAACTCGGTGAAGGTGCCGGTCAACACCTGCTGGATGCCGGTGACGTCGGTCATGACGCGCGAGAGGATCTCGCCGGTCTTGGTGTTCGTGAAGAAGCGGACGGAGAGCCGCTGAAGGTGCGCGTGCAGGGCGATCCGCAGGTTGTACATCACGCCCTGGCCGATGATCTGCGTAATGTACGCTCGCAGGACGCCCAACAGGCCGGCGGCGACGTAGACGGCGGCGCCTATGCTGGCGAGGAGGATGATGCGGCTACGATCGCCCGCGGTCCCGCCATCCGACGTAGCTTCGTCGACGATCTCGCCGAGGAGGAGGGCCGGCGTCAGGCTGAGGGCGACGGTGACGACGACGAGGGCGAGGACGGCGACGAACTGGCCTTTGAACGGCGCGAAGAGGCCGAGCATACGCCGGAGGATCTCGATGCTGGAGCCTTTGGGCTTGGATTGGCGAACGTGGCCACCCATGCGGGGGCGATCTGGCCGACCGCCTAGGCGCGCCATGCGTTGCTTCCCACCGTAAGGCTCATGCGAGGGAGTTTAACATAGGGTGCTGACGGCGCGAGACGGGGGCGTTCGATCAATCCTGGGCTCGACTGTGCTTTCTTGATAGGGCTTCTTGACAAATTACACCATTCTGCTAGAATAGCGCTGTCTCGAAGCTGGTGGCCAAGTGGTGGGCACGAAGACGGTTAGGGGCAGGCCGAGATCCACCACTGGCCGCACTGGGGAGGTGCGGGATGCAGCTCCGACGAAGTCTGCTAGGCCTAGTTGTCCTGGCGCTGATCGCCATGACGACGGTGGTGGTTAGCTGGCCGAAGCCGGGCCCGGCCGCGGCAACCGGCCCCGGCAGCACCATCGCCTCTCCCGACACGGCCGGCTTTGTCGGCTTCGACACCTCGCTGGCGCTGGACGCCAGCGGCAACCCGGTGGTCAGCTACCGCGATTTCATCAACGGCGACCTCAAGGTGCTCCGCTGCGGCGACGCCACCTGCACCTCAGGCAACACCATCGCCGCGCCCGACACGGTTGGCATTGTCGGCGAGTACACGTCGCTGGCGCTGGACGCCAGCGGCCATCCGGTCGTCAGCTACCAGGACTTCCTCAACTTCGACTTGAAGGTGCTCAAGGTGCTGCACTGCGGCAACGCCAGCTGCACCTCAGGCAACAGCATCGCCTCGCCCGACACGGCCGGCGATGTCGGCTCGTTCACCTCGCTGGCGCTGGACACGGGCGGCAACCCGGTCGTCAGCTACTACGACCAAACGAACCAGGACCTGAAGGTGTTGCATTGCAACGACCAGAGCTGCAGCGGCGGCGGCGAGAGCATCACCTCGCCCGACACCAGCGGCGTTGTCGGCCGGTACACCTCGCTGGCGCTGGACGCCAGCGGCTTCCCGGTAGTCAGCTACTACGATGACACCAGCGGCGACCTGAAGGTGCTGCACTGCAACGACCAGAACTGCAGCGGCAGCGGCGAGAGCATAACCTCGCCCGATACGGTCAGCAATGTCGGCCTCTACACCTCGCTGGCGCTGGACGCCAGCGGAAACCCTGTCGTCAGCTACAAGAACCAGTTCAATGGCGACCTGAAGGTGCTCCACTGCGGCGACGCTGCCTGCACCTCAGGCAACACCATCGCCGCGCCCGACACGGTTGGCTTTGTCGGCGAGTACACCTCGCTGGCACTGGACACCGCTGGCAATCCAGTCGTCAGCTACCGGGACGAAACTAACGCTGACCTGAAGGTGCTGCACTGCGGGAACGCCAACTGCGCGGCGGGCAACAGCATCGTCACGGTGGACGCGGCCGGCGACGTTGGCTGGTACACCTCGCTGGCGTTGGACGCCAGCGGCAACGCCGTCGTCAGCTATCAGGACTTCGCCAACTTCGACCTGAAAGTGCTCCACTGTGGCAACGCCAACTGCGCCTCGGGGAACAGCATCGCCTCGCCCGACACGGTCGGTTTCGTCGGCCTGAGCACCTCGCTGGCGCTGGACACGGCCGGCAACCCGGTCGTCAGCTACCTCGACCAGACCAACGGCGACCTGAAGGTGCTCCACTGTGGCGACGCTGCCTGCACCTCAGGCAACAGCATTACCGCGCCCGACACAGGCGGCTTTGTGGGCGATTACACGTCGCTGGCGCTGGACGCCAGCGGCAACCCGGTGGTCAGCTACTACGACTCCACGAACCGCGACCTGAAGGTGCTCCATTGCGGCAATCCGACCTGCACCTCAGGCAACAGCATCGCCTCGCCCGACACAGGCGGCCTTGTCGGCTGGTACACCTCGCTGGCGCTGGACGCCAGCGGCAACCCGGTCGTCAGCTACTGGGACCAGACCAACCGCGACCTAAAGGTGCTGCATTGCGGCAACGCCAATTGCACCTCAGGCAACAGCATCGCCGCGCCCGACACGGCCGGCGGCGTCGGCTTCTACACCTCGCTCGCCATGGACAATAGCGGGAATCCCGTCGTCAGCTACTACGATGCAGACAACGGCGACCTGAAGGTGCTCCACTGTGGCAACGCCAACTGCACTTCAGGCAACAGCATTACCGCGCCCGACACGGCTGGCCTTGTGGGCGATCACACGTCGCTGGCGCTGGACGGGGACGGCAACCCGGTGGTCAGCTACCTCGACTGCTGCTTCTTCGGCAGCGGCGATCTGAAGGTGCTCCACTGCGGCAACGCCAACTGCACTGCCGGCAACAGCATCTTCGCGCCCGACACGGGCGGCCTTGTCGGCGGGTACACGTCGCTGGCGCTGGACGCCAGCGGCAACCCGGTCGTCAGCTACTACGATGCCACCGACGACGACCTCAAGGTACTTCACTGCGGCAATCCGACCTGCACGGCCAGCAACAGCATCACCGCGCCCGACACGGGCGGCGATGTCGGCCGACACACCTCGCTGGCGCTGGACGCCAGCGGCAACCCGGTCGTCAGCTACTACGACTCCACGAACGGCGACCTGAAGGTGCTCCGCTGTTTGGAACCCGCGTGCACCGGTGCGAAGCCGCCCACGCCCACGCCCAAGCCGACGAGCACGCCCACGCGCACGCCCACGCCGACGGACACTCCAACGCCCACCGCCACGCCTACGCCCACCATCACGCCCACGCCCACCGCAACGCCTACGCCAACACTCCTCGAATCTGTCGGCAGTACCATCGGAACCGGCGGCGGTTCTATTGACACCGGCGCTGGGGATTCTGTAGAGGTGTCCCTGTCCGTGCCCGCGGGCGCGCTGCCCGGCGATACGGCTATCACCATCGATGTCTTCACGACGTTAGGGCTTCCTCTTCCACCAGGTGGAGGCGATTACCTGTCTCGCGCCTTCGATTTCGGCCCCGATGGCACCACGTTTGACCCTCCTGCTACAGTGACGTTCACGTACACGGACGCAGAAGTGGCCGGCCTCGATGAGAACAACCTAGGAGTGTGGCTCTTCAACAGCCTCACGGAAGAATGGGAACTCGCGGACATCATCTCCCGCGACCCGGGGGCCAATACCTTTACAGCGGCGCTCCCGCACTTCTCAGTTCTCACAGTGAGAGACCTCACCTCGTCGGACTTCGACGGCGACGGTTGTACCGACGCCGCGGAACTGCAAACGGCGCCTGGTAGCCAGACGACTGGCGGCCTGCGCGACCCGCTCAACCCGAATGACTTCTACGATGTGTTGGGGGGAGGAGGCGGACCGCCAGACCAGATCATCGACCTGACGAACGACATCTTCGAGGTGATACAGCACTACGCGCCGACGGGCACCGAGCCGACGTACGACGTCGTGTTCGATCGTGGGCCGCAGATTGGCGCGAACGTCTGGAACATGGGCCCGCCGGACGGCGTAATCGACCTGACGAACGACATCCTTGGCGTCATTCTCCAGTACCTGCATAGCTGTCAGGGCTAGCCTTACGGGCAGTCTTGGTAGAAGGTACGCATCTGCTGGCTTTCGCCGGGCCGCTAAAGCGAGTCACGAACAACTGTTCGCGCCTGAAACTGAAGCTCGCTTCCGCTTAGGTCGATACTGACCCAATGGCATCTCAGGGAGCTTCTCACGTACCGTCTATGCGGTTGGCCGCGACGATCTTGCTGATGGCAGCCGCGGGCGCGGGCCTGCTGTTCGCCGGAACGCAGATTGCTGCCGATGAGACGCCGGTGCAGCAGGTCGCGGTGGAACGCGCGATCTGGAACGGCAGCGGCGATGCAGGCACCCCGGTTTCCATCGCCCGGGAGCCTCAGGTGACAGCCGAGCCGACCGACCCCGCGGCACAGACGAGCGGCCGGACCGCTGCCAGGCCATCGCGTACGACACCGCGGTACGCGTTTGCCTGGCCGACCGAAGGCTCAATCAGCCAAGGCATGTCCATCATCCACCCGAGCGGGATCGACGTGCGAGCCGCTATCGGGGACCCGATCGAGGCCGTGCGCGCAGGCAAGGTGCGATTTGCCGGCGGCGACCCGTGCTGTGTGTACGGCTACTACGTCATCGTCGACCACGGCGAGGGTTGGACCAGCCTGTACGGCCATCTGAGCGAGATCTCGGTGGAGGCCGGCGACCATGTCCAGCAGGAGGACACGTTGGGGCTGGCCGGCAACACCGGGAGGTCGGACGGGGCGCATCTGCACTTCGAGCTGTGGTCGCAGAGCGGACCCGTGAACCCGCTCAGCTACCTGGAGCCAACGCGGTACTACATTCCTGTGCACGTCGTTGCTGACGCTACGGAGGATGAGGGACCGAAGCCCGAGCCGGAGCCGGTACCGCAGGAGCAGGCGATCGATAGGGCGGTTCTCTGGATGGAAGGACCGGCGGGCGACTATGCGGTTGAGCGGGAGTCATGCTTCGCGATCGCGGCGGGGCTGAACTGGTCCGTGAGCTGTTCGGCGACGCTCATCGGCTGCCAGGCTGACGTTTGCGTAACGATACTCGAAGCGTGTGTCGTTGGGCCGCTGTCGTTGGTCGAAGCGACGTGCTCCGGCTACAGACTGTCCCAGCGCTAGCCGTCAAGGCACGGCCTTTATCGCTCACCCCTCGCAGGAAAAACTCCGGACGCTCCGAGCAGGTAAGATCGGCTCAGGCCGGCTTACGAGGGAGTGCCTTGGACGGACACACTACACAGGAAGACTCCGGGTGGACCGCCCTTCGGTGGCTGCGGGCCGCGCGCGTCATCCATCCCTTCCCTGTTGGGCTAAACGTCGCGGCGACAGCGGCCCTAGCCGGCATCGCGGTCGACGGGGTGCCGGCGGCAGCCGACCTGGCGCGCCTGACGGTCGCGATGTTCTGCGTCCAGGCGGCGATCGGCGCTTCGAACGACTACTGGGATCGCGATCTGGATGCGATCACGAAGCCATACAAGCCGATCGTGCGCGGGCTCATCGAGCCGAAGGTAGCGCTCCTCCTGGCCGCAGTGCTGGCGATCGTCGCCGGAGCGTTGACGGCTACGTTCGGGCCGCTCTCGGTCGCGGTGGGAGCGTGTGGCCTGCTTGCAGGCGTCGGCTACAACGTCCGGCTGAAGCGCAGCGTCCTGAGCGCGCTGCCGTTCATGGTGGCGCTGCCAGCTCTGCCGTTCTGGGTCTGGGTCTCGCTGGACCAATTCGCGAACGAACTCTGGTGGTTGCTGCTTTTCGGTCCGCTGGTAGGTCTGGCCGTGCACCTCTCAAACACCGCGCCCGATCTGGAACAGGACCGGCAGGCCGGCGTCCGCGGACTGGCCCACGTCTTGGGACTCGAGCGAACGCTGGCGATCGCCTGGGGCAGTTTCGCGGCAGCGCTGGTCCTGGCCGTGGCGCTGGGGCTCCATCTAGATTACGACTGGCCGCTGTTCCTGGCCGGCGCGGGCGTGGCGGCGGCCCTGCTGGTTGTGGCGATCGGCGCGTACGCGTTGCGACGGTCGGAGGACGCGCTCCAGCTAGGATTCGGGCTGATAGGCATCGCGACGGCGGTGCTGGCCGGGGGCTGGCTGACGGCTAGCCCTCTGGGCTAGCCCAGTACGCGGGCGGCCATCTGCCGCCCATTCTAACGCGTGTTGGAAGATTCCATAAATCCTCATTTGTCAGTACGCAGGGGCGGAGTCCACCGGCCGGCCAGAGGAGGTGTGAGCCGGCTGGGGGGAGATCGGCCTATTTGTTCCTTCGGTAGATGCACGCTGGCCGCGGCTCACCGACACGTCACTTAGGACGTGAACCGAAGCGTCAGGCAGCTCTTCAGGAGTGGGCTGACGCGAGCCTGCTTCTGCGGGCTTGTCGAAGCGGATCCTAGGGAGGGTTTATTCGTGCCTAGTCCCAAGCTACCTGATTTTCCGGAGGCTTCCCTGCCCCACCCCGAGCCGCAGACGAAGCGGCTGACCGTTCGCTTGGCGGCAATCGCCGCCCTGCTCGCAAGCGCCGGCTACCTGACTTGGCGAACGTTCTACACGGTAGACCTCGGCGTCTGGTGGGTCTCCGTTCCATTTCTGTTACTGGAGTTCCATGCTGCCTTCAGCCTGGGGCTGTTCACGTTCTCGCTCTGGGACGTCGGTGTGCGACCGCGCGTTGGAGCGATTCACCGTCATCCCGGCGGAAAGGTCGCGGTCTTGATCCCGACGTTGAACGAAAGCCGCGAAATCCTGATCCCGACGATCGCGTCCGCCGTCGCGATGGAGCTAGAGCACGGAACGTGGGTGCTGGACGACGGAGACCGCCCATTTGTGCGGGAGCTAGCTGACGAGCTAGGCGCCCGGTACCTGGCCCGCCAAGAGAAGGGCGGCGCGAAGGCCGGCAACATCAACCACGCATTAGGCGTGATCGACGCTGACTTCGTTGCGATCCTGGACGCTGACCACGTTGCCCATCCCTCGTTCCTGAAGTGCACACTCGGGTACTTCCAGGACGAACGCATCGCGGTCGTCCAGACGCCACAAGACTTCTACAACCTCGATTCGTTCGAGCACGAAGGCGCGCAGGCGAGTTCGAACTCACATATGTATCACGAGCAACAGCTCTTCTATCGGGCGATTCAGCCAGGGAAAAACCGCTGGGATGCCGCCTTCTGGTGCGGCACAGGCGCGGTCCTGCGCGTCGCGGCGCTACACGAAATCGGCGGCGTGGCGACGGAGACGTTTACGGAGGACATCCACACGACGATCAGGCTACACCGTCGCGGCTGGAAGACGGTCTACCACAACCAGGTACTCGCACGCGGCCTGGCCGCCGATACGGCGCACCAGTTCGAGATTCAGCGGCTCCGTTGGGGTACCGGAGCAATGCAGGTGCTGAAGAAGGAGAATCCGCTGTTCGTACCAGGACTCACTCTCGGCCAGCGAATCGCGTACGGCTCGACGCTGTTGGGATGGTTCGAGGCTTGGCGTTCTCTTGGGTACATCCTGATACCGACGATCGTCTTATTCACGGGAGCCGTGCCGGTGCGAGCGAACCCCGTAACCTTCGGCATCGCGTTCGGCGTTACGTTCATAGCACAACAGATCGCCCTCCGGCTGCTGAGCCGCGGCTATAGCCGATACCTACTCGCGATCATCTTCGAGCTTGTTCGCATGACGCCCAATCTGCTGGCGACACTAACGCTAGTGTGGCCCGGCAGCAGGCGCTTCGTCGTCACCCCGAAGGGCAGGGAGAGTGGCGAAGAGAGAACGCGTCTGGGGCCGCCGCCGCTGCTCGTAGGCCTCGTTGTTGCGAACATCGCCGCAGCTGCCTGGTTCGTCGCGACGGTGGCAGGGCTTACGCCTACAGTGTACACCCAGCCCTGGTTCGCGTATGTAGCCAGCATCTGGCTGGCGTTCAACCTTGGCCTGACGCTGGTGGCGATAGGCAGGGTTTCAGCCACCATTTATGGCCCTGAACGCCGTTCGGCCGTGCGTTTCGATGTGGGACTTCCGGCCACGTTTGACAGACAGCCCTGTCTGATCCACGAAATTTCACTCACGGGAGCACAGGTATCGTTCGCTTCAGAAGACCTGCCACGGTTGGTCGACATTAACCGACGCCATGGCTTCACGATCGAAGTCTTGAAGCAGTCGCTCTCGTTTGACGTGTACATCAGTTGGCGCCGGGCTGGAAGCGATGAGCGCGTTTACTGGGGGCTAGAATTCGGGCCTGGACAGACTCGTACTCAAGCCCGCCTGGCCATGGCCCTCCTCAACAGAGAACTCACGCCGACTTCACAACGTCCAGCGTTCGCGAAGGCAGCTTAATCTATCACTGCTACGCGCCGTCAGCCTCGGGCAGCTAGCACCTTGCCGGCGAATTCCATGCGCAGCTGCTGATGCTCAACCGCCTTATCGATGGCGTACGATCCGTGGCCGGCGTCGAACCAGTGCAGCTCGATCTCCTTGCCCAGCTCTCGCATGCGCTCCTCGTAGGCCTTTAATTGGCGGGCGGGGCAACGCGTGTCGTTGGCACCCTGAATGACCTGGAGTGGAGCGCGAACGTTGCTTGCGTACGTGATCGGCGAGCTGCGCTCGTGCTGCTCCGGCAGCTCTTCCGGCGTGCCGCCGAAGAGGGCGACCTGGTACTGACGGAGCGTCTCGGCCTGGTCCTCATACATCAGCTTCCAATCGGCGATCGCGACCATCGCCATGCCGCCGGCCCAGAGTTCTGGCTTCATGCCGAGGCCGAGAAGCGTGAGATAGCCGCCATACGAGCCACCCATGAGGAAGACCTGGTCCGGAATGGCGATCTTGTTCGCGAGGAGCCATTCGTAGGCGGCAGCGAGGTCGTCGACCTCCCACTGGCCGAGCTTGCCGAGGATGCTGGTCTCGAACTCGTGGCCGAAGGTGGACGAGCCACGATAGTTGATGCCGAGTGTCGCGAAGCCGTGGTCGAGCCAGGCTTCGACGACGGGTGAGTACATGTTGAACGTCGCGGCGGTCGGGCCGCCGTGAATATTGACGATTGTCGGGAAGGGACCGTCGCCGTCTGGGGTCGCGAGCCAGGCCTGGATCGTAGCGTCGTCCGTCGACCGATAGATGATCGAACGGCAGGGCGAGCCACCCGGCGACTCTCCACCCTCGAGGAGCACGCGCCGCTCGGCGCCCGTCGCGCCGTCGAGCGCGAGAACACGCGACGGTGTTTTGGAGTTGTTCATGTGCGCGTAGATCTCACCGTCCTCGGCGAAATGGGCGCTGGAGATCATGCCCGATGGATGATCGAGCCACGTTAGCGCTTCGCTCGCAAGATCGTAGACGGCGAGGCGCTGGACGGCCTGGCTGACCTGCATCAGCAACAGGCGCTCTCGGTCCTCCGACCAGTCGACGGGGATCAATTCACCGTCGATGTCGTCGAACGGCAGATCGGTGCGCTCACCTGTACGCGTGTTCCAGATGAGCGGGCGCCGGACACCGCTCGCCGTCGTTGCGCCGAGGATACGAGGGTCCCCGTCGACGCGGCTGAATCGCGCGGCCGTGACGCTGGCATCTTCATCGTAGATTTCGTTGACGCGCTCGCCGGTCGCGATATCGACGGCGACGAGGTTGCTGTCGGTCGACTTGCTGCGCTCCGTCAGCCCGAGCACGGCGATCGATCCGTCGCTGGAGAGATGCAGGCCGCGCATGAGGCGCTCTGTGTGGAAGAGCGGCCGAGCTTCGCCGATCGTGCCGCCGGGGCCCACCGATGCTACATAGGTCTGGTGGCCGTCCCGCGTTGCCGTGGTGAAGGCGAGCAGTTCGCCGTTGCAGCTGAAGGCCATCCCGGCGAGCGCGTACGGGTCCATGTCCGGTGTGACGCTCTCAGGGTCGCCACCTTCGTAGGGAATGCGGACGAGATGGCCGATCTCGTTACCCTGTTCGTCGTCGAGGTAGTAGACGTACTTCCCGTCCGGGCTGAGGGAGGCAACAGGCTTTCCGGAGGGGACAAACGTGAGCTGGTTGAGCGAGCCGGAACCAACATCCCAGCTGTAGACTTGCTGGACGCCCGATTCGTTCGTAGTGGCTATGCCGCGCGCCGGCTCTCGCGAGGCGACCGCGGCGGACGCGACGGTCCAGGCGCGGAAGCGCCGCTTCCACGGGGCGTCTTCTGTGGTGTCGATGTCGATGGGCATCGCGACGTATTATGACGTTCGGCGCGACAAGCAGGCAACCTATCGCGTGGCCATCATGCGTGAGACGTGCTGAGGTCCGATATGATCGCCTCGGAGGTTGGATCTAACTCGTTGCGATGGACGACCTAGCTCGTTACCAGGGTCTTGGGCAATTCGGGAGGGCGTACAGAATGGTTTACGCGAACGACTGCCACGCCCCAGGCTCGGTAGACCGTGTGCTTCTGGAGCGGATGGTTCGCATCTGTCCTGAAACGGCTAGCTACCTCTATCGCGACTACACGTCGCTGGCGATCACGTACACCACGAGCCGTCGACCGGAGCTCGAACGCCATCTACGATCCATCGGAGCGGACCGCGGCTCCATCGAGGAGAAGGTCAACGCGATCGTAGGGCTCTGTCGCGGTCTTACGGAGACGGCTGCTAATCGCACCGAGGACGACCTCCTCTTCGGCGGTACGGAAGAGGAGGTTATTCAACGAGGGTCTGATTGGTGTACTGACCTAGCCCGGGTAGCATGTGTGCTCGCGCAGGTAGCTGGGCTGCCTTCCCGCATCGTCTTCCTAGCTAACACGAGCGCATACAGCGGCCACGCCATCGTCGAGATCCATCGCAACAGTGTTTGGGGAGCCGTAGATCCGACCAACACCATCGTGTATCAGCGATCAGACGGCATGCCAGTCTCGACCTGGGAGATCATCTCTGAGCCGCCACTCGTGGATGCCGGACGGAGCGGTCTTGACCCGTCCGGCGAGTGGACGGGCCAGTTCAGGGCCGCGGCGCTGTCAAACTACCGGGTGTCGGACGTAGAAACGTACGATTACACAGTAAGCTCCATCAACGCCTACTATCGGTCGATCCTCTCTATGGCGTCGCGGGGCTGGCCCGGCGGACTTCGGTGGCTCCATGGTGAAGACGATTCGTAGCGGTTCGGTCGCACGAGACACTTCCCAAGGGGTCAAGTGTTCGAGCCCATTCTTCCGCTCCAGGTAAGAAAACTAACGCCATCGCCCTTGTCCGAGTGCAAACTATGTGACAATCGCGCCGCATGCCCTGATGCGTCTAGCCTAGGGCTCCCCGTAGATGGTTGTGTCTGGGTGATAGGCCGACCAGCCGTACCACTCGCTTAGGTATGACGTCACGAAATTCAGTGTGGCATCCGCATGCTCGTCCGTGACGTTGCGTCCCGAGAAGTCCCAGAGAGCACCGCTGATGCTATCGGCGGCCAAGAAGGAGGTCCCCGAAACGCGCTCGAAGTTTGCTATCTCACCGTCAAGGTTGCGCGAGTACGCGATGCCGGCGTTGGCTACCGCATCATAGAAGACGACGATTGGCACACCGTCGACGTCGACGTTTATGACTCCGCTCGTCTGCTCCAGCGCCGCAACTGGGTAGGCCACGAACGCATCACCCTCCATGACACCAAGGATGAGCTCCTCTGAACGCAGCCGGTCGTCCACCGACAGCAACTGTCGATCGAACCTGCCGTTAGGCATTCCGATCGTCACGCTGCGATACTGCGCTTCAAAGCCGGTCTCATAGGAGAGAACGGACGTCTCTGGATGCAGAGCCAGCCACTCCTCCCACGTCGTGTGGATGAGAGGCAGGAAGCCCATCTCCTGTCCGGTCATCGGCCCCTCGAAGGCTTCGCCGTCGAGATGGGACCAGATGCTATTCGTCTGCCTGTCGGTCATGACCATGACGCCGTCGCGGAGACCGAACTCCTGGAACGTATAGGCCTGGCCGTCGATGATGGGGTCGAACCCGACCCCGGAGCTGCAACGTATTCAGAACGTGACGAGAACCGGCTCGCCGCCGACGACGTCGTTTGCTACGTGATGAAAGGTCATCATGTTTACCGGATAGGCGCGGCTCTCTCCGTTGACGGTCACCCCGAGCACGCGATCATCTGGCTGGAGGAAGGTCACGGCGTCAGCGGGTACGACGTCAGGGTTGTCGAGCGGCACAAAGCGGGACCGAGGGAAGTTCTCGCGGGAAGTTTCGGCTTCCGGAACGTCGGATGGTGACTGGCCTGTCGTCGGACTGGCCCCGGTGCTGCCACCTTGGCTACCGCAAGCGATGAGAAGTAAAGAGGTTACGCCGACCGCTGCCGCAACGCCCATGGTGCGCGCCGCGATTCGTGCCTTCAAGGCCACTTCACGGTAGCGCGTCATCAGACGATTCATGCCTGCTCTCCTGGTGCCATCATATACTCTCACCGCCACGCAGGATGTTTCGGAACTGTGACAGTTTCCGCCGGCTCCACTAGCTTCGGCTCATTGTTGCAGCAGGGGCTACACAGTCTTTGAGGGCCTAGCTCTCTGCCTCTGTATCCAGAGTCCCCTCTAGCAGCTCCGCGTTCTCCTCCTCACGAGCGGCGGCGGCGAGCAGCGCCTCTCTCGCGGCCGGATCCGATTCGCTCTCCGCGAAGGCGCGGTAGAGGGCGGCCCCGCCGCGTTCAAGCTGGGCCAGCAAGGCCTTCTGCTCCTCAACGGTCTTTCCTGCAAACAAGGCAGCCATCGTCTCTTGTGCCGTCGTCACCTACTCATTCCCCCGCCAGCGCAGCTCCCAGAGCTTGACGGGATCCTGAAGCCGCGCAGCTCCGTCTCGCCTGACGGCGGCTCTGGTGACGGCTACGCGCGCGACTAGCTCTTCTCCGCATCTACGAGAACCCCGACCAGCAGCGCTGGCTCACTGGTCTTGTTGATCCAGGCGTGGTTCGTGCCGCGCTGCACCACGACGTCGAACGGCTTAAGGTCGACCTCATCATCATCGAGCAGGAGCGTGACCTCGCCCTGGAGCAGGACGACGTAGTCGACGCTGCTCGTCATGTGCATGCGGGGGTGCCTGCTGGTGTCGGGGCGGCAGTGCTCCGCTCCAACAACCGAGAACGCAGTCGCGACCTCCTGGTCCACCTCGTCACGGCTCTTATTCGGGTCCTCGGAATCGATGCGGAAGAATCGGAACATCGTGCCGTTCTGGGGTGGCTCCAG
>JADFPV010000092.1 GCA_022562155.1 Chloroflexota bacterium
CGTCTCGTAGATCTGGTTGAGCGAGAGGCGCATGCGGTAGTTCTTGTCCGTGTATCTGTCGACCCATGTGCCCAGATCCAGCGGGTCCTGTTCGACCTCGAAGCCTGCCGCTCTCATGTGCTCCAAGAAGATCGGTATATGGGAGTCCAGCTCTTGAATCTCAATGCCCGAAGGGAATATCACCTTCACCTTTAGTGGTAAATCGAAGCCGGCTTCCGTGAGGAGCTGCTTCGACAGCTCCGGGTCGAATTTCTGCAACTCATCCAGCTCTTCAGGTGGCAGCGCGTACGCGCCTGTGGGCCAGTGGACGATGCCGTTTGCTTGCGCACCGCCACCATAGATCAGTTCGATGTATTGCTGCCGGTTGATCGAATGCATCACGGCCCGGCGGACATCCGGGTTGTCGAACGGCGGTTGCTCGACGTTCATCGTGATGGAGACGAACCAAAAGACCGGCTCCTGCGATGCAACGTACACGTCATAGCCGGAGGTCAGCTCGTCGGCCTCGGCCGCGCTTTCCGGCATGTAGGTGTGCGTCTGCGCCGAGAGGAATGCGGTCCGCAGCCCGGCGCGGTCCGGGATGATACTCAGGTCCATACCATCGATGTAGGGAAGCTGGGCGTCGTTGTTGGTTGGATCCGTCCGGTAGTAGTTCGGGTTCTTGTTCATCACAAGGCGTTCGCCCTCGGTGTAACCGCCAGGCTGGACCGAGAACGCTCCGCCTCCCACGCCCGACGTGCGCAGCCGCTCGACATCGCCCTCGAGCAGCTCTCGAGGCGGTGTCATGGAGGTGAACATGCCAAGGTTGAAGAAGAACCATGCATATGGAGACGGCGTGGTGATGGTGTACGTCATGCCGTCCGCCGACGCCTCGTGTGATTCGAACCAGTTCTTCACGAAGCCCGCCGCGGTCGACTCCGGCAGGCTCTTGATCCGTTCGAAGCTCTCGAAGAGGTCGACCGCATCCATGTCTCGCTCCGGTACGCCCAGTTCGTTCGGGGCGATCTTTACGCCTGGGCGGAGAGAGAAAATCCACGTCGTCTCGTCCGGCTGCTCAAACTTCGTGGCTAGGTCGTAATAGAAGAACTCCGGATCTACCGGCGACCTGGCGACCAAGAGGTTGTAGATTCGAGGAAAGAACGCCGTTCCTGCCGCAATCGACAGGTGCGGGTCAAGCGTGTCGATCACGGCCGAGGTGGCGTTCTTGAAGCGGCCGCCATACTTCGGTACGCCTGGCGACGACGCCGTCGTCGCCGGTGTCTCTGTGTCGCTTCCACTACCGCAGGCCGCCGCGATCGCGAGGCCAGCAGCGCCGACGCCTGTCGCCGCGAGCAGGCGCCTCCGCGAGATGCGTTGGTGTTGTAATCGATTCCAATATCTGGATTGGGTCATGGACCGTTCTCCTTAGCGGTTAGATAGATTTGAGGCAGAGTATAGCACCGTCAGTGCCTATTGGCTCACGCAGGACGAGGGAGTTGTTGTTGACTAGAGAGGTGCGGGGGAGCGCTCTGCCGCGTAAAAACGGCCGGACATCTTGCCCATGTAGGTGGTGAAGAGCGCCTTCTTTGGCAGGCCCAGGCTGCGTAGCTCATCGGCCATGGCATGTGGGCCCAGTCCCAATGTCGCGCCACCCATGCGAACGCCCAGGTCCTCCGCGCTCATGTCGGACGGGATCCTGCTCACGACGCCGTCCAGCAGAGAGTAAGCGATCTGCTTCCTGTCCGTGAACGACCGGCTGCCGCCCATCTTGACCGTCTGTGTCAGGACGAGCTGGCCATCCACGGTGAGCGTGGAGCGCTCGACTTCGCCGTCGGTCTCAATGTCGATCTGCGTCACGAACTTCGGGAAGCCCCAGATCTTGCGCCCGGCCTCGCACGTCAGTTCGCCGTCAACGGGCAACCAGTGGACGTAGGCGCTCAGGCTCCCGCGCGCCATGCCCAACGCGGCGCTGATGAGCGGTAGCGGATGTGAGCCCGGTTCGTGGACGAAGAACGTCAGCGCCAGTTCGTGATAGGCGTCCAAGTCGCTGTCCTTGTAGTTGATCGTGCCGACCGTGCAGACGGTCCGCCCCGGCAGGATCTGCGCGACCTTCAGGCCGCTCTCGGCGATCAGCTTCTGCGCGGCCGAAGCGGAGACGAGGTAGAACGCGACTGCCGCCGTCGCGTCACGCACGACGTTCGGCAGCGTGATCTGTCTATCGAGGATCGTGTACGTTTCGGGTTGCTCGACGACGCTTGTTGAGGTCATGCTTTCACTCGACCGCTTCCAGCAGCTCCGAAATGCGCTCTGTCGCGGCGATGTACTCGGTGACCATGTCTTGGATGACGTCCCGCGTGCGGCGAATGCTATTCATCGAGCCCATGATCTGCCCGACCGGCGAGCCGATCAACTGCGCGGCGCCGGACCCTTCGACATGGGCGTAGCGATGCACGCGGCTCTGCGCCTCAGCGTTGAGCATGTACTGGAGGGGCATCGGCAGCGGCCCCGGCGAATCAGGGCCGTCCCAGGCCTCGGTCCACGGGGTCTTCAGCAGCCGCGCGGGCTTCCCGGTCATCGAACGGGAGCGCACCGTATCTGAGGAACCGCCTTCGAGCAGCTTCTTCTTCAGCACATCGTTCGTGTCGCTCTCCGCGACGGTCAGCCAGATCGAGCCGGTCCAGACGCCGTCGGCGCCGAGCGCCATCGCCGCAGCCATCTGACGGCCGCTTCCGATGCCGCCCGCGGCGAGCACGGGCGTCGGCGCGACAGCGTCGACGACCTCGGGTATGAGGATCATCGTGGTGATCGCGCCCGTATGGCCACCCGCTTCGTACCCTTGCGCGACGATGATGTCCGTGCCGGCTTCGACTTGGGCCTTCGCCTGCTCCGCCTTGCCGATCAGCGCGGCCACGAGTACATCCTGGGCATGACATTGGTCGATGACCTCTTTCGGAGGCACGCCGAGCGCATTGACGAGCAGCTTGATGGGGTGCGCGAGCGCGACGTCCACCTGGGGCTTCGCGTTTTCCGTGCTCCAGCCCAGTAGCCCTGGGGTAGGTGCTTCACCTTCAGGCAACTCCGGTATCTCGTACTGCTTCATCAGGCCTTCGGTGAACTTCCTGTGGCCCTCCGAAATCATCTCCTGCAACTTCTCTTCCTCGAAGCCGACGTATGACATCGGCATGACGATGTCGACGCCGTAGGGTTTGCCGTCGACGTGTTCGTCGATCCACTTCAGCTCGATTTCGAGCTGCTCCGGCGGGAACGCGACGGCTCCCAGGACGCCCATGCCGCCGGCCTTGCTGACGGCGGCGACGACGTCCCGGCAATGGCTGAACGCGAAGATCGGGAACTCGAGCCCGAACATGTCACAGATGCGTGTCTTCATGGTGCTACCCCTGCTCTGGCGTGAATTCGACCGGGATGTGCTTGACGCCGTTGATGAAGTAGGAGCGCAGCAGCGATATGTCGCCCGCCAACCGGATGTCCGGTAGCCGTTTTACGACCTCTTCGAACATCAGGCGAATTTCGAGCCGCGCAAGGCTGGCGCCCAGACAGAAGTGAGGCCCGCCTGCGCCGAGCGCGACGTGCGCGTTCGGCTCGCGGCCGATATCGAACTTGCTCGGGTCCTCGAATGCTTCTGGGTCGCGGTTAGCTGACCCGTACCAGAGCGTGACCTTGTCACCCTCCTTAATCTTCTGGCCGTGAATCTCGGTGGCCTTGGACGCTGTGCGCCGGAAGTACATGATCGGTGAGACCCAGCGCAGCATCTCCTCCACGGCGGTTGGCATCAGAGAAGAGTCGTCCTTGAGCCGCTCCCACTGATCTGGATTCTCGAAGAAGGCGAGCATTCCTCCCCCGATGAGGTTGCGTGTGGTTTCGTTGCCCGCGACGGCTAGCAAGAGGAAGAACATATTGAGCTCCATATCCTCCAGCTTCTCGCCATCGACTTCGGCGTTCAACAGCACCGTGAGCAGATCGTCCTTCGGGTTCTCGCGCTTCTCGGCCGTGAGCTCGTTGCAGTATGCGAAGATCTCCGCAGCCGCCTTCGTCGCTGTGTCCATGTCTGGCGAGTACTCTGGGTCGCCGACGGCAATCATCTGATTGCTCCACTGGAAGATCTGATGCCGGTCCTCCTGCGGGATGCCGATCAGCTCCGCGATGACCTGTAGCGGCAGCTCGACGGCTACGTCAGTGACGAAGTCGCATTCGCCGTTCTTGGCAATGTTGTCGACGATCGCGGCTGCGATGTCACGGACGTGTGGTTCCATGCGCCGGATCATCTTCGGCGTGAATCCCGTGCTCACGAGATTGCGCAGACCGCTGTGTTTTGGGGCGTCCATGTTCACCAGCATGAGCTCCGAACCGCCCACCGAATCATCGATGAACACACCGTGGCCAGACAGGTAGGACTCGTGGTCCAACGAAGTCTCTACTACGTCGTCGTACCTGGTAATCACCCAGAATCCGGTGCCCTCATCTTCTTTCTGAGGATTCCAGTACACCGGTTCGTTCTCCCGTAGCTCCTTGAACACGTCGAATGGCGGACCATGTTCGAAGGTGTCCGGGTTGTAGAAATCGACCTTTGTGTTTTGGACCATTGCGCTACCTCCTGGCTCGCGGCTCGTTGCTAGTAGGACTTCGGCAGTCCCAGATTCCACTCCGATACGTAGTTCAAGATCATCTCTCGGCTGACAGGCGCGGTCCTGAATAGCCTCGCGCCGCTCCACTGGTTGATCAGGCCGGTCTCCTCGGCGAAGCCGAGGCCGCCATGCGTTTCGATCGCGTGGTCGACGGCCTTGATCGCGAGTTCCGCTGCCAGGAACTTCGCCATGTTCGCGTACGAGCCGACGGTCTGCGGATCGACGCCAGTGTCGTACGCCCATGCAGCGCGCTGCGTCATGAGGCGCGCGGCGTCTAGATCGATCTTCACCTCGGCCAGCGGGTGCGCGATGGATTGGTACGCGCCGATCGGTGTGTCCTTGAAGACCTTACGCTCTTTCGCGTAGTCGACAGCCTTCGTCAGCGCCGACTGCGCCATGCCCGTGCAGATCGCTGCCGCCAGGATGCGCTCCGGATTGAGTGAGTTAAACATCGCCACGGCGCCTTCGTTCTCCGTTCCAAGGAGGTTTTCGGCGGGGACTTCCATGTCGTCGAAGAAGAGCTGGAACTGGTTCAACTCATCGCTCAGCGGGATAGAGATCGGTGTCTTCTCCATGCCCTTGGACTTCGTGTCGACGATGAAGAGAGACATCCCATACGCCTTCGGCTGGCCGCGCTCCTTTAGCTCCTTGGCTGTGGTCGTGCGCACGACGAGGAGCATGTAGTCTGCGACGTCGGCACCTGATATGAACGTCTTCTGGCCGTTGATGATGTAGTTGTCGCCGTCGCGCCGCGCGTGCGTTTCAATCTGGAGCGCATTCGTCCCGGCATTGGGCTCGGTGATCGCGAAGCAGAACTTGATCGACCCGTCCGCGATCTTCGGCAAGAAGCGCTCCTTCTGCTCGTCGTTGCCGTTCTTAACGATGCAGCAGGTGTCCATGCAGATGGTGAGCAGTAGTCCAGGAGAGAAGCCGCGCGTGCAGACCGTCTCGAAGCCGAGCATCAGTGCCAGCAGGCCCATATTGTTGCCGCCGTATTCCTCAGGAATGAGCGCGCCAGTCAGTCCGGCTTGTGCGTACTCCTGCCAAAGCTCCTCCGGGAAGCCCTTCCCATCCTTGGCCATCTGCCGGAACTCCGCCTTGCGCGACTCGAACTTATCGAGCATCTGCCCAACGGACGTCTGCACGAGCTTGTGCTCGTCGGACAGTGTGAAATCTAGGCTCATAACGTCAGCGTCCCTTGAATTGCGGTGTTCGCTTCTCTTTGAAGGCCTTTGGCCCTTCGCGGGCGTCCTCGCTGGCGAAGACAGGCGTTCCAAGTTGTAGTTCGATAGCGAGAGCTTCCTTCTCTGGTAAGAACTCGGTCTCCTGCACGGACTTCTTCACTGCACGTACGGCCAGCGGCCCGTTTGCCGCGACGCGCTCCGCGATCTCCCGTGCGGTCGCGAGCGCCTGCCCGTCCGGCACGACGCGGCCGATCAGCCCGAAGCTCAGCGCGTCGGCTGCTGTGTAGTGGTCGCCGGTGAGCAGCATCTCCATTGCTTTGGTGTAGGGGATCTGACGGCGTAGCCTGACCGTCGAGCCGCCGAGCGGGAACAGGCTCCAGCGAACCTCGGAGATGCCCAGCTTCGCGCCCTCGCCCGCCACGCGGATGTCGGTCGACATCAGGAGTTCGATGCCGCCCGCGATGCACGAGCCCTCGATTGCGGCGATGAGCGGCTTGTTGAGCCGGTAGTCTCGCAGCAGACCCTTGAAGATCACACTGGAGTCATCGCGGCAGCGCTGCTCGAACTCATTCTCGGGCGGTAGCCCCTGGATCGAGCGTGACACGAGCTGGTCGAGGTCGGCTCCGGCGCAGAAGTCACCGTCCGCCCCGGTCAGGATCACGGCGCGGACGTCATCGTCGTTGTTGATCTCTTCCCAGGCGTCCGCAAAGCGGCAGAGCATCTCCGGGTTGATGGCGTTCTTCGCCCCGGGCCGGTTCATCGTCAGCGTCACGATGTGGCCGTCGTGTTCCGTAGTGAGAGCCGGCTCGCTCATGAGGCGCCTCCGGCGGTGGTGACTGCTTCGCCCAGCGCAATGGCTTTCGCCCACTTGTAGTCGGGCTTGCCGCTCGGCTGGCGCTGGATCGTGTCGACGATGTGCAGTTCGCGTGGCAGCTTGTAGCCCGCGACGTGCTTGCGGCAGTGGCCGGCTAGCTGTTCGAGCGTTGGTTCTGTGCCCTCGCGTGGTGCGACGACGGCGGCGACACGCTCTCCGAACCGCTCGTCTGGTACGCCGACGACGATCGCGTCGAATACGGCCTCATGCGATCGCAGTGCGGCCTCGACCTCCTCGGGGAAGACCTTCTCGCCGCCAGTGTTGATGCAGTTTGAGCCGCGGCCCAGCAGTGTGATCGTGCCGTCGGCTTCTATCGTTGCCATGTCGCCAGCGATGACCCAACGCGTGCCGTCCGCTTCGACAAACACCTCGGCGGTCTTCGTTTCGTCCTTGTAGTACCCGATCGGGATGCGGCCCTTGCGCGCCAGCATGCCGATCTCGCCCGTGCCCGGCGGCAGCGGCTTCATGTTCTCGTCCAGCACCGCGCTCGTGCCGTCGTTTTGGAATCGAGGTCCGGCCTGACCCTTGGTCGCCTCGACACCACGGCCCTGGTTGCCGCCTTCCGAGCCGCCGAAGCTGTCCAGCAGCAGGATGTTGGGCAGGTGCTTCTTGAGTTGCGCCTTCACGCCTTCTGAGTAGGTCGCCCCGCCGGACCCGATGCTGATCAACGATGACGTGTCATAGGACACGCCCGGCTTGTCGAGCGCGTCCGCAAGCGGCCGCCCCATCGCGTCGCCGACGATGGCCATCGATTGCACTTTCTCCTTCTCGACGAGCTTCCAGATCGCTTCGGCGTCGAAGCCGGTTCCTGTTGTCAGGACGATCTTGCCGCCGCTGAAGAGGAAGATGAGCGTGGCCCATTGGGCGGCTCCATGCATCAGCGGAGCCGCCGGCAGTGCGGTGAAGACCTGGTTCGCGGCCGCGTTCTCGCCGACCTGCTCCGGGCGCTCCGGGGGCGCGCCGAACGGGTTGCCGCCCATCAGCGCCGCGAAAAAGAGGTCCTCTTGTCGCCACATCACACCCTTGGGCATGCCGGTGGTGCCACCCGTGTAGAGGATGTAAACGTCGGCGGCGGAGCGGGGTGCGAAGTCTCGTTCCGGCGACGCGTTTGCCAGCTCCTCCTCGTAGTTCAGCGACCCGATTGCGGAACAGTCGGCATCCGAGCCGTCTTTGACGGCGAAGAACGTCTTCAGCGCGGGCAGACGCTTGGCGATAGCGGCGATGCGAGGACCGAACTGTTGATGATGGATGAGGCCGACGAGGTCGGCGTTGTCGAAGAGGTAGTACAGCTCCTCTTCCACATACCGGAAGTTGATGTTGATCGCTACCGCGCGGATCTTGAACGCGGCCAGCACACCTTCAATGTACTCCGTACCGTTGTACATGTAGAGGCCGACGTGGTCGCCCTGACCGATGCCTGCCTTCTGCATCGCGTGGGCAAGGCGACTCGCTCGTTCGTCGAGTTCCGCATAGGTCACGCGTTTGTCCTCGCAGATAAGCGCCTCGCGCTCGGGGACGGCGTCCGCGACGCTCTCGAAGAGGTCTGCCAAGTTGAATTCCATCTTCCCCTCCTTATGGCTTTTCGCTGCCGACGATCCACATCGAGAAATACTGCGAGCCCCCACCGTACGCGTGGCCGAGCGCCTTCGTGGCGCCTCTCACCTGGTGCTCGCCGGCCATGCCGCGCACCTGCAGGGCGGCTTCCGCAAAGCGGATCATACCGGACGCGCCTATCGGGTTGGAAGACATCACGCCGCCGGACGGGTTGACCGGCAGGTCGCCATCGAACGCGGTAGCGCCCTCCAGCGTCATCTTCCAGCCTTCGCCCTCCTCGCAGAACCCCAGGTTTTCCATCCACATCGGCTCGTACCAGCTAAACGGCACGTAGATCTCCGCAACGTCGATCTCCTCACGGGGGTTCGTGATGCCTGCCTGTTCGTAAACGTCCGCGGCACATTCCTGGCCAGCCTTGGGGTTCACCTGGTCGCG
>JADFPV010000130.1 GCA_022562155.1 Chloroflexota bacterium
TGACGTTCGCCGCGACGGTCAACGTCATCCTCCATGCCGGCGCCACGCCGGTCCTTGCCGACGTCAGCGAGCGCGACTTCAACATCGACCTTGGCCAGATCGAAGCCAGGTTCACCGATGCGACGAAAGCCATCATGCCGATGCACTATGGCGGCCAGCCGTGTGAGATGGAAGAACTCCTCGCCTTCGCGCGACGGCATAAGCTTCGAGTCATCGAAGACGCCGCGCATGCGTTGGGCGCCCGCTACCGGGGAACGCCGATCGGTGCGTCGACGGATGCGGCGGTATTCAGCTTCTACCCGATCAAAGCTATTACGACCGGGCAGGGCGGCATGCTTACCACGAACAACGGCGAGCTGGCCGAGCGGGTACGCCTCCTTAGTTCGCACGGCTTGAGCAAGAACGCGTGGAACCGCTACTCGGAGAATGGCAGGGCCGAGTACCAGGTTCTGGCGCCCGGGTTCAACTACGCCATGACGGACATCCAAGCGGCGCTCGGCATCCACCAGGTACGAAAACTGGCATCGTTCCAGGAACGCCGCGTTGAGATCGCGAAGCGATACGATGATCTGTTCGCGGACCTCCCCGAAGTCATCCGGCCTCCAGTGCGGGAGGATGTCGACCACGCGTGGCATCTCTATCCCATTCGACTGCAGCTCGATCAGCTGCGGATTGATCGCGATCAGTTCATCGACGAGTTGCGTGAGCGTGGCATCGGCACGTCCGTCCACTTCATCCCGATCCATCTGCATCCGTACTATCGAGAGTCGCTCAATATCGGGCCCGGTGACTTCCCCATTGCCGAGAGGATCTACGAGAGCCTGATCTCTCTCCCCATCTATCCCAAGATGCGCGATGGCGACATTGAGCGCGTCGCTTCCGCCGTTCGCGAGATCGCGACGGCTGCGCGAAGCTAGCGCGGTGAAGCGCGCGTTCGACCTCCTTGTCGCGGTTACTGCGTTGATCTCACTCGCCCCCCTCATGGTGGCCGCGGCCATCGCAGTCAGGCTCGAGTCACCCGGCCCAGTTCTCTTCCGACAGCAGCGTGTCGGTAAGGACGGAGCGCTGTTTCAGGTGCTCAAGTTCCGCACCATGCGTCGCGAGGCGAGCGGCCAGCAGACCACACCCGTTCCCAAAGTCGGCGACTTCTCATCCTACGTTTTCGATCCGCTTTACGGGGGCAAGCAGTACACGCGGATCGGCCGCCTGCTACGCACGACAAGCCTCGACGAACTACCGAACTTGATTAACGTCCTGCGCGGCGAGATGTCCATCGTCGGCCCACGCCCAGAGGTCCCGGAGCTCGTCGAGCAGTATCTGCCTGAGTATCGGAGGCGGCATGCCGTGCGGCCCGGCATTACAGGCCTCGCACAGGTCAGCGGGCGTGGCAGTTTGACCTACGGGGAGACCATGCTCTACGATCTTGAGTACGTTGACAACCACTCAGTTGTCGGAGACCTCATGATCCTGGCGAAGACGGTACCCGCTGTCCTGACTCGCAAAGGCGCACAGTGAGTCAGCCACCAGTCGACAAGACGACGATGCCGGAATCCTCCAGTGCCTCACCAACTCTGAAGCGCGTGCTCAACCTGCTGCCCGTCTTGGCACTGGACGCGCTCCTCATCATCGCCAGCTACGCCGCCGCCTTGGCGCTCAGATTCGATGGCGCCATTCCGAGAGAGTCGATGGTGTTCTTCGGACAGGTGATCGCCATCATCGTGCTGGCTTACATCGTAGGTAACTACTTCTTCAGCATCTATCGAACGGCCTGGCAGTATGCCAGCCTTGCCGACGCGATCAACCTGGCGTCGGCTGTCGGCCTTGTGTCGATCCTGCTGTTGGGCGTCAACGTCTTCCTCACGCCACGGCACATCCCTCTGACCGTCACCGGGATCGCGCCGGCCCTGATCTTCCTATCGATGGGAGTCGCGAAACTGTGGCCGCGCCTCCGCACACAAGCTCCCTTTACCGGCTGGGGCGGACCGGCACAGAACGTCCTTATCGTAGGGGCGGGCCACACCGGCCAGATGCTGGCGCGGGAGTTCCTCCAGCATCAGGAGTGGCAATACCGCCCGATCGGCTTCATCGATGACGACCCGCAGAAGCGACAGACCCGTATTCACGGCCTGCCCGTGCTCG
>JADFPV010000037.1 GCA_022562155.1 Chloroflexota bacterium
CACTTCCAGAAATCGATCCGCGTGACGATCGAACACGGCCACGCCAACAACCTCTCGAACGACTACTCATCGACCGCATACTGGTACCAGACGGAGCCCCACGCGGCCTTCCCGCCGCTGCCTGAAGTAGCCGATCGCCTCCCTCGCGAGTAGCCGCCACGACATGTCTGTTCCTGCTGACGAACCGCTGATCTCGACGACGAAACTTCTCGCGTTCGCCGAGACGATGCTGGCCAAGCTGGACGTGCCGCAAGAACACGCGGCGCTTACGTCGCGCATTCTGCTGGAGGCCGATCTCCGGGGCGTGGCGTCGCACGGCATGGCCCACCTCGTCGACTTCTATGTGAGACGATTGCAGAACGGCAAGATCAACCCACGGCCGGAGTTCAACCTCGACAGCGATCAGCCGTCGGCCGCGACGCTCAACGCCGATAACGGTCTCGGCTTCGCCGCGGGCCATCACGCGATGAGCCTTGCGATCGAGAAGGCGCAGACCACCGGCATCGGCTGGGTGTCGGTCGGCAACAGCACGCATTATGGGGCCGGCGCCTACTACGCGATGATGGCGCTGGAGCACGACATGATCGGCTTCTCGATGTCGACCGGCGGACGCCTCGTCGCGCCGCCGGGCGGTCTGGGGCGGGCGATCGGCCTGAACGTCCTGAGCGTCGCTGCGCCTACCTCGCGGGAGTTCCCGTACGTGCTCGACATGGCGACGAGCGTCGTCGCGGCGGGCAAGCTGGAGATCGCCGGGCGTCGTGGCGAGTCGATTCCGGAGGGCTGGGCGCAGACCGCCGCAGGCGAGCCGCTCACCGACCCGGCGAAGCTCCACCCCGACAGCACGCTGCTGCCGTTGGGTGGCACGCCGGTCTTGGGTGCCTTCAAAGGCTTTGGTCTGACGATCATGGTCGACATCCTCACCGGCGCGCTCTCCGGCTTCGGCACCAGCGCCGAGATCGACTCCGGGCTCACGGCCGCGCACTGCTTCGGCGCGATGCGTATCGAAGCGTTCCAGCCGCTCGCCGATTACAAGGAGCGGATGGAGCACATGATCGCGGCGATCAAGGACACCCCGAAGCGCGAAGGTGTCGATGAGATTATGATCCCTGGAGAGCCGGAGCACGCTCTCGCCGAAGAACGGCGCGCGGACGGGAGAGTGCCCGTCCATCCGAGAGTGCTCGCCGGGTTCAAAGAAGCGGCTGAGGAGTTCGACATACCATGGGATCTGGAAGAGGGATCATGAAGGGAGACGGCTCGTGGCAGACCCGCTAACGGCTAAGCAGCTCGATGAGTTGCGCGGCATCACCTCGCCGACGATCTCGAACGCGATCGAGACGTTCGACGTGAGGTCGCGGAGCGAGGGCTTCATCGACCCGAGCGTCCGCTGCATGTTTCCAAATCTGGGCGGGCCGGACCTGGGAGCGATGGTCGGGTACGCTGTCACGGCGAAGATCGCGGCCCGCGACAAGCCGGAGACCTCGCTGACGTATTGGGACATGTTCGAAGCGATGGCTGACGTGCCGAAGCCATGGATCGTCGTGATCGAGGACCTCGATTGGCCCAACCCGATCGGTTCCTACTGGGGCGAGGTCAACGGCAGCATCTACAAAGGTATGGGCTGTGTTGGTCTTGTCACGAACGGCGGTGTGAGGGATCTTGACGAAGTCGAGGAGACGGGCTTCCATTTCTTCGCGTCATGCGTGCTGGTATCGCATGCCTACGTCCATCTCGTCGAAGTCGGTACGCCGGTGAGCGTCGGCGGCCTGACGGTCTCGCCCGGCGATCTGCTGCACGGCGACAAGCACGGCGTCGTCTCGATACCGCACGACATCGCTCCCGATGTCGCGGCCGCCTCTGCTGACGTCGAGCGCCGCGAGCGCCCGATTATCGACTTCGCCCGCTCGTCAGAGATGAGCGCGGACGGCCTCCGCGATCTCTTCAGCCGTGGGAGAGAGACGCACTAGGGCCATTTCGTAGAAACGGCTTCGCGGTTGCCCCGCTTCTGCAGGCGAAGAGGACACGGCCACTCGTCATTCCGAGTGAAACGAGGAATCTAGCCCCACGCGAACAGCCGCCATAGTTGGTTCTACGCGAGGGCCAGACTCTTCGCGGAGTTTATCCTGAGCAGAGCCGAAGGGCTCAGAGTGACAGAAGGAGTGGGCATGTCGCCCAATTCCATGCTGGGCTTGTCGAAGCACACAGCCCTTCCCATCCTTCGACGGGCTCAGGATGGACCACGGGCTCAGGATGGACGATGCGCTCAGGATCGGCCACGGGCTCGGGATGGACGATGTGCTCATGATGAAACGCGCTACACTCACGCCATGAATCACTGGCGGTTGGCGAGCACCTCGCTATGAAGGTCTGCCTCGTCGGCGATGTCCATGGCCGCGTCTATCACATGCTGGCCGCCGTACTCGAACTGCAGGAGCGGCTCGGCGAACCGCTCGACCTCGTGATCCAGGTCGGCGATCTGGGCGCCTTCCCCGACCCGGAGTTCCTCGATGACGCTACGAAGCGTTGGGCCGAGAAGGACCCTTCCGAGCTGCACTTCAGCCACCTGCTCAATGCGGACGGCTCGCTCGCCGAGCACCTCATGGCCGCTCGACAGCAGCTTTCCCGTCCGATCCACTTCATCCGCGGCAACCACGAAGACCAGGACTGGCTCGCCGGCCAGCGTCCCAGGAGCGGCGAAGTCTCGGCCGCCGTCGACCCCTTCGATCTCGTCCACCACGTTACGGACGGCACCGTGCTCGATTTCGACGGCTTCCGGATCGGCTATCTGGGAGGTTGCGAGTACGGAGCGGAGCCACATACGAAGATCGAGCCGGACGCGGTCGACCTGATCGAGGAGGCCGGCTCGCTGGATCTGCTCATAACGCACGATGCACCGTACGGCATTGGAGAGGGCTACTACGGCCACACGCAGGGCTCGAAGGTGCTGACCGAGCTGATCGAGCGCACGAGGCCACGCCATCACGTCGGCGGGCACTACCACCACATGATCGGCCCGCATCGCTACGGCGACACGACCTACCACTGCGTCGCGGCACTCTTCCCCGGTCGCCAGCAGGCCCTGCCGCTGCTCGACGGCTGCCTGGCGGTGCTCGACACGGGGGCGGACACGTTCGACTTCGTTACCGATGACTGGTTACGGGACTTCGGGAAGGACTTCGACTTCGAGGCGCACTTCGCGCGGCTGGCGGTGGATTCTAAAGCCTAGGGACTCTCGGCAAGGCTAGCCGTTCGTGCTTGTGTCCGCGTTCTCGAACTCCACGACGGCGCGCCACTCGTCGACCGAGAGGTCGGCGTCCGTGAGGCTGACGCTCTTCGGGCGCAGGCGGCGTTTCGCGAGCAGGCCCACACCGCCGATCACGACGGCCCCGCCGAGCAGGATCGGGAGCGCGCTCTTGGTTTTCGTCATGTGGCTATCCGGCGGCTACGGGCTCCGCAGGCGAACTTTCGCCCAACCACTCAGCGCGGCGCTTCTGGTGCGCGATGTCGCGCTCCTTGAACTCCGGCAGCAGCTCGCTGGCGAACAGGCGCAGCGAACTCATGATGTCATCGTGTTTGGTCGCGCCGGCCTGCGCGACGAAGATCACCTGATCGACGCCTGCCTCTTCCAGCGCGAGCAGCCGGTTGCGGATCGTCTTCGGCGAACCGATGCAGCCGCCAGTTTCGGCGTTGCCTGTGACGCTTGTGGCTCCTGCGAACGCGTTCATCAGGTCTGTGTTGCCGGGTTCGTGCTTTGTGCCCGAGTAGTAGTGCGAGAGCGCGTAGCCGAAGAACTGCATCCCCGGCACGCCCTTCTCCACCGCCTCCTCGTCGCGCGGGCAGCACATGAAGCCGCTGACGACGGCGTACTGCGCGTTCACCGCGTCGCCGATCGGTTCGCACTCCTCGCGGATGATGCGGTAGTACTCGGCGCGCCGCTTGGCCGTCTCGCCCGGCACGGAGAAATCGAAGCCCAGGGTGCCTAACCCGTACTTCGCGGCCATGTATACGGTGTCGGGGTTGGAGCAGGCGACCCAGAGCGGCGGGTGCGGCTTCTGCAGTGGCTTGGGGATCACGTTGCGCTTGGGGAAGTCGATGTACTTGCCGTGGAACTCCCACGGCTCGTCGCGGAACATGCCGACGAGACAGCGCAGCGACTCTTCCCACTGCTCGCGCTTCTCTTCGCGGCTCACGCCGAAGCCGCCCAGCTCCATCTCCGAAGAAGACTCGCCGGTGCCGAAGTCGACGCGCCCGTTCGAGATCAGGTCGAGCGTCGCGATGCGCTCGGCCGTGCGGGCCGGGTGGTTGTAGGCCGGCGGCATCAGCACGATGCCGTGGCCGAGCCTAATGTTGCGTGTGCGCTGGCTGGCGGCGGCGAGGAAGATCTCCGGCGCGGACGAGTGGGAGTACTCCTCCAGGAAGTGGTGCTCCACCTCCCAGACGTAGTCGTAGCCGAGTTGGTCGGCCAGCTCCACCTGCTCGAGCGATTGCTGGAAGATGTCCAGCTCGCTCGTCGGCCCCCAGGGTTTGGGGAGCTGCATTTCGTAAAAGATGCCGAACTTCATTGATTGGCCTCCACTTCTAGTACGCGCTCGGGTACCGCCTTGTTGCAGGCTGCCGAGTCACGTCTAACCCCACGCCATACTGTAGCAGAAATGAGACGTACTTTGACGTGCAGGTGAGGGTCTGGTGTCGCGAAGCAGGCAGCCCGCGGGAGCGGGATGTCAAGGGGAGCTGTAGATAATAGCTATCCGCCAAAGGTGACCGTTTCGCCAGCCTGATCGAAGTTCATGATGAAACTCCCCAACACATCGCGTCCAAGGAGTGATTCTGTGGTGACGTTGTTCGTAGCTTCGGCAACATAGGCAGTGATGGACACCGTCTGAACTTCTCCGTGATCGTGTAGGAAACTAACCTCCGCGTCGATTGGATAGTACAACTTGCCATGTCCAGCGCCCCCTACATCAATGGGACCAGGGATCGCGGTGATCTGAGCCGCCGAAAACAATCGGAGCCCGTCTTGTGGGTGAATCACCGTCATGTCAGCGCCCGTATCGATCAGGAATGATGCGATGACCGACTTCCCTGTTGAGGGAATCAAAATCTCGGCATGAACGTATGGCACCGAAGTCGGTGTGTCCGGGTTAGGTGTCAGGTGAGTCTTGCTAAAGAATCCTCGAATGGCCAACGCGCAGGAGAACCGCCCCTCGTTTTGGCTCTAGGTGAGCCACAACCATAGCACCGATATCCCAGTCCTTGGCGCGGGCCTTTCTGAGTACTTGAGGGAGCGTGTCTGCGTAGATCAGTTTCTTGTTGTAGACCCCGACCCAACGATTCTTGTGGCGTCGTGAGATGGAAGGCCATCGCGACTCCAAGAACTTGGAGTCTACAGTAGCCCGCCTGATGTCCTTCGCGATCTGCTGAGCGTTCGGTGCCTGTTCGACTACCATCCGAAACTACCTACTCCCCTGCATAGTTAGTATATCGGTCGCCACTCGGAACCCTATGGTACCGCTGACAGACATGACCGTCAATCAGGATGTTGTCCATATCTTGCTCCGCCTGTTAACTAATTCAAAATGACCCACCACCGGGAATGACTCCCGTTGACAGCCTCCCGCCGTGGTGCTATTGTTGGCTTCCTACAAGCGCCCGGTGGCGGGCTTAACAGTGAAACGACTCATCGTCTGTTCAGACGGCACCTGGAACAAGCCCGAACAGCAAAGTGGCGGGAGGATCCGCCCTACGAACGTCGTCAAGATGGCGCGGGCGATTTCGCCAAGCGACCCGGATGGTGTTGCTCAAGTCGTCTTCTACGACCAGGGAGTGGGCACTGGTAATCTGCTGGACCGCGTCAGCGGAGGCGCCTTCGGACGCGGCCTAAACAAGAACATCGAGGACGGCTATCGGTTCTTGATGCACAACTACGAGCCGGGCGACGATATCTTCCTGTTCGGGTTTAGCAGAGGTGCGTACACCGTGAGAAGCCTGGCCGGCCTCATCTATAACGCCGGGTTGCTGCACACGGCAAACGCCCACCTCTATCCGGACGCCTATCGCCTCTATCGAGATCGGATTGACAGGCCTGATTCCACTCGCGCGGTCGAGTTCAAAGAGATGCTCTCATACGACGTCGACATCACATTCCTCGGCGTGTGGGACACGGTAGGCGCAATGGGCATACCGGCGCGGGGGCTCCGGCGCCTCTCGCGAGGACGCTACGAGTTCCACGGCAGAGGGCTGAGTCCGCGGGTCAAGCGCGCGTTTCATGCGCTCGCGATCGATGAGCGCCGCAGTCCGTTCCGCCCGTCGATTTGGAAGGGCAGATCAGACGACGACCAGGTGGTCGAGCAGGTTTGGTTTTCGGGCGTTCACAGCGACATCGGTGGTGGCTATCTGGAGACGGGTCTCTCAGATGTAGCGTTTCATTGGATGGTCACGAAGGCCAAGGGCTCCCGCTTGGCGTTCGAGGAGACGTACATCGACGATCTCTTGGAGCCCGATCCGCTCGACGCACTGCACGACTCTAAGACCAGCTTCTACAAGCTCACGCCTGACCTAGTCAGGTACATGGGGATGAAGTCGCCGGCTACCGAGGCTGTCCATGCGTCAGCCCTAGCCCGCCAGGAGACTTCTGAACTGAACTACAACCCAGAGAATCTCTTAGCGTACAAAGAGAGCGAACACTACAGAGTCGTCGGCGAGTAACACAAAGAGCAGGCTCAGTTCGCTAAACTAAACTCACCATGACCACCACAGCTTCGGTTGACCTGCAGGCCATCGGGCGCACGGCGAAGGACGCGGCGCGCAGGCTCGCCTTGACCAGCACCGACGTCAAGAACAAGGCGCTGCTCGCCATGGCCGACGCGCTCGACGCGCATCAGGACGAGATCCTGCGCGCCAACCAGCAGGATATGCAGGGCGCAGAGGACGCCGGTGTCACCGGCTACATCCTCGACCGCCTGCTGCTCACGCCGGAACGCCTTGACCAGTACGCCAACGACATCCGTAACGTCGCGACGCTGCCCGACCCGATTGGCCAGGGCCTCGATCGAAAGACGATGGCCAACGGCCTCACGATCAGCAAGGTGCGCGTGCCGCTCGGCGTGGTCGCCTGTATCTACGAGGCGCGCCCGAACGTCACCGCCGACATCGCGTCGCTCTGCCTGAAGGCCGGTAACGCGACGATCCTGCGCGGCGGTAAGGAGGCCTTCCACTCCAACAGCACTATCGCGCGTCTTATCTCGCGTTCCGCCGGCGAGGCCGGGGCTCCCGGCGGCTCGATCCAGTTCATCGAGTCGACCGACCGCGCGCTCGTCCAGGAGTTGCTCGGCATGGTCGAGTACATCGACCTCCTCGTGCCGCGCGGCGGCGGGTTGATCGACTTCGTGCTGGAGCACGCCAAGGTCCCGGTGCTGATCGGCGGCGTCGGCGTCTGCCACATCTACGTCGATAAGTCGGCCGACGTGGAGATGGCGGTCGACATCGCCAACAACTCGAAGACGCGCCGGCACTCGATCTGTAACGCGCTCGATACGCTGATCGTCCATCGTGACATTGCAAGCGACTACCTCCCCGCGTTAGGCAAGCGGTGGGCGGGCGAAGTCGAGATGCGCTGCGACGCGGCCTCGCTCGAGATCGTCTCCGGCATCGACGGCCTCCAGGCCACAGAGGCCCAGCCCGACGACTTCGGCAAGGAGCACCTCGCGCTGGTCGCGACCGTCAAGGTCGTCGACTCGCTAGACGAGGCGCTCGACGTTGTCTACCAGTACAGCACAGGCCACTCGGACTGCATCGTCACCGAGGACTACTCGGCCGCCCAGCGCTTCGTGAACGAAGTCGATACGGCTGTCGTGTACGTCAACGCCTCCACGCAGTTCACAGACGGCGCCCAGTTCGGCCTCGGCGCGGAGATCATCGACTCCACGCAGAAGCTCCACGCGCGCGGCCCCGTTGGGCTGGAGGAGATCACCACCTACAAGTGGGTCGTCCTCGGCACCGGCCAGATCCGGCCCGCGTAGGCACGATCACGGGAATTCACGGCGCATCTGCTAGACTAGCCTCATCATGCTGAAATGCCCCCGCGACCAGACCGAACTGGTCATCGAGCACCACAAGGGCATCGAAGTCGACCACTGCCCGACCTGTAACGGCCGCTGGCTCGACCACCACGAGCTGGATGAGCTGGAGGCGACCGTGGCTGAGGAGCACGAGCGCCGCGCGACGATCGAATACTCGAAACGCCCCAGCGAGCTGAACTGCCCCGTCTGCGGCGAGCAGATGCGCGCCTTCAACTACCGCGCCTATAATCTCGAGATCGACACCTGCCACGACGAGCACGGCTTCTGGCTGGACGCCGGCGAGGAGGGCCGTGTGAGCGACATCATGGAGGAGCGCGTGAAGGGCCTGGAGCGCGCCGCTAGCGCCGAAGAATCCTGGGGCAAGTTCCTCGGTAACATGGGCAACAAGGGCGTCTGGAGCAACATTAAAGGCATGTTCGGCGGCAAACGCCGCTAATTCCTCGAAGCTCGAACTTCGAACTTCGAACTTCGAATCTCGACGCCGGCCCTCGATCCTCACGGTAACTTCCGGCACAATAGCAGCAGCATCGTGTCCAGCGTCCCCGTAACGGGGACCGAAGGGAGTCCCGCCATGGCCCGCTTTCAATTCGAGCGCGAATCACGCACCTCGTACTCTGAGTCCTACTCCATCCTGATCGAACAGAACGAGATCGGCCGCGTCGACGTCCATTTTGGCGAGGAGATCGCGACCGCCACGCTCTGTGTCCCCGAGGATTTCTCCGAAAGCGACGTTCAGGAGCTGATCGGCGCCGTCGACGAGCGCCTCGTCATGACGGCCCGCCCGTTCCGGGAGGACTTCGTCTGCACCGTCTGGCTCGGCCGCCACGCGGGCGTCTACTCAGAAGAGATGGAGGAGGCCGACGGGGGCGACAGCGAGGGCAACGGCCACGTAGAGTAGGCGGCCATGGTCAAGCTCACTGCCGCCGATGAGCTGTTCGTACACCAGTTTCCGGAGCCACTGCCGAACGTCGCGATACACCATGAGCACTGGCGCGAGAGCTACTACTTTGCGATCCATCCACGCGAGTCTCTGGGAGACGTTCTGGTCCTGACCATGGCCCACTTCCCAACACAGGAGGAGCTGGACTCCCTGCAGTTTGGCCGCATCAACGGAAAACTTTTGTTTGCTCGTCACGCCCGACCCTACGATGGTGACCCCCACACAACGGTCGTCGGGCCGGTGTCGATTGACGTCGTCGAGCCCTATCAGACAGTGAAGCTCACGGTTGACGCTGCGTCGGCGCCGGTGGGCCTCGACCTCACCTTCACCGCGCGCACACAGGCCTACGGCCTGCGACGCGGCACCATGAAGGCCGGGCCCGAGATGATCTGGGACCAGAGCCACATGATCCAATCCGGGACTTACTCTGGGACCTATAGCTACGAGGGAACGACGTACAAGGTCGACGACTGGTGGGGCCAGCGCGACCACTCATGGGGCGTTCGCGATCACCAGCGCTGCCCCATGTGGATGTGGCTCGCCATCCAGCTGCCCGATGGGATGCTGGGTGTGTGGAACTGGGAGTATGCGAACGGCGCCAGGGTGTTCCTGGATGGCTGTTTCGCGCCGGCAGACGGCGGCGAGCCTATTCCTGTCATCGACTTCAGCCACGACCTGCGATGGACCGGCGAGAACGGAGAGCCGGTTGATTACGGGCGGGACGGCGCCGACGTACATGGGCTTGCAGGCCGGGTCGAGATCGTGTTAGAGGGCGGGAAGTCGATCGGCGTCGAGGCGGAAGGGACCTGGTGCGCGCGATACGGCCGGTTTGGCGGAGGGCAGAACAACATGGCCGTGCGGACCGACGACGGGCGCTCCGGGACCGCCATCTACGAGATCACAGGCGCCTATCATCATCACTTCTTCCCTGTCGCCCGCGCCGACAACCTGCCGCCCGGCTGACGGCGCTCTACAAGGCAGCTAGGAACGAGAGCGCAGACGTCCGCTGACGATCGCCGACACCAAAACGACGCCAAGAAGCGCTACCAGAGCGCCCGTTATCCAGAAGCGCCAATCGCGGTTCGGCTGCTCGCCGGTCTCCAGCGCGCCCAGCGGCGCCAGCTCGCCATCGAGCGCCACGCCCCCAACGGCGACGGGTGCAACGCAGTTGACGGTGAGGTTTCGAGTCGAAGGAACCCATCGAACGCCCATGCCATCGATCATCTGTGTGGCCCTTCCTTCTGCGAGCGGATGGTCTTCGGTGAGGAGCAGTACTTCCGTACTACTTGGCTCCTGTGAGCAGGTTAGGCTCAACTCCACCAAGCTACCCGTGAAGGAACTAACAGGGATTGGTGGAACCAGACCCGCAAGTGCTCCGTGGACCGCGGCCCAGGGAATACCTATCGCTTCATTACAATCGCCATCCGCTTCGTCACGAGAAGAATCCTCCTCCAGGCCTACTGAGTTATTAATTCCATCACTACAGGTTCCCGGGAGTCCGCCATCCTCGCTTGCGCCTGGCAGGTACTCGGTTGCAGCGAGCGGCCATGCGCGCAGAGCAAATGCGTTATCAGGCCAGACCACTTCGTTTGTGCTGCTCCCTTCCTCCGGCGGATCGGGGTTGTAAGTCAAAGGTGTGCGTGTGCAGTCAGCATCGTGATGGTCGATTCCATCTCCTCCCCCGTCGCGTTCGGGGTCGCTATTGTCGAGCCCGTCCGAACAGCTACCTGGTCCAGCATCGTCTTCGCTTGCGTTTGGACCATAGGAACCAAACAAGATGAAGGCCTCAAATGCTAGGTAGCCCTGCACTGGAACTACATCCGCCCTTGCCGAGAGAACGAATTTCTCACCCACTCCGACGTTGCACTCCGTTGGCTGGAGAGAGTTGTCACACTCCGCCGCATCGATACGCAGCGACATCGCCGGTCCTCCAGGCGTTGCCGTAGATGTCGGTGTTGGTGATGCTGTAGGCGTACCGCATCCCTCAGCGCTCGGAACCTTGCCAAGCGGGCACGGCGTCGGAGTGGGATATGCCTTGGAACAGTTGGCGTCACCACAGTGCAGGAGCTTCAGGTTGTTACTTCCTGTATAGAAATAGCTCACAACTGGGTTACCTCCACTATCGAGGGCCAACGACGTGTATTGCGCGCCAATCCCGCCCGGGACGTCCGGCTTGGTAATGCTCTCATCACTACCTGAGCAGTTGGGGTCGTTGCAGTGCAGCAGCCTGAGGCTATTTTGAGAGGCATTGTAGCTGACTATCGGGTTCCCACTGCTGTCCAGCTCGAGTGATGAGTACGAGCCGACGAAGCCCGTGTCGGGTGTTGTGATACTCTCATCGTCGCCCGCGCAGTTGGGGTCGTTACAGCGCAACAGCCTCAAGCTCCCGGTCGAGTTATTGGAGGAGAAATAGCTGATCACGGGGTTGCCATTGGTGTCCAAGGCGAGCGAGTTGTCGTAGACAGCGCCGGGAGTGTCGCCGGTGGTGTCTACTGCGATGACACTCTCGTCGCCGCCGACACAGGTGACGTCGTTGCAGTGCATCACCTTCAGGGCGTGATTCGTCTCATCGTAGTAGCTTACGACGGGATTCCCGACCGCGTCGAGAGCGAGCGACGTGTGGAGACCAACGCGGCCCGTGGTGTCCGGCGACGTGACGCTTTCATCACCGCCCGCACAGTTCGGGTCGTTGCAATGCAGCAACTTTAGGTCGTGATTCCTCGCATCGTAGTAGCTTACGAGGGGATTCCCGGCCGCGTCGAGAGCGAGCGACGTGTACACGCCAACGATGCCAGTGGTGTCGGGCGACGTGATGCTTTCATCACCGCCCGCACAGTTCGGGTCGTTACAGTGCAGTACACTCAGGCTACCGGCGCTGCTATTCCGATAGCTCACGACGGGGTTCCCGCTGGCGTCCAGTACCAACGAAGTGTACCGGCCGACGAAGCCGATGGTATCTGGCGCGGTGATGCTTTCATCGCCGCCTGAGCAGTTAGGGTCGTTGCAGTGCAGCAGCTTGAGGTCGTCATTAGTGGCATCGAAGTAGCTTACGACGGGGTTTCCGTTTTCGTCCAGCGCGAGCGATGCATAGTAACCGACATGACGTTCGGCGTCCGGCACGGTGATGATGGTAGGCCCGCCATCCGCCGTCGCTGGTGGCGGTCGCTGCCACCAAGCTCCCGGCGAGGCTAAGCCTAGGGCTGAAAGGACCACCACGAAGCTTAACGCGGCAAGGATTCTCCATCGGGTCGCCAGTGTTCGGTGCACAGCCATATCCTCTTGGGCCTGGACGTGTGAGGGGATCGCATCAAGGAGTGCAACGCCTCACGCCAAGCCACCAAGCCCACCTAGTGTACTGCGGGGTCGGAAATTGTCAAGCTTGGACGGCTTCGCTCCCGTTACGCCTTCGGGTTCACCGGTTCCTGTGGCGGGTGCGGGTCGTCACAGGTGCTTCCGAATCGCCCGTAGACGAACTGGAGGTCGTTGATGTCGATGTCTTCGTCCGCTTGCGCGCCAGACGGCTCCAGGTTGAGGAAGTCGTTGTAGATTAGGCTGCCCTTCGCTACGCCCCATCGGAACGCAATGGTTTGAATGTCCGCGGCGTCCACCACGCAATCGGGGTTCACGTCGCCTTCCAGGTAGCGGAACGTGATGTCCGCGTCGTCACAAGAGAAGATCGGAATCGCGTGCCCCTGTTCGTCACCAAGGTCACAGTTCACGTTGTTGATCTGCACCACCACACCGTTGTCCTGGTTCGGCTTGATCTGGGAGTACAGTTCTGGCTGCGGGTAGACGTCGATGGAAGCTAGCGGCGCCTGCTCCTCGATGTCGAGGCCCTTGCCTATCGTGACGCAACCGATGCGGGCTACGCCCTCAAGCTGCGGCTTGGAGTCCGGCTCGTCGTCCTCGACGATGCAGATGGCTCCAGCCGCGGCGAACGCGTCACCCAAGGTCAGGTCGACGCAGACCTTAGTGGCGTCGTAGTGCACCTCGAACTCAAAGGCCGCGAGCTGCTGGAGAGCGCTCGGGGCCTTGGGGTCAGGAGAGTCGATCGCTTGGCTCAGATCCTCAAGCAGGCCCGTGGGTGTGCCAGCCAGGCAGTCAGCCGGCGGGATCTTGGCGCCCTGACGCGTCAGGAAGACGTTCTGCAGCGCCGGAAGCATGGACATCTTGGGGAAGGGCGGTGGCGTAGGCGTATCCGTCGGCGTGGGCGGAGCGACACAGTTCACAGTGAGGTTGCTGACTCTGGGGATGAATCGCACATCGACTGAGAACTGGAAGAGCGCGCCAGACGTGATGGCGACTGGATCTAGGTACGGCAGGAGCTGCACCTCGGTGCTGCTGGGACTACTCGAGCAGGCAAAAGAGAGCTCCACGACGTTGCCAACGTAATGGCTGATCGGTATCGGCGGAAGCCCGCTGACGCATCCCTGGTTGACATATTCGTTCGATGGGAATTGTTCTCGGACAGCGAACGTCTCATCGCAGTCCGGCCAAGAGATCTCGTCGAACGCGGTCGGCATCGGTTGGTAGATCAGGTCAGGGCCGAAGTGGATGAACGTCTGCATCAGGATGTAGCCAATCGGGGGAGCTACCACAGCATCGACGGATAAGGTGAACTTGTTTTCGATAGGAACATCGCACGTCGTCGGACGCGCAGGATCGTCGCAGTCCCCGCCCTTGATGGTGAGTAGCATCTCAGGGCCGCCCGGTGTGAGTGTGGGCGTTGGGGTGCCGCAGCCGGCACCCACCGGCACTTTGTCTGGAGGGCACGGCGTGGGGGTGGGTGTTGGGGTGCCGCAACCGGCACCGACCGGCACCTTGTCATCAGGGCACGGCGTTGCTGTCGATGTGTGCGTCGGCGTCGGCGTGAATGTGGCGCAGCTTCCGCCAACCGGAACTTGATCCGTAGGACATGGCGTCGGAGTCGGCGTTGGCGTGCCGCACTCATCGCCGCCCGGCACCTTATCGGGCGCGCAGGCCTCCACGTCCACGTCATCGATGAACTGGCCGGCGAAGTCGTTGATGCCACTGTCTATCGAGTCGAAGTCGAAGGCGATGTTCGTAATGCCAGGCGGTAAAGGAACGGTTACTATCTGTGCCGTCAGCGACTCACCACAGATCTCGCCCCCAGCCGCAAGGAACTGGCCGCCGGGCGTTATTGAACCGGCTAGCAGATCCAGCGGCACGAAGCTCCCTCCGCCATTCGTCGAGTACAGCACAAAGGTACGGTCCCATACTTCACAGGCGTTCTCGGTCGATCGAGCCGTCTTGAATGTAAGGATGCCGCCGGAGGGCACGCTCAGCGTTGGCGAGACCGCTCGGCCGGACACGGCGCTGCCGGTAGAGAACGTGCAGCCCGTGACGCCAGGCCCCGTGCAGCCTGTGTTGAAGGCCAGCATGCCTCCCGACATTCCGGAGATCGACGCGGCGGTCTCTTGGTGCCAGAGGCTTTCGGGACTGAAGCAGCTCAGCGGGTCCCAGTCCCAGGGCGGCGCGTCGCAGCCGATGGGAGTGGCCGACGGGGTAGGCGTATCGGTTGGTGTAGGAATATTCGTAGGCGTCAGCGTAATCGTGGGCGTCGGCGTGACCGTGGGCGTTGGCGTAGCGGTAGGCGTGGGCGGTGGCGTCTCGCTGAACCGCACGTCGTCGACACCGGCGTGGAAGAAGAACTGGTTTTCCACCTCCCCAAAGCGCAGGCAGACAGTCTGACCCACGTAGGAGCTGACGTCCGCCGTGACCGTAGTGTAGCCGGACACCGGTGGGTCGCCGGGCTGCGTCTGGTAGATGTTGAGGAGGATATCCAGCGGCGCCACGGTGAACGGATCGGCGCCGATACCGGCTGGCGTGACCAGATCCGCCCGGAACTGCTGGTTGGGGAAGACGTCCACGTCGAGCGTGGGCGGGCTATAGAACGTGCCGTTTTCGTTGTTGATGTACAGCTCGAAGCTGAGGAAGTCCAGAGGCGGAACCAGGCATCGGTACAGCATGTGAGAGCCCGGGCCGCCCTGGTTTGTCATCGCCGCCTGCGTTCCTTCCGGCGGAGCGGCCACTGTCGCGCCACTGCCGGAGCACGAGCCCTGCGGCGGAGTGACGCCCGCCTGGGTGCACCAACTGCCGAAGCCACCCGCCTGGTCGACCACCGTCCAGCACGGGATCGCGTTCACGTCGACCACGCCCGCCTCAAAGCCGTCGTTGCCTGCAGTTGGGCAGACCGGCGGCGTGGGTGTCGGTGTCGGTGTCGGTGTATCGGTGGGGGTCGGTGTAGGCGGCAATACGCATGCGGTGCCGTCAGGCGCCGAGATGCAGCCTCCGTCTTCGGGAGCGCAGTCAGTAGGCTCAAAGATGGAGCCCAGCACCATACCGAAATGGAAGGCGCTATCGCCGCCGATGAGCGCCAGTGGGATGATGGCAGTAAACGAAGTTGTGTTGAACACCACGGGTATCGGTACGCCATCAAGCAGGCCAAAGCCGCCGCTCACGTCGAACATGCTCAGGCTGGCTTCAACGCCCAGGTCGGATGGACTGGCACAGAAAATGTCCATGAATGGCGAGAAGCCCGTGAAGGGGTCCTGATCGACGTCAAACTCGATCGCGCCTGCCACTTCCTGGCCGGTGCCGGCGTCGGCGGGGTCGACCGGCCCGTCGAACTCGACCGTGAGGCAGAAGGTGTCGACGTCCCCATCACCAGCCACGGAGGTGATGTCGTGGTTGGGAGAGCCGGAGCCAAAGGCGTCCCCCAACGGGTCAGGAACCGAGAAGGAGAATGTGGGGGATGCTGGACAAGTGGGAACGACAAACGTGTTGAGGCTAAAGGTGAGGCTACCGGCAGCGCCGAAGAAGCCACCGAGCTGAACATGGTAGGTGGTTCCGGCGTTCGCCGAGAACTGCACGCGCGATTGCGGGCCGGAGAAGTCGTCGTTGCAGCTGACCAAGGTCAGGGAGTCGACACTGGGCCCAGTATAGACGGCCAGCACCGTGTCGTAGCCGCTGCCGAAGGTGTCGGCGATCAGGGCCTGGTCGCTGCTTGGAGTGAAGGCATACCAGACGGTAGCGGCGATGCCGCCGCAGGGGGCAGGCTCGCCGGTCTCCGTAGTGGCGCCGCCGGTGAACTGTGTGTTTGCGTACGGTAGCGGTTCCGAAATAAGAACACCGTCCACGAAGTCATCGTTTACGGGCGGCGGCGGCCCTGCCGATGCGCAGATGGGCCCGCCATCGTTGACTACCGCCTCGTACGCATCCACCCGGCAGGTCGTGACGCCGTTGCCGGCGTCAGTCACCGGGACACCGGTCTCCTTCAGTCGCGCTTCGACGTCTACCGGCGACAGGAGGGCCTCACTCTCCAAGAGCAGGGCCGCTACAGCGGCCGCGGCAGGCGAGGCCATGGACGTACCTGAGAAGTTGGCGAGGCCGCCGCCGGGGACCGTCGAGTCGATCCTTGAACCGGGGGCGAGGAGGTCGAGGGAGATGTTGGACTGCGAGAAGCAGACCACCTGGTCCGCCGTCGTCGCTGCGTCCAAACATGTCGGCAACCAGTTCTGAACTCCAACGTCGTCATCATAGACGGCACCGACCGACACGATGTCATTGATGCAGGCCGGGTAGCCGATGCCGGTTTTCGAGCCGTTGTTGCCCGATGCCGCGAAGCTAGTCATGCCCATTGCCCGCGTGATACTGACGGCGGTGGTGAGCGCCGGTACGAAGCCATCGCAGACGCCGGGAGGATAGCTCCCGCCGTCACCGAGGCTCATGTTGATGATGTCAACCTCGGGGTGATTGAGGATGATGTCGTCGTAAGCTGCCAGCACGTTGGCGAAACTGCCGAAGCCAGAATTGTCGAGCACTTTGAAGGCGTCGATGAGCGCATCCGGTGCGACCCCGACGGGCGGGCCGGTGGAGGTGATGATACCGCTGACGTGCGAGCCGTGGCCGGCGTCGTCCTCGGCCGATGGCCCAGTGGTGCCGCCGCCGGGGCATGCCCCTGAGTCCAGGAAGCACGCCTGATGGTTCAGATCGCCGCTGAGCAACGGGTGGTCCGTATCGATGCCAGAGTCGAGTACAGCAACCACGACGCCTTCGCCGGTGACACCGAGGAGGCTGTGGACATCATCGGCGCCGATCAGGGGCACGGCCTGCGCCAGGTCAGCGCGTACCTCGCGGTTCAGACCGACATGGAGGACGTCTGGGTGCGCCGCCAAGGCCCACACTCCCGCCGGCGTCGCGTCCCCCGCCAGCGCCGGCACGACGCTGTATTGACGAACGAGCGCGAAGTCACCAGGGGGTATGGACTCCAGGACACGAGCGGCGCTCTCCTCAATGCTGTTCGCCAAGGCCGCTATGTCGATAGATTGGCTACCGCTGCGTGGGGGCGCCGGCTTGCCGGCGAGCGTTACGATGACCGATATCGTCCGCGAGCCGTACATCGCTTCTGTGACTTCGCCAGCGACCTTCCCATGGGGCGCGTAATCGGCGTCCTGGCCATGTGCCCCGGCGGCATACGTCGCCGAGTGTTCTGGCGGCCGAACAGCTGCTCGTGTTGGGCTATTCGGCCAGAGCAGCGTACTAGCGAAGACCAATGCCACGACGCCAACACCTAGGGCGATCAGATATCGTCCCGGCGCGCAGGCCAATGCTGAGCGCACAACTCCAACTCCCCTCTGGCCACCAAGCCTCAGTGGGGTAGTGCAAGGCTAGAGAATCGGGCCTCGGCGGCCACCAGACCCGTCTAGTGTACTGCGCGGCCGGAAATTGTCAAGCGCCTAAGAGCGTAGCTACGAACGAGAGCGCAGCCGTCGGTCGACCATCGCCGATACGAGAACGAGGCCAAGAAGCACTACCAGAGCGCCTGCTAGCCAACTACCCCAAACCCGGCTCCGCTGCTCGCCGGCCTCCAGCGCGCCCAACGGCGCCAGCTCGCTATCCAGCGCGACGCCGCCGACCGCTGTCGATTCGACGCAGTTCACGGTCAGCCCGCTGAGTTTCGGGAATACAGTGTCATTCTGCGCTTCCGACAGACGGACCGTGAACTTGCTGCCGCTGGTGCTAGCTATAGATGTTGAATCGTGCGGGTCCCCCATGGGGAGGAGGTCGATCTTGTTGCTCGTTGGTTCGGCTGAGCACGTGAAAGACATCTCGACCAGGTTGCCAACGTACATACTGAGCGGCTGGGAGAAGAGGCCGGTCAGGCAGCCGTGGTTCACGGCTTCGTCTGTGTTATTACCCCCCGAAACTGGTGGAAGGGTGTTGTCGACCTGAGCGCGGAGTGCTGTGCTGGATTGGCATTCTGGCCATCTGATCTCCTGTATGGCGAGTTGGGTGGGGTTGTATGTCAACTCCCCACCGAAGTACACGAACGTCTGCATCAGAATGTAACCGGACGATGGCACAGCGACCGCGTCGACCGATAACAGGAACTCTCCGCCGACCAGGACGTCGCAGGTCGTCGGCCGTTCGCTATCGTTGCAGGAGCCTCCCTTGATATTGAGCAACATCTCCGACTGGGGTCCCGGCAATGGTGTTGGAGTTGGCGTCGGAGTGTTGGTTGCGGTGGGGCAGCCTTCGGGTGCGCACGGCGTGAACGTCGGCGTTGGCTTCGCACTGGCGTCGACTACGAGGACGGGCGAGACGTGGCCACGAATTTCCCGCAGTCCAGCCTGGCGCCCCCAACACGAGACCACTCCGGTGACACTGAGTGCGCATGTCTGTGTGGCGCCAGCAGAAACCGCGGCTTGAGGTTCGTTGAGCCCCACGACGTTGACTGGGACAAGACTATCTTCAAGAGAGCCGTCACCCAGGCGGCTCCCGTTCGATCCCCAGCACTTGACGGCTCCAGTCGCCAGGAGCGCGCAAGCGTGAGAAGCTCCTGATGATACAGCGGCCACCCCGCTGGTCAGGCCCGAGACGTCCACGGGCGTAGTGCTACAAGGAACAAACTCACCGGAGACGAAACACAATTCCGTGGTCTCGGATCCGAGCGGGCCGCTCCCCCAGCATTTGACGCCGCCCGTGGTGGTGAGGGCGCACGTGTGGTTCTGTCCTGCAGCCACGGCGGCAACGCCGCTGGTCAGGCCCGAGACGTCGACAGGTGTGGTGCGGCCGCTGAGTGTGCCGTCCCCTAACTGGCCGATCCCGTTGTCGCCCCAGCACTTGACTCCGTCGTCTGTGGTCACGGCACACGAATGAGCCGCCCCGGCACTGATGGACGCTACACTCGTGGCGAGTCCAGCGACGTTCGCTGGCGTTAACCTTCTGACCTGTGTGCCGTCACCGACCTGTCCCCGATTGTTCGCACCCCAACACTTCGCCCCGCCAGCTGTCGTGACTGCGCACGTGTGGCTCTCCCCAATAGCTACTGAAGCCACGCCACTTGTCAGCCCGACAACGTCCAGCGGAATTCTGCTGCAAGGCGTTGGTCCAGGACATGTTTCAGGTCCAGCGTCTGAGTCGATACCAAGCTGGCCGGCGCCATTGATGCCCCAACACCTGACTCCTCCTGCGCTGGTTACCGCGCACGCATGGCGTGAAGTGCCGCTAGTGCTCACATCTACGGTTCCTGAGCCGAGTCCACTAACCTCCAATGGTGTTGTACCGCCAGTACCCAAGCCCCTGCCCAGCTGCCCGTAAGTATTGTCGCCCCAGCACTTGGCCGCGCTGGCTGTTGTTACTACGCAGTTGAATGGCCCATCAGCAAAAGAGCCAAGGCCAGATGTAATAGTCACGGCGCTGCTGCCCAGTGGCAACACCGGAACGGGGCGTGCGCTGAAGTTGATCCCGGTGCCGTCTCCGAGGCGGCCGAACAGGTTGAAGCCCCAGCAGTAGACGGAGCCGGCTGCCGTCACGGCGCAGGTGTGTTGATCTCCACCTGAGATGGAAATCACGTCGTTGATGCCTGTTACATCTAAGGGCAGGCTACTCTGATCTACATTCGTGCCTAGCTGGCGGAGGGCACCATCTCCCCAGCATCTGACCGTCCCCGCGAGCAAGATCGCGCAGGAGTGTTGATAGCCCAATTCCACAGCCGCAACACCCGAAGTCATTCCTGACACGTCTACAGCCTGAGTGCGGTTCAGCTGAGTTCCATCACCGAGCTGGCCAGAGAAGTTCGCGCCCCAGCACTCCAGACCATCGCTGGAGTTGAGTGCGCACGTGTGCCAGAAGCTGGCTGAGACTTCGACAATGCTGTCGCTCAGGCCACCAACGTCAACCGGCGTGTCACGATCCAAAAACGTTCCGTCTCCAAGCTGTCCAGTGTGGTTGCGTCCCCAGCACTTGACGCCGCCGCCGGCCATCGCCGCGCAACTGTGCGAGAATCCCGCCGCGACGTCGATGGCGCCACCGGCAATTCCAGCGACATCGATGGGGACTGCGCTACACGGCACCGGACCCGGGAAAAGCTGTTCAAAACAAGATTCGGTCGCTGCGCCCCCCAGCTGGCCGAAGCTATCACTTCCCCAGCACTTGACCGCGCCGGCCGCAGTAATCGCGCAGGTGTGCCAGCCTCCTGAAGCCAACGCCACGACGCCGCTACCCAGGCCGACTACGTCGACCGGTGTGCTACCCCCTGGGGACACTCCGCCGTCACCTAGCTGGCCGGAGTCGCTGCGGCCCCAGCACTTGACGCCGCCAGTGGTCGTAAGAGCGCATGTGTGATTGTGTCCCGCCGACACCTGGTCCACCGGAGGTAGACCATTAACTTCTACCGGAAACGCGCTGGGAGCGGTTCCATTGCCGAGCTGCCCGTACGTGTTGTCGCCCCAACACTTGACCACGCCTTCGGTGGACACGGCGCAGGTGTGGGCCTCTCCGGCGCTCACCGAAGTCATTCCGGATAGCGGATTCGCGGACACGGGCTCTGCCGAGGGCCCACTGATGACAAGGATTGCGACAACAATGAGCGCCACGAAGCCTAGCGCGGCAAGGAATCTCCGCCGGGCCGCCAGTGTTCGTTGCACAGCCATACCCCCTTGGGCTTCGGCGTGGGCGGGGATCGCATTGAGGAATGCGTCAGTTCACGCCACGCCACCAGACGGACGCTAGTATACAGCGCCGTCAGAAATTGTCAAGCGTGGACAGCTTCGCTCCCGTTACGGCAGCGGGTTCACCGGTTCCTGCGGCGGGTGCGGGTCGTCACAGGTGCTTCCGAATCTCCCGTAAACGAACTGGAGGTCGTTGATGTCGATGTCATCGTCCGCTTGCGCGCCAGACGGCTCCAGGTTGAGGAAGTCGTTGTAGATTAGGCTGCCCTTCGCTACGCCCCATCGGAACGCAATGGTTTGAATGTCCGCGGCGTCCACCACGCAATTGGGGTTCACATCACCTTCCAGGTAGCGGAACGTGACCGCGACGTCATGACATCCGGAGATTGGGATCGCTTGGCCCTGCTCGTCGCTCAGATCACAGTTCACATTGTTGACCTGGACGACGACGCCGTTGTTTTGGTTCGGCTTGGCCTGTGAGTAGATCTCAGGCTGGGGATAGATGCTGATAAGTGCGAGCGGTTCCAACTCGTTGATGTTGTGGCCCTTGCCTGCGGTCACACAGCCGATGCGCGCAACACCCTCTAGCTGCGGCTTGGTATTAGAGTCCTCGACGAAGCAGACCGCTCCGGCCGCCGTCCATGCTGCGCCTTCCGTGAGAGTCACGCAGACCTTCGTCGCGTCATAGTGCATCTCAAACTCGAACGCAGCCAACTGTTGTGGTTGGGACGGATCCTTCGGATCAGGCGATGCGATCGGGTGATCGAGCGCTTCGGCCAAGGCAGCGATATCGTCTCCGCTTAGACAGTCGGCCGGAGGGATCTTGTCACCTTGGCGTGTCAACCACACGTTCATCAAGATCAGCCCCTTGCCTAGGAGTGGGACGTTATCGTCGTTGGTGATCGTGCAGGTCTTGCTCTCGCCGATGCCGATCGTGCCTGAGCAGTCAGTTGAGAGACTCTTCTTGTAGTTGGCGATACCACCGCTCTCGTCGACGCTATAGGCGCCGGCGTCGAGGGTGATGGTGACTCCAGGAGCCTCTTGGCCTGGGAAGCCGGTGCTTGAGACATCGGTTCCCGTGATGTCCATCGTCCAATCGCTTGCTGTGGCGGTTCCACCATCGTCGTTGATGACGGTCTTAATGACCGTGAGTTCCGGCGCGATGTCATCGTTGGTGATGGTGCAGGTCTTGCTCTCCCCGACGCCGATCGTGCCGGAGCAATCGGCGGAGAAGCTAGCTGCGTACCCAAATGGGCCGCCGCTTTCGGTGACGCTGTATGAGTCGGCGTCGAGGCCGATCTTCACGCCTGCGCCGGACTGGCCGGGGAAGTTGTTGGGCGAGACATCAGTGCCCGTGATGTCCATCGTCCAATCGCCGGGGACGGCCGTTCCGCCGTGGTCGTTGACGACTTGCTTGATAACGGTGAGTGAAGGCTGGATATCGTCGTTGGTGATGGTGCAGGTCTTGGTCCCACCGATGGCGATGGTACCGGAACAATCGGCGGAGAAGCTCGCTGCGTAGCCAAACGGTCCGCCGCTCTCAGCGACGCTGTAGGCGCCGGCGTCGAGGGTGACGGTGACGCCTCCGCCGGACTGGCCGGGGAAGTTGTTCGGGGAGACATCGGTGCCAGTGACGTCCATCGTCCAAGCGCCCGGCAGCGGTACCGCCGTGGTCGTTGATGACGTTCTTGATGATGGTGAGCTGCGGCGCGATGTCATTGTTGGTGATGGTGCAGGTCTTACTCTCGCCGACGGCGATGGCGCCGGAGCAATCGGCGGAGAGATTCTTCGTGTAGTTCGGGTTGCCGCCGCTCTCATCGACGCTGTAGGCGCCGGCGTTGAGGGTAACTTTGACACCAGGGCCTTCCTGGCCGGCGAAGCCGGTGCTGGAGACGTTGGTGCCGGTGATGTCCATCGTCCAGTCGCTTGCTGTGGCGGTGCCGCCGTGGTCGTTGACGACGGTCTTGATGATGGTGAGTGAAGGCTGGATGTCGTCGTTGGTGATGGTGCAGGTCTTGCTCCCGCCAATGGCGATGGTGCCGGAGCAGCCGGCGGAGAAGCTGGCTGCGTAGCCGGACGGGCCGCCGCTCTCGGCGACGCTGTACGCGCCGGCGTCTAGGGTGACGGTCACGCCTCCGCCGGACTGGCCGGGGAAGTTGTTCGGGGAGACATCGGTACCGGTGATGTCCATCGTCCAAGCGCCCGGCAGGGCGGTCCCGCCGTGGTCGTTGACGACGTTCTTGATGATGGTGAGCTGCGGCGCGATGTCGTTGTTGGTGATGGTGCAGGTCTTGCTCTCGCCGGTGGCGATGGTGCCGGAGCAGTCGGCGGAGAAGCTGGCTGCGTAGCCTGATGGGCCGCCGCTCTCGGCGACGCTGTATGCGCCAGCATCCAGGGTGACGGTGACGCCTGAGCCGGACTGGCCGGGGAAGCCGGTGCTGGAGACGTTCGTACCCGTGATGTCCATCGTCCAATCGCCCGGCAGGGCCGTGCCGCCGTGGTCGTTAATGACATTCTTGATGACGGTGAGTTCGCCCTGGGGCTGAGGTGCGACACCAGAGGCGAAACACACGCCTGTCGGCCGGATGATGCCCGGGTGTGTGATCGACGTGATGAAGGCACCGGTGTTCGCGTTATACACCTTCAACGCACCCGGCTGCGACACGTAGAGCTTCGTGCCGTCCGGTGTGATCGCCATCTGGTCCATTCCAAAGAATGTCAGAGTGCTAGAGATCGGGATGCTAAACAGCGGCGCGGCGCCCAGTGCGCCAGTGGCGGAGTTATAGCTAAAGACATCTATGACGCTGTTGACCCGCGCATAGACTCGGTCTCCCGCGGGGTTCACCAAGCCAGAGATCCCGAAAGACCCGGACAGATTACGAGTGTCGACCAACGCGAGGCCCGGGATAGTAAACGATCTAATCTGGTCGGGAAAGCGCGTGATAACTATGCCCGACGTGGCGCTAGGTGCGCCGAACACATTGTTCGGTCCACCGACGCTCAGCACTTCGCCCGTGTCCGTCAAGTTGCCGGCGCCGTCGATCGTGAGCCGGCGCACCCTGCCAGTGTTAATCGAAGTCGCCAGCACAGAGCCGTCGCTAAGGACCTCCACCGAGTTGGTGTCGTGACCTAAGAACAAGGTGCTGATCTGCGTCCGGGTAGCGATGTTGATTACTGAGATCGGCTGATTAAGGCTGCCATCCGCTACCACCAGGAACTGCTGGTCGGGGCTGATCGAGGTGTCTTCGCCATTGTTGGAGATTGGGATCGAATTGATTCCCGTGGCTAGGCTGGGCGGCGACGTCTTCAGGTCGATCACGCGTACCCTGCCATTGAACTTAGTCGCGAAGGCGAGGGTCTGGTCCGCCGTGATAGAGCAGTCGCCAATCGCGCTCCCAGATCCGATGGGCACGGCCCCTAGGACGGTATTCCCACCCGCTTCAAATACGATCACCGAGTCGGTGGCGTCATCAGCCACCATACCTATCAGGGGGACCCCAGCTGCATTTGCGGTGCCGCCGCCGGGCGCGATGGACGACGGCCGGACCACGCCCGCCACAGACAACATCACCAGCAGGCTCACCGCCAGCGCCGCAAGAACAACTATGGATCGTTTCATGCTGCGTTTCCTCCCCAAAAACAAGCCGGCCGCTGTCCGATTCTGTACATCGGAAGCAGTGCGACAAGCGGCTCCCCAGGAGCCGACGCGCTACAACATGCTGTCTTCAAATGGCGGGGTGAAGACGCTATACGGGGTTGTCAGTATGTGGAGGGTTACTCCACCAGTCGGACGCTAGTATACATGGTTCACCGACGTTGTCAAGCGCCGGGGCGGTGTTCTAGCTGTCAGGCGCGTCCGCTAAGATAGCGTTGCGGCTCGGAGTGTAGCTGTTCGGGGCGGGACGCGCTTACGTTATGGCAACGAGAGTGCGGTTTCCTAGATTCGGTACTGACCATAAGATCAGGTCAGAAAGGCGATTCTGCAAAACGAACTCTGCTGGTGCGAGTCGCGGCGCGCTTACTGCTGCGGCGGTCGAACCGCCACCGGCGGTCGGACGGCGGCGTAGGCAGAGCTGGTCGCGTAGCCGCCGGGGCTCAGGCCCTTCAGCAGCTCCGTGGCGCGCTCCGCCCCGAGCTTGTCTTCGAGCGCCTCGACGGTCGTGCCGTTGACGAGCGCCGGCGGGTTGGTCGGCTCGTCGAATGAGCCCGCGACCTGGAAGATGTGCGTCTGGTTCGTCTCGTCCGCGACGAACGACTCTATGTGCGTGAAGTAAGGATGGTTCTCGAAATACGGCAGCAGGCTGAGCGAGCTGAGGCCGGCGTCGTCGCCGGTGAGGATCAGGTACCCGATATCGTGCTCGTTCAGGCCGGCCATCAGGTCTCGCTCCGAAAGCGCGACGTAGTAGCCCTGCCTGGGATAGCGTCGCAGGTAGAGCCATGGCTCGGCGACGCCGGACGGCAGCAGGTGGTCCTCCCAACGGGAGAGCGTGCCGGCGCGCGACAGCCCCAGCGCGCTCTGGTCGATGTCGACGCGCACCGTGGGCAACTGCCACAGCGGGTACGCGGCGCCCGTCATCGCGTAGAGGTGTGTGGAGTAGAGCCGGCCTGACATGAGCGGCGTGCCTGCCGGGATGTGTTCTTCGATCCAGGCCGCGGTTTCGAGCGCGAGCGGGTTGTCCCAGTTGCTCTGCTGTACGGTCGAAGCGTCGAAGCTGTCCTGGTCGCTCGCGAAGCGCTGCGTCTCCTCCAGAGCGAACCAGCCGAACGCCGCGGCGAGGACAGCGACCGCGATCGCGCCGCCGATGGCCGGGGCGAAACCCTGTCGCACGCCCTGCGCCAGCCAGCGGGCGAAATCGACGGCGCTCCGGCCGAGGGCCATGTAGGACAGGTAGACCAGCGGCAGCATGTCGCGGATGGGCAGGGAGCGGTTCGCCACGAAGAGCGCGAACGGCAAGAAGAGCAAGAGTCCCAGCAGGAGCAGCCGGTCGCCGAGCGAGCCCTTGTACGCGCGGTAGGCTACGTAGACCCAGGCCATCGCGATTAACGGCAGCGGCTGTACCCAAGTGGCCAATACCCCGCTTGTGTATTCGGGAACGTTTGTGAAGTAGTGTGGCGGGAAGTCCCAGCCGGAGGTCCGCTCCATCCCGGCGATGAACAGCATGCCCCAGATGAGCAGGAGGCCGCCTGTGATGGCCCAACGGCCCGCCGGCCCTGGTCTGACGGGCGCGTCGCGTTGCGACAGACCAATCGATGCCGCCGCCGCGAAGGATGCGACAGCGATCGCGCTGGCGGCCAGCCACAGCTCGGCCGTCCAGGACCCGCCGAGGAGATAGACGTCGCCTGTGACGGCGAAGACGTATGGCCACCACCAGCCAGCGATAACTAGGAACCCGGCGCCATACGCCGCGAGCAGTTTGCCCGGCTGGCGCACCGCGGGGCCGAGCAGCAGCACAGCCAGGAACGGCAGCGGCAGCCAGAGCAGCGCAGACTCCTTCGTCAGCATCGCGAGGCCGAGCGCCGCCCCGGCCAGTCCGGCCAGTAACGGCTTCCCTTCCAACAGCGCTGGATGCATGAGCAGCAGAGCGAGCAACAGGAAGAAGGTCTGGGTCCCGTCAAGAAACAGGCTGGAGCCGGTCACGTTCAGTAACGAAGACGCGAGCGCTAAGGCTGCTGCCAGCAGGCCTGTCTCGCGTCCGAAGAAGCGCCAGCCGATCGCGAGGAGGAGTACGGCGCTACCCAGCGCGAAAAGCTTTGGAACGACGTAGGCGTTCTCAAGCGAAAAGCCGCCGATGGCGAAGTCGGCGGCCAGCAGCGCCGGAAAGAGCGGCCCGCGATGGTTCACGGCTTCGCCCGTCGAGTAGGTGAACCCCTTGCCCTCCGCGATATTGAGGCCTTCTGAGATGTACAGCGATTCGTCTGGCGTTAGGGGTCCAGGTTCGGCGGCGAGCAGCGGGACCGCGAGCGCGGCCAGTACAGCAACGCAAACTGCCGTCAGCGCGACCTGCCAGACGGCAGATGGGACGGTGATCTGCTTCGCGAACGTGGCGGTGATCGTCATCGCTCAATCCTTGGAGGTGTTCACGTAACCTCCTACGCTCCTCAGCAGCTACATTGTTCCGAGTGGGCGGACAGAGCGACATAAGGGAAGTCCCTGATTACGCCTGATGTGGGCGCGAAACAGATTCGATCTAGCTTCGGACTATTGTGAGGTCTCGACGAACGCGTAGCCCCGATAGGGAATCGTACGTAGAAGCTGTGGGTCTTCGCCTCGGGCCCGGAGCTTACGGCGAATGTTGCTCACGTGTGCTCGTACGATCTCCGCGCCCCCCGTTTCGGGTGGGAAGTGCCACACCTGCCGCAAGAGCATGTCCGTTGCGAGATACTCGCCGGCGCACTCCATTAGGGCGTCGACAAGGCGAAGTTCTGTCGGCGTGAGGTCGATTGTCGCGCCGCGGTCAAACAGGATCTGCTGGCTCGTTCTGTCCAGACTGACAGAGCCGACGCGCAGCAAGCCGCCAGCCTCTTCGCCAGACCTCTCGTCCAGGACGCGCGCGATCTCGCGAGCCAGACTTGCCGTGTCGATCGGTTTCGTCACTAGGCCATCCCGCTTCCGCCGGAAGAAACTGGGGAGCGTGGATGCCACTGCGATGGCGGATGAAGGGGCCATTAACACTATGGGAGGTGTCGAACGTCGTCGGTCCGACGCCAGCCATCGCCAGAGTTCTTCGAGTTCGCTCTCTGGGATCACGCTGTCCAGACAGATCAGGCCCACCTGCACGCGGCTCAGCGCCCGTTGCGCTTCCGCCGGGCTGCGGGCGGATAGCATGTCGTGGCCGAGCGACGATGCGGAGCTACTTACTGCTTGTAGGATGGCGCTGTCTGGACTGAGCACCAGCAACTGATGTGTCGAACCCATGTCGACTCCGGGCCAGGGGTAACCTGAGGACTAGACCCGCGTGGGGAACCTACCACCATCCCCATTATTGCACGCCTGTCAAGCCGTCAGCTGTCGTCGACATTGGCCCGCGCGCTTGCCCCCTCGGAGGGCGTTGTTAGAATACGGGAGCGAGAGCGATTATGTCCATGACAAGCATCATCGACCTGAGAAGCGACACAGTCACGCTTCCAACGCCCGCCATGCGCGACGCGATGGCGCAGGCCGAGGTTGGCGATGACGTCCACGGCGAGGACCCCACGGTCCAGCGACTGGAGCGGATGTCGGCGGACCTGATGGGTAAGGAGGCCGCGGTCTACGTTGCAAGCGGTACGATGGGCAACTTAGCCAGTCTCCTCTCGCACTGCGGCCGCGGCGACGAAGCGATCGTTGGTAGCGAGGCGCATGTCTTGCACTACGAGGCGGGCGGCGTTACGGCGCTCGGCTCGGTCGAGCTGCGGACGGTGCCGAACGACGACCACGGCATGCTGGATCTGGCGGCCGTCGAAGAGGCGATACGGCCTGACAACGTCCACGCTCCGCGAACTGCCGTTATCTGCTTGGAGAACACACACAACCGCTGCGGCGGCGGAGTGCTCACTGTCGATGAGATGGCGCAAGTCTCGGCGCTGGCCCGTGAGTATGGCATCGTTGTCCATCTGGACGGCGCGCGCATCTTCAACGCAGCGATCGCGCTCGGCGTGCCGGCGGCGGCGCTCGCGCAGCACGCCGACTCGGTCACGTTCTGCTTCTCGAAAGGACT
>JADFPV010000131.1 GCA_022562155.1 Chloroflexota bacterium
CAAGACGACGCTGCTGAATTGCCTGAGCGGTCTCGATTCGGTAGATGGCGGACGCATTCTGATCGAAGGCGTGGACATCAATAATCTCTCGGATAATCGTAAGACGGAGTACCGCGCGCACCGGATGGGGTTCGTCTTCCAGTTTTACAACCTGCTTCCCGTGCTCTCGGCCGTGGAGAACGTGGAGTTGCCGCTCCTCGTCGGCGGCGTGGGGACACGCGAGGCCGGTGAGCGCGCGCTGGCGGCACTCGAGCGCGTTGGACTTGGCGACTGGGCGTCGCACAGGCCTGCGGAGCTCTCGGGAGGCCAGCGCCAACGCGTCACGATCGCGCGCTCATTAGTGAACGATCCGGCGATCGTGTGGGCCGACGAGCCGACAGGCGACCTGGACAGCGCGAACGCGGAAGAGATCATGGACCTGATGAACGAATTGAACGCCACACAGAACCAGACGTTTGTGATCGTTACGCACGCGCGTGAGGTGGCGGAGCGCACCCACCGGATCATCCAGATGAGGGACGGCCTGATCGTCAAGGAGGAAGCGACGAGTCGCGATGGCACGCCGGACGCCGCTACTGGGCCCTGGCGCAAGGACATCGAAGTGGCACCCTTAGCCGCCTTCCGCTCCGTCCGGCCGGGTCAACGCCGCCCGCAGAGCCGGCCAGAGGCTAGACGGCCCGACCGTGGATGAGCGGCGCGTAAGGACCGTCGGCCCTTAAGACGATGGACAGCCTCTTCGGGCTTTCGATGACGCTCATCATGTGGGTGCTGCTCGGCATCCTCGGCGTGGCGCTGAGCGTCGTTCTCTATGTTGTCTTGCGGTCGCGGGTGATGTTCCTCATGGGACTCCGAAACATGCCGCGTCGCCGGGCGCAAACGACACTGATCATCCTGGGCCTGATGCTAAGCACACTGATCATCGCTGCGGCGTTCACGACGGGAGATACCGTCGACCGGAGCCTGACCGCGCAGGGTTATTCGATGCTGGGCCACGTTGATGAATGGGTGCAATTGGCGGCCGAGCGTGAAGGGCCGCCGCGCGAGATCGACTCGACTATCCAGGAGAGCCTGAGCACCAGATTCCGCGAAGCGATCGAGGCGGACCCGGATGCCAGGATCGACGGCTTCCTCCCGATCCTGCGCAGCGACGTGCCGATCGTGAACGCGAGGAGCCGGCAGAGCGAACCGATCGTCAACTTCGTCGGACTTGATACCACGTCGCTGGACGGCTTCCCGGACGTCATCGACGCGAAGAGTGGGGAACTACTCGACGTGGCCTCGCTGGCGCCGGACGAAGCGTTCATGAACGAGAGCGCCGCCGACGCCTTAGACACGGCGGCCGGAGACACCATCCAGATCTTCGTGCAGAGCGAACCTTACGATTTCACGATCACGGCCATCGTCGAAGATAAGGTCGTCACCGGCATCGGTGATTTCGACGCGAAGGAGGGGCTGGTTACGCGCCTTGACACACTCCAGCTACTGTTTAACCGGCCCGGCGAGGTGAACTTCATTGCGATCTCAAACGACGGTGGAGTCCGGTCCGGCCTGGATCTGACAGAGGATGTGGTGCTAAGTCTAGACGCCGCGATCGCTGAAGCTTCGTTCGAGCGCGCGGCGCTTTCGGTCTATGACGTGAAGCGCGACCTGATCGAGGATTTTGAGCTGGTCGGCAACATCATGACCACATTCTTCCTCATCTTCGGTCTGTTTTCGATCGCTTCCGGCATGCTGTTGATCGTCATGATCTTCGTGATGCTGGCAGCGGAGCGGAAATCCGAGCTGGGGATGGCGCGAGCGGTGGGAGCGCGGCGCAGCCATCTGATGCAGATGTTCCTCTCCGAGGGAATGGCCTACAACATGCTCGCCGCGATCGTGGGCGTGGGGCTAGGTGTGCTCGTGGCCGTGGGGATAGCGAACATCATGGGCCGCATCTTCGGTGACTTCTTCGATATCGAGCCACACGTCACGGCCAGAAGCCTGATCATCTCGTACAGCCTCGGCGTGTCGCTCACATTCATCACCGTTACGTTCGCGTCGTGGCGGGCGTCGAACCTGAATATCGTTGCAGCGATCCGCGACCTGGACGAAACGAGCGTGCCTAACCCTGAAGCAG
>JADFPV010000093.1 GCA_022562155.1 Chloroflexota bacterium
ACGCTGGGGAGGTAGAGGCTCGTGCAAGTCCTGCTGGACAACTATGTAGCTGTCCTGCTGGCTGGCGTCATCGGCTTCATCCTCGTCGGCAGCGCGCTCATCGGCTCGCGCCTCCTCGCACCGTACTCCTCATCCCGACAAAAAGAGACCTCTTACGAGTGCGGCATGGTGCCGGCTGCGGCGCCGATACGAAGCCAGATTCACATTCGGTACTACCTGTTCGCAATTCTCTTCCTGATTTTCGATGTCGAAGCCGTCTTCCTCTTTCCCTGGGCAGTGACGTTCCTGAGCGTTGGGAAGGCGGCCTTCTATGAGATGGTGCTCTTCATCGCCGTCCTGGGTGGTGGACTGGCTTATGCTTGGAAGAAGGGAGTGCTGCAATGGAAGTAACTAAGGAAACAGCCTCCGCTACGCCTGAGACGGAGGCGACCGAGGCTCCGGCTTCTACGCCGGAGGTAGTGCAGCCGTCCGAGCGCCCCCAAACCAGCGTCGAGAGGGAGAACGCCCTCCTCACGCCGGTCGAAGTCGATCACGGCAAGGCGCTGTACCGGCAGGTCTTGCCCGGCGTGCTGCAGATACCGACTGAATCGGTCCTGGCGCTCGTCCGTAAGTCATCGCTCTGGCCGCTCACGTTCGGTCTGGCCTGCTGCGCGATCGAGATGATCGCGACCTATATGTCCCATTACGACTTGGACCGCTTCGGCATCTTCCCGCAGGCCTCGCCCAGGCAAGCGGACGTGATGATCGTCGCAGGGACCGTAACCAAGAAGATGGGCCCGGCAGTTAAGCTGCTGTACGAGCAGATGCCGAACCCTAAGTGGGTGATCTCGATGGGCGCCTGTGCTACAAACGGCGGCCCGTACACGCGATACGACCGGGTGCTGCAGGGCGTCGACAAGATTATCCCGGTGGACATCTACGTGCCAGGCTGTCCGCCACGGCCGGAAGCGCTCATCGACGGCTTCATGGCCCTACAGCATAAGATCACGGAGGAGCGCGGCACGGTCTAATGCCCGACGAGGAGTCGCAGCTGGACGAAGCATCCGCCGAGGAGCAGAAGGGCGCCGAAACGCCTGCGGAGAAGCCTTCCGAGAAGGCCCCTGCCGAGGCGTCTGCAGACCCCCCGACGGCAGACCAGTCCGAAGAAGAAGAGGCGGACGCCAAGCCGCGGCCGCCGGCAGGTGGCATCGCGGACCTCCTAGCTGAGGCCCTTCCCGACGTGAAACTCGAGGCCTACCAGGGCATGACCGACGTGATCGTCGAGGTCGAACGCGATGACATCATGAAGATCATGCCCGTCGTCAAGGATGACCCGCGACTGGACCTCAAGTTTCTGCGCTGCCTGTTTGGCGTTGACCACGAGGACGAAGGACTGGAAGTTGTGTATCAGCTACTGTCCTTGGAGAAGGGTCATGACGTTGTGATCAAGACGCGCCTGCCCAAGGACGACGCACACGTCGCATCCGTGACCTCGGTTTGGAAGGCTGCGAATTGGCATGAGCGTGAGACGCGCGACATGTTTGGCATCATGTTCGATGACCACCCGCACCTCGTCCCGCTCCTGCTGCCCGAAGACATGACGGACCATTTCCCGCTGCGAAAGGACAACCCGCTTGCGGAGATCGAGGAGTGGCAAGGGGACGAGCTGCCTGAAGAAGGCTTTGGCGGAGCAGCAAAGAGAAGATGACGGTGCTTGTGCGAACCGCAGGGGTCGCGTTGCTTGGGCTCACCGTCGTCTCCTGTGGAGGCGGCGGTGTTGGGCGCGACGACGCGGCGATACTGGACGTTTTTCGTGTCTTCTTTCAGGCGTTCGAGGACGGTGATGAAGCGCAGCTCGCCGGTCTGCTCAATGATGACTGCGTGGACCCCGAACAGATCGCCAAGAGTGCCATCCAGTCCTATCTGGAACGTGGCCTTGATGGTAACAGCTACGACGTAACAGGCGCGACGGTCCGCGACCTTACGGAAGATTCCGCCGAAGCCATTCCGGAGGGCATCGTACGCTTCGAAGACGGAGAGAGCCCGCTGGCTGACGAGGACTCCGAGTACGCACGTTTGGTGAAAGTAGATGGCGAGTGGAAGCTTGCCGACTGTAACATCTTCTTCTGAGCGTGGCGATGGTGCAGGAACAGCAACTCGAAACCGTCGACATCAATGTCAACATGGGGCCCCAGCACCCCAGCACGCACGGTGTGTTCCGCATGGTGCTCACGATCGATGGCGAACGGGTGGTCGACGTCGAACCGCACATCGGTTATATGCACCGCGGCGCGGAGAAGCTCTCCGAGAACATGGACTACCGCGCGGCCATCGGCTTTCAGGACCGAACGGACTACCTGGCTCAGTTTCTGAACGAACAGGCCTACTGCATGGCCGTCGAAAAGCTGCTTGAGCTGGCGGTGCCGGAGCGCACGGAGTATATCCGTGTCATCCTCTGCGAGCTGAATCGCATCACAAGCCACTTCATGTTCTTGGGCGCGTTTGGCATCGATCTCGGTTACTTCGGTACGTCATTCACGTACGGCTTCCGCGAGCGCGAGCGCATCCAGGACATCTTCGAAGAAGTTACTGGCGAGCGGATGATGTATGGCTACTTCCGGCCTGGCGGTCTCGCCTGGGACGTGCCGGACAACTTCGTTCAGATGATCAGAGATGTGCTACCCCACGCGCGACAAGGTCTCAACGACCTCGACGTTCTGATGACGCAGAACGAGATCGTCGCTGCTCGGACGAAGGGCATCGGGGCGATGAGCGCGGAAGACTCAGTCAACTGGGGTCTCTCCGGACCAATGCTGCGCGCTGCCGGTATCGATTGGGACCTGCGCAAAGACAAGCCATACTCGATCTACGACAGATTTGACTACGATATTCCGGTGGGTTCTCACGGCGATGTCTTCGACCGCTATCTGGTGCGGCTGGAAGAGGCGCGCCAGTCGATCCGTATCGTGGAGCAAGCGCTAGACCAACTGCCAGATGGGCCGATAATGCCGGAGAAGATGCCGCGCCGCCTGCGCGGGCCCGAAGCCGAGGTCTATGCGGCCGTCGAAGGCCCGCGTGGCGAGTATGGCATCTACATCGTGTCGAAAGGTGGCGACAAGCCGTACCGGCTGAAGATCCGGCCGCCCTCGTTTTGTAACCTCTCGGCGCTGCGCGATATGACCGTAGGCAACTATGTCGCCGACGCCGTCGCCATCCTCGGTTCGATCGACATCGTGCTCTGCGACGTGGACCGTTGATGCTTGCTCTAACCTACGACGTAGGCAACATTTGGCTGGACGCCTTACTTGGCCTCCTCGCGATCGTAGCGCTGATGACGGTGTCGACCTTCATGCTGATCTGGCTTGAGCGTAAAATAGCGGCGCGCATACAGATGCGGCTTGGCCCCATGCGCACCGGCCCGTACGGTTTGTTGCAGACGATCGCTGACGCCCTCAAGCTGATCGGCAAAGAGGACCTGCGTCCTAAGACAGCGGACCGCTGGGTCTTCGAGCTGGCGCCGTTCGCCGTCTTCGTGCCCACCTTCACTGCCTTCGTTGCCATTCCCTTCACACGAGACTGGGCGATCGCGTTCCTTGATCTTGGCCTGTTTTACGTCATTGCGGTGACGGGCCTCTCCTTCGTCGGCTTCTTGATGGCCGGCTGGGCCTCCGACAACAAATACGCGCTGCTTGGTGGCATGCGCGCCGCCGCGCAGCTCATCAGCTACGAAGTGCCGATGGTTGTCACGCTGGTAGCTGTCGCGATGGTCGCGGGCTCGCTCAATCTAAGCGAGATTGTTCTGTTCCAAGGGCGAGTCCCGTTGTTCGTCTGGCAGCCGCTTGGGTTCTTCATCTTTATCGTGGCCGCGCTGGCCGAGCTGGAGCGTCAGCCGTTCGATATCCCGACGGCGGAGTCGGAAGTCGTCGGCGGGCCGTTCATCGAGTACAGTGGCATTCGCTGGTCAATGTTCTTTCTGGCGTCGTACACGGGTCTTATGATCTACAGCCTGCTCGGCGCGGTCGTGTTCTTGGGAGGCTGGGAGTGGCCGCTTGGCACCGAAGCTGGTCTTTGGCTTCAGCTCCTCCTGATCTTCTTCAAGACCAGCCTGTTCATCGCGTTCTTCATGTGGGTCCGCTTCTCGCTGGTGCGCCTCCGCATCGACCAGCTCATGAGCTACTGCTGGAAGGTGCTAATCCCGCTGGCGTTCCTGCAGGTGCTTCTCAACGGCTTCGTGCTGGTGTACGGCTGGCCGGACGGCATGCTCCTGGTCACGTCGGGCGCCGGTCTGGCGCTAGCAATGTACATCATCTATCGTGCCGTCGACACCGAGCCGCGCGAGCTGCGGATGGTGCCTGCCCGAGGTGGCGGGTCATCGGTTCAGCCCGCAACCGCAGACGCGACGGGATTCGAATGACTGGAGCAACGCGATGATCGGCATCTTCAAAAGCATGTATATCACCTTCGCAACCATGATGCGCAAGCCCGTCACGATCGAGTATCCGGCGAAGCACCGCGACGTCCCGCAGCGCGACCGCGCGTTCCCAATCCTCCTCTGGGACAAGGACGTCGTCGAGCCGTTCTGCACAGGCTGCCACGCTTGCGAGCGCGCCTGTCCCGTCGAGTGCATGACGGTCACGATGAAGGACAACCCGCTGCACGCTGATGATAAAAGCAAGCGGCGCAAGATCGTCGACGAGTTCTGGATCGACTACGGACGCTGCATGCGCTGCAATATCTGCGTTGAGGTCTGCAACTTCGAGGCGATCGCGATGAACAACACTTGGGCTGGCCACGAGCTGTCGAAGTTCGACCGCAACGACTTGGTGCTCGACCTCGACCAGCTCCTCGCTCAGCACAAACAAGGCAAGATCGACGAGTGGGTGGCGGAGTGATCCGACAGGCCAAGACGGCCGCATGACCGTAGCCCAAGGCATCTTCTATCTCATCGCCGCACTGGCCGTGGCTGGTGGCCTCGGCGTCGTGCTGGCTCGCAATACTGTGTACGCGGCGCTGTTCCTGATCCTGGCGTTGCTGGCGGTCGCGGGCATCTATATCCTATTGGCATCTGAGTTCCTCGCGCTCGTGCAGGTCCTGATCTACGCCGGCGCCATTACGGTGCTTCTGCTCTTCGCATTGATGCTGACGCGCGTGGGCGACCTGGAGGAGACGATGGTCGGTGCCCAGTGGCCGTTGGCCGTCGTAGCTTCTATCTTGCTGGTGGGCCTGCTGATAACCACCATCGCTACCAGTGACTGGCCCGGCGACGCTGATGGGATGATCACACGCATTCCGTTTGAGACGTTGGGTGAGGCCCTCTTCCGCCAGTGGGCGGTGCCGTTCGAGATCGCGTCGCTCGTTTTGTTGATCGCGCTCGTCGGCGCGATCGTGCTGGCGCGCGATGAAGAGGGCGATGTGGAGGAAGCTGAGTAGCGATGGAAGCTGTCGCGCAGCAGATCCCGCTCGAGCACTTCCTCGTCTTGAGCGCCATCCTCTTCTCGATTGGCGTGTACGGTGTCCTGACGCGCCGCAATGCTGTCCTCATCATCATGTCCGTCGAACTGATGCTGAACGCCGCGAGCATCAACATGGTCGCCTTCGCGGCCTACACGTCGCCGGCCGCATTCACGGGCATCATCTTCGCCATCTTCATCATTACGATAGCCGCCGCCGAAGTCGGGTTGGCGTTGGCCATCATCCTGCGCATCTTCCGTAACCGGGGCACCGCCAACGTCGATGAAGTGAATGCACTCAAGTGGTAGGAGCTAGCGCCTCATGGGCATGAGTGACGCCTGGGTGCTGCCGCTGCTGCCCGCAGCCGCCTTCGTTGTGTTGGCGCTGTTCGGGCCATATCTGCCCCGCAAGGGCGATTGGATCGCCGTCCTGGCGATCGGCGCCGTGTTCGTACTAACGCTACCCATCATCGCCGACTTCACGGACGCGCTGGCCCTGCAGGGCGAGGACTTCGCAGGAGTGGCGAACTCCATTCAGTGGATGGAAGTGCCGGGCCACCTCGAATTGAACTTCGGCGTTCACGTCGACGCTATCACGATCGTGATGCTCGTTGTCGTGAGTTTTGTCGCACTGATGGTGCAGGTCTACTCCCTCGGCTACATGAAGGGCGACGCGCGTTACGGCTGGTACTACGCGGTCATCTCACTCTTCGTGGCCTCGATGCTGGCGTTGGTGCTGGCCGACAATTTCTTGTTGCTCTACTTCAGTTGGGAGCTAGTCGGGCTCTGCTCCTACCTGCTGATCGGCCACTACAGCCACCTGCGTTCCGCCGCTGAAGCCTCGAAGAAGGCCTTCATTACGACCCGGCTCGGCGACATCGGACTGCTGATCGCCATCATTCTGCTTTGGCGCGAGACCGGCACGCTGAACATCCAGGGTATCATCGAGGCCGCCCAGGCAGGGGAGGTAGGGCGCGAGATCCTTACCGCGTCCGTCGTCCTGCTCTTCCTGGGCGCGATGGGCAAGTCCGCGCAGTTCCCGTTCCATGTCTGGCTCCCCGATGCCATGGAGGGCCCGACGCCCGTCTCGGCGCTGATTCACGCCGCGACGATGGTCGTCGCGGGCGTCTACTTGGTCGCCCGCACGCTGCCGCTGTTCGAACTGGTGGCCGGCGGCACCGAGCTGGTGCTTGCCGTCGGTCTGCTGACCGCCTTCATGTCGGCCGGAATGGGTCTGGTCATGACGGACATCAAGCGCGTCATCGCCTACTCAACGCTCAACAGTCTGGGTCTGATGTTCGTCGCGCTAGGCGTCGGTTCGCCTGCCGCGGCGATGCTCTATCTGTTCACGCACGCCTTCTTCAAAGCGCTCCTCTTCCTGGGCGCAGGATCGGTCATCCATGCCACGGAGCGTCAGGAGGTTGGCCAGCTTGGTGGCCTTTGGTCGAAGATGCCGCTCACCACCATCACCTTCGGCATCGGCGCCCTCTCGATGGCTGGACTGCCATTCCTGGCCGGCTTCTGGGCGAAAGACGAGATCCTCGTTGCGCTGCTCGAGAACAAGGCGGCGTTCGCGTTGGTACTGGTCACGCTGCCGCTCACGGCGATGTACATGACGCGCGTCTTCGTCCTCACATTCCTCGGCGAGCCCAAGGAACCGGAAGCGCACGAGCACGCGCATGAGGGGCCGCCTACGATGGCCGTGCCGCTCGTGCTACTAGCGGTGCTCACGCTGGTGACCGGCTTTGTAGTGTTTGACCAAGTAGGGGAGGCGATGGGCTTCCCAGGCGGCATCGGCGAACTCATCTTCCTTGAGCATCCGCACGCGTTCGAGTTCGAGGTGTGGGTAACACTCGCCTCGATCGGGCTGGTGGCTCTCGGGATCGCTGGTGCATGGTTCGCATGGGTCGTCCGGCCCGAGCTGCCAGCGCAGGCGATGGCGAGGCTACGGCCCGCTCATGCGCTTCTCGCGAACAAATTCTATCTGGACGATTTCTACCAGGCGATCATCGACCGCGTGGTCCTGACAACCGCCCGCATGCTCGCCTGGTTCGACCGCAATATCGTCAACGACACAGGCGTCAATGGTCCGGCCTACACGACCGGGTTCGTTTCCTATCTTATGAAGTTCCAGCAAACCGGCAAGTTGCCAAACTACGCGCTCGCGATCGTCATCGGCGTCGTCGCGCTGGCGCTGGTTGCGTTCTCACTGAAGGCTTAAGGAATGCAAACAGGATACGTGTTGCTCGCCACTATCGCCGTGCCGCTTCTCGTCGCGGCGGCGCTGCTCGTGGTGCCATCGAAGCAGACGAACCTGGTGCGCTACATTGCTGTCGCGACAGGCTTCTCGCTGTTCGGGCTGTCCGCATACGCCTTCTTCGCCTATCAGGTCGCGACGGGCGAGGCATATCAGTTCGAGTTGCAGTGGGCCTGGATCGAGAACGTTGGCTTCCTGGGCGACGAGGGGATCACGCTCCACCTTGCCATCGACGGCATCGGCGCGCCGATGGTACTTCTGACCGGCATCGTCACGTTCGCCGGCACACTCATTTCGTGGAAGATCGATTACCGCAACAAGGATTACTTCATCCTCTTCTTCGTGCTCGTGGCGGGCGTCTTCGGCGTGTTCGTATCGCTCGATCTCTTCTTCTGGTTCTTCTTCTACGAACTGGCTGTGCTGCCGATGTACCTGCTGATCGGCGTCTGGGGATCGTCTAGCACTTTCCCGACGTTCGTTCGCACCAAAGAATACAGCGCCCTCAAGCTCATGATGGTGCTCGTCGGCTCCAGCGTTCTGATCTTCATCGGCATCTTTGCGGTGTTCGTGGAGGCGGGCATCGGCACGTTCGATCTGCCGGACCTCTACGCCGTCCAGTACGATCCGAACTTCCAGAAGATCGTCTTCCCGCTGTTCCTGATCGGCTGCGGTGTGCTGGCCGGGCTTTGGCCGTTCCACACATGGTCGCCGGACGGCCATGTGGCCGCGCCGACGGCCGTCAG
>JADFPV010000132.1 GCA_022562155.1 Chloroflexota bacterium
CGGTGGTGATCGCGCTTTCCAGCGCTCCTCACCTGCACTTCGACGAGGTCGACACTGTCCGAGAAGGTCTCCTGCTAGTTCCATTGGGTCTGCTCATGTTCCTGGCCACTGTGCATCTCGTCAACATAGCTTCGGCTCTTCACGCGTCATGGGCAAGGCTGATGCTCGGAACTCGGGCCAAAAATATCCCAACGGTGCCCACCGAGATTGAGCCTACCCCGGGCGGTCTGGAGGGAGGTTGGAGGGCTCCAATAGAGGCGTCACAGGCGGCGCCTGCCGAGGGGCTCACAGGCCTCGCCGCCCTGACGCGCAGAGAAAAGGAGGTCCTCGGTCTTATCGCCCGAGGACACTCCAACGCCGAGATCGCCGAGGCGTTCGTTATCAGCGAAGGCACGGTCAAGACCCACGTGAAGCGCGTCCTCTCAAAGCTTGATCTTCGAGACCGCACTCAGGCTACTTCGTTCGCCTATGAGATTGGCTTCGTCAAGCCCGGTGACGCCGATCCAACGGCCGTTCCGATTTCTATTAGCCGCAGCCGGCGCACCAGCTGATACATGCACGATTCGTCGACTAAAGCTCTCTTTTTGTCCGCTACATTCTGTCCAGGTCACCCACTAGCTCTACTCCAAGCGAGCAGAGGGCCGACCAAATTGCACTAACAAGGAGATCAAGAGAGGAAGGCTCCAGAATGGGATCGATAGGTATCACAGAACGGCTCGCGCGGGTCAGCGCAGGGCGGCCCTGGTCCGTCGTCGGTATCTGGATCGTCGGACTCGTTGTCATGGCAGCCGCCGCGACGCAGGTCGGCGACGCTCTCACCACGGAGTTCTCGATCCTGAACAACCCGGACTCCGCTGTGGGTGCAGACCTGCTTGAAGAGCGGTTGCGAGGCGAGGAACATGCGCTGGAGTTCATTATCGTGCAGTCTGAAGGACTGACGGTTGAGGATGTTGCGTATCAGGAGCTGGTCGGCAGAATCGTAGACGACGTTCGCGGCCTCGAGGGCACAGTCGCGTCCGCAGCCAGTTACTTCGACACCGGTGCGCCGGCGATGGTGTCCGCGGACCGCACAGCGTCGCTTATTCAAGTTGAGCTCGAAGGCGTTGCGGGGGAAGCCTCCGACAACGTGGGGCCGCTCGTGGACTACGTCCGTGACTTGGAGCCTAGCGGCGGATTCGAAGTCTTGCTCTTCGGACCAGGCAGCCTAGAGATGGAGCTCTCGGAGATCACCCAGCGTGACCTCCGGACCGGCGAATCAATCGGCATATCAATCGCGCTGATCATTCTGCTGGTGGTCTTCGGAACCGCGGTGGCCGCAGCGCTTCCCCTCGTCCTGGCGATCGTTGCCATCGTGGGCGCCATAGGCGTGACGGCACTGTTCGGCCAGATTTGGTCGTTTAGCTTCTTTGTGGTCAATATCATCACGATGATCGGCCTAGCGGTCGGCATCGACTACGCGCTGTTCATCGTTCAGCGCTACCGCGAGGAGTATGCCAAGCGGGGTGATAGCAGCGAGGCGATCGCAAAGGCTGGGGCCACCGCGAGCAGAGCCGTACTCTTTTCAGGCGCAACGGTTGTCGTCGCACTGCTCGGCCTGCTGCTTATCCCCCAGAACATCTACCGCAGCATTGCGTTCGGCTCGATCGTGGTCGTGGTCTTCGCGGTGCTTGCGGCACTGACTCTGCTGCCCGCGGTGTTGAAGCTGCTTGGGCCAAAGATCAACCGCCTCAGCATTCCTGGGCTCCGGCGGCAGCGCTCCGCTGACGACGACAGCGGCTTCTGGGCTTTCGCCGCGCGTGGAGTAATGGGGCACCCGGTGCTGAGTCTCGTTATTGCTGTCGGCATCCTGGTCGCCGCGGCCATTCCCGCCACAACAATCAAGGCCGGCCTCGCCGGCGTGGAGACGATTCCGGAGGACTCCGAAGCGAGACAGGCCTTCGGTGTGCTCGCGGCAGACTTCAGCGCAGGCCTGACCGCACCGGCGGAAGTCGTTCTTGACCTCACGGGGGCGGACCAAGCAGCGGTAGATGCCGGAATCGAAACGCTCCTGGGCCAAATTGAAGCCGACGAAGGCTTTGATTTCGCA
>JADFPV010000094.1 GCA_022562155.1 Chloroflexota bacterium
CGACGACGAGCAGCCCACCGAAGTCGGCGAGAATCGTGATAAAGCCGGTCGCCAGCAGCTCCTGCAACGTGGTCACGTCGCTCGTAACGCGCGACATGACCTTGCCCACCTCGTTGTTGTCGTAGAAACGCAGCGAGAGCTTCTGGAGGTGGTCGAACATCTGGGTGCGCAATGTAAAGAGCACGCGGTGACCGATCCAACCTGTATTGATGAGTTGGAGAAAGTACGATAATCCGGCCCCCACGGCCAGCACGATGAAGATAAGGCCAGCGCGGTTCACACGGGCCAAGTCTCCATCCAGCGCCGCGTCGAGGAGCACCCCGAAGATGATCGGCTGGAAGCGGGTAGTGACGATGTAGATCAGCATCCCGAAGATTGCCATGGACGCTCGCAGTTTGTACGGCTTCAGGTAGCCTATCAGCCTGCGGACAACCTTGTAGTCGAAGACTGAGCCGAACTCCTCGTCATCCCAGCCATCAAGGCCTCCGCGCAAGTGCTGGAAGCCGCCCATGCCCCCTCTGGGGCCCAGTCCGCTCCAGCCTACGTTTCCTCCGAAGTGCATTGGTTAGGCGCCCCCTCCAGCCGGCGACGGCGTGGCGCTCGTGTCAGCCCGCGTGCGCTCGTATGCCTCTTCCTGGTCGCGCAGTTCGAGATCGTAGATCTCGCGATAGAGACCTTCCTCTTCGATCAGTTCGTCATGGGTACCGCGCTGGACGATACGCCCCCGCTCCAACACGAGGATCTGGTCAGCGGTCTGCAGCGTCTTCAATCGCTGGGCGATCACGAACGTCGTGCGGTCCTTCATCACCTCAGAAAGCGCCTGCTGGATCAAGTGCTCGGTTTCGGCGTCGACGCTCGATGTCGAGTCGTCGAGGATCAGGATCTTCGGGTCCGTGAGCAACGTCCTGGCGATGACGACGCGCTGGCGCTGGCCGCCGGAGAGCGTCAGCCCGCGCTCGCCGACCCAGGTGTCGTAGCCCTCTGGCTGGCTTATGATGTAGTCGTGAAGCCGCGCCGCCTTGGCTACGCGCTCGACCTCTTCTTGCGTCGCGTCGACCACCCCGTAGGCGATGTTGTCGCGAATCGTTGCGGAGAACAGGAAGACGTCCTGCTGGACCGTCCCGATGTTCTCGCGGAGCGACTTCAGCGTCGCGTCGCGAATGTCTACGCCATCGATCTTGATGCTGCCTTCCGTAACGTCATAAAAGCGTGGCATCAGGTTGACGACTGTGCTCTTGCCAGAGCCCGTCGGCCCGAGTAACGCGATCACCTCGCCGGGCTTCGCCTCGATGTCGACGCCGCGCAGCACGGGGCTAATTGCGTCATACGAGAACCCGACGTTCTCGAACACGATGTGGCCTTCCAGGTCCTTCAGGTCGACGGGGTCAGGCTTCTCCTGGACAGCCGATTCGGCGTCTAGGATGTCATAGATGCGTTCGCCGGCGGATTGGGCGCGCGCGAACATCATGATGATGAAGCCGAGCATCCGGACCGGCATCTGCAAGATCGTGAGGAAGAGCATAATTTTCGTCAATTCGCCGCCAGTCAGCGCCCCCTGGTCGATCTGATACGCGCCGAACCAGCCGACAGCGACCATCGAGAGCATCCAGATGCCCGTCAGGATCGGCTGGTTGTAGGCCTGAATGCGGTTCGCCGTGTAGGACACGTCAAAGAGGTCATTCGCCTCCTTGGAGAACTTGCGGCTCTCTTCCGGCTCACGGGCGAACGCCTTCACGACGCGCATACCGGAGAGGTTCTCCTGCAAGACGGTGCCGAGCCGGCCTTGTAGGTTCTGCACCTGCATCCAGATGGGCCGCAGTTTAAGGCTGATATAGATCGAACGGCCGGCCACAATTACCACGAACACTCCGACGAGTAGCGCCAACTCCCAACTCGCGAGCGCGATCAGCACCATCGCCGCGGTGATCAGGATGAGCAGGTAGAGGATTCTAAGAATGCCGATGCTAATGAACATGCGAACCGCCTCAACATCCTGCGTAGCGCGGGACATGATCTGGCCGGTCTGCGCCTTGTCGTGATACGCGAAGCTCAGGCGCTGCAGGTGGTTGTAGATGTCATTCCGGACATCATATGCGACGGTCGAGGCGAGCCACTCACCAACATACGTCTGGCCATAGGCGAAAGCACCGCGCAATACGGAGACTGCGATGATCGCGACGCCGATCCATACAAGCGTGGACTTCTCGCCGGTCGCCACGTCGTTCTGGATATCGAGCCCGGTATCGATCGCGCGCTGAACGAGTACGGGCATCAGGAGCATGAACGCGGCGGCGCCGGCGACGCAGAACTGCGCTAGCAGAGCTACGCGCCAGTAGGGGAAGGCATAGGCCAGAAGCCGAAGTAGAATCGGCGATCCGCGTCTTCGCATAGGTTTCCTTGCTATAGCTCTTACGTTCGGACGGGAGTATATCTAATCTTTACGCTAACGTCAACCTTTGCACCTCTCAACCCAGATTCGAAACAGGCCGTGCTACAATGGGCTCCGACGACCCCGTTTCAGGACTCCTCACGAGGAAGCTCACATGCGCGCTACGCAGACACGCTGCCAAATCAGGCCGATGCGGCTGGGTGACATCCCGCAGGTGATGGACATCGAGCGGGAGTCGTTCCCCAGCATGTGGCCACAGACAACGTACCGAAGAGAGCTGAAGAACAAGCTTGCCCGCTATCTGGTCGCCTACCAGCCCATGGACGAACATTCGATTGCAGCTACCCCGGAACGCGAGCCTGGACTCACAGGCCTGCTGCGACGCATATTCAGCTCTTCTTCTCCCACGAAAGAACGTATCCTCGGTCTGGTAGGTCTCTGGTGCATGATGGGCGAGGGGCACATCGTGACCATCGCCGTCCGCGAGGCGTACCGGCGCCAGGGCATCGCTGAGGTGCTCGTCGTCGCGATACTGGAGACCGCTCGAGAGGCTGGACAGGACGGCGTAACGCTGGAGTACCGCATTTCCAATCATGCCGCGCGACGACTCTACGAGAAGTACGGCTTCAGCCAGGTAGGCGTTCGGGCGCGCTACTACAGCGACAACCAGGAGGACGCCGTCCTCATGAGCACCGCGCCCCTCCGATCGTCGAAGTTCCAGCGCCTGTTATCGCAGCGCATCGAAGAGCAGCGGGCGCGCTGGGGCGATGAATACCCGCTAGCGGGCTCCTTGGGCAGGCTCTTGGGCGCTACTCCATCCGGCTGAAGCTGAACGCCGACGCCGCCAGCAGCACACCGCTAATCACGGCAATAATCACGACATCCTGCCCGGCGCTGTTGACGAGTAGCAGTGACCGCGACGCTTCATTCAATTCGATGTCCGAGTAGAGGATGTGGCGGAAGAGGTCGATCGCGTACGTGAGCGGATTCAGGTTCGCGACGAACTTGATCCAAGCGGGAACAGTGCTGAGCACAAAGAAGGCACCTGACAGGAAGAAGAGCGGAAAGATCATAAACTGGAACATGTACTGGAAGCTCTCCACAGAGCGGATGCGGCTCGCGATCAGAACACCTAAGGCGCTCGTCGCTGTGGCCAGCAACGCCACGGCGAAGAACAACATCACCAGCACGCCTATGGATGGCGTCAGGCCGACAAACGGCGCGAGCAGCATCAAGATCGAGACTTGAACCAGCGCGGTTCCGACACCAGCACAGACCTTCGCGATGGCGATTGTCAGGCGGGAGACGGGCGCGACGAGGACCTCGCGAAGGAATCCGAACTCGCGGTCGGCGACGATCGTCACACCGTTCGTGATCGTCAGTCCCAACACGTTGACGCCGATGATGCCGGGGAAGATGTACTGAATGTAGTCCAGCTCTTGGAACGGCCCAGCGCCGCCCAGCACGTCCTTTAGGCCGAGTCCAAAGATGCCAAGAAAGATGATGGGCTGAATGAGGGCACTGATGATGCGCGCCCGCTCCCGGAACAGCTTCAGCATGTCCCGCCTAAAGAGACTCCAGCCGGCGCGCACTTCCTTACGCAGTCTCATGGCCGCCTCATGCGCATGCCACCAAATGCGCTGCCTTCCCGCATCTGCGATCGCAGCTTCTCGCCTTCTGTGGCCTCAGAGTCGCGGATGGCGCGGCCGGTGAGATGAATAAAGACATCCTCGAGCGACGGCTTGTGCAGGTCTACTGAGAGGATCTCCGGCGTGAGTGTGCGGAATACCTGCGCGAGCGCCTGCGCTCCGTTGGGCGCTTCGAAGCGCACGACGCCATCCTCGATCTCCGGCTCGACCTGCAGGTCGTAGAACAGCTCTTTTGCCGCGGTCTCGTTATCGGCGGTCCGGATCGTTATGACATCGCCGCCGACCAGCTTTTTCAGGCGCTCCGGCGTGTCGAGCGCGACGATTTCCCCGTTGTCGATGACGGCGATGCGGTCGCAATACTCCGCTTCAGCCATGTAGTGGGTCGTCAGGAAGACCGTGATACGTTCACGACTCTGTATCTCGCGTATGTAGTCCCAGAGCGCCACCCTACTCTGCGGGTCGAGACCCAAGGTTGGCTCGTCCAGAAACAGGACTCTGGGATAGTGCAGCATGCCACGCGCGATCTCCAGCCGGCGCTTCATCCCGCCCGAGTAGTTGCGCACTAACTTGTTCCGCCACTCCTGCAGCTCTACCATCCGCAGGACCTCTTCCGCGCGATCGCGGAACGTCGCCATTGGGATGTCGTAAATATCCGCGTGGATCTTTAGGTTCTCCCAGCCCGTCAGCGCCTCGTCGACGGTCGGCTCCTGGAAGACGATGCCAATCGACTCGCGGACGCGCCGAGCCTCGGTGCGAACTGAGTGGCCATCGACGTGCGCCTCGCCCTCGGTGGGACGCAGCATTGTCACCAGCATGTTGATCGTCGTCGTCTTGCCCGCGCCGTTCGGGCCGAGGAAGCCGAAGAGTTCGCCCTCTTCGATTTGGAAGCTCACGCCGCGCACTGCTTCGAACTTGCCGAAGCGACGCACGAGTCCGTCGACGTCGATCATGGCCATGGACGCTATCCCGTTTCTTCCGCGCGAGCCCACACGGCATACAGCGGATCGGTGGGTGTCCCGCCCTCTCCAGTACCGTTAGGGCTGCGGTCCTGCGCTGTACTCTCGCCCCAACCACGGGCGTAATGGAAGTAGGCGCCGACGAGGCGCGCCCGCTCTTCAGCATTGGAGGCCAGCCAGATGGCGACGGCCTTCTCCGGGAAGATGCGATTCGAGAAGGTGACGATGAACGGCGCCCCCGGCTTGAGGACGCGTCGCAGGTCGGCGAACACATCGACCGGCCGGATCAGGTACTGAACGGAGACCGTCATCACGCCGCCATCAAACTCGGCATCGCCGAAGGGCAGTGCTGGGTCGGCGTTGACGTCGTGGACGACGTAGTCGTCGAGCTGGCCGTTCTCGCGCATCTCGACGTCGTTCATGCCGAGACCAACGGTGCGCTTTCTCGCGAGATCTACCGGGAGGTGCGACTTCCAGCTCGACATCATGTCGAGGATGGCCCCATCGGGCGGCAGCAGTTCCGCGTAGAGCGCACGGGCGGAATCTATCGCGCGGTTATCGACGTGGGTCATCAGCCGGGGCGCCGTGTAATAGAGTGAGTCCTCCCGTTCGTCCTGGCGTCTGAAGTGCTCCGGGAGGAAGGGCGCTTCGCTCACGAGAAGCATAGTAACATGCCTCATACAAAGAGCTTTAGGGCCTGTGTTAAACTGACCGAAACCTGGATTCAGAACTGCCTTGATTGAAGCTATACAAGCCCTAATCGACGCCGTTGAGGCCGGGCTGCTCGATTTCATCGACGGCACGTACGACGTGATTGGATGGCCAGGCGTCGTCGTGATGATGGCGATTGAAAGCGCCGCCATCCCGCTGCCCAGCGAACTCATCATGCCGTTGGCGGGCTGGAAGCTCATCAAAGACGAAGGTCTGGGAGAGGAGTGGCTGCTTCTGGCGGCCTTCACGGGCGCGCTCGGCAACACACTGGGTTCGCTCGTCGCATACTACGTGGGCGTGTGGGGTGGCAGACCGCTCGTCCTGAAATATGGCAAGTATGTCCTCATCTCCCGCCACGACCTCGATCTTGCCGACCGTTTCTTCGATCGTTGGGGCAACGCGGCTATCTTCCTTTCGCGATTACTGCCTGTCGTCCGGACGTTCATCAGCGTGCCCGCAGGCATCTCGCGGATGCCGGTCGGCCAATTCACCGTCTACACGTTCGCCGGCGCATTCATCTGGTCGCTTGGGCTGGCTTGGGGCGGGTTCGCTCTCGGCGAGAACTGGGAAGACCTGCGAGACTGGATGCGTCCCGCCGACATCCCAATCGTCGCGATCGGCCTGATACTTGTCGGGTGGTACGTCTACCGACACGTGAAGCGCGCCTGGGCCGAGCCGCCCGAGGAAGCCTAGTGGTACAACAAGTCAACGACCAGGCTGCCGACCAGCCTAAGGAATCCAGCCCGCGACGTTCTCCGTTCAGCGGTAGCACGCTGGTTTGGATCCTCGTCATCAGCGGTATCGTCATAGTCGGGCGGGTGAGCCCGTACCAGCCGGTGCGCGACTTCTTCGGCAGCTTCGGCTGGCTGACCGAACAGGCGATCAAGATCACCAGGGACCTCTTCGAGTCGTACGGCTACCTGACGGTGTTCCTGGCGCCGCTCCTGGAAAACACGCTGTTCCTCGGTGCGCTGATCCCCGGCACGCTCGTGATGCTGCTGGCAGGCTTGGGCGCCCACGACGGCCTGATCTCCTTCTGGCCCGCCGTCCTGCTGGGCATCAGCGGCGCGATCATTGGCGACACCATCAGCTACGGGATGGGTCGCTACGGCTGGCGATGGCTCGGACCCGAGTCACGCCTTGTGCGCTGGGCGGAGGAGATGCGCGAACCGCTGCTGGGCCACAGCGTCTGGCTCGTGCTCAGCTATCACTTCGCCGGGTACTCGCGCCTCGTCGGGCCCGCCGCGGCGGGCTTTCTTCGCATGCCCTTTCCGCGCTGGATGCTACTCGACTACATTGGTGTCTCGATCTGGGTGTTCGCGTATATGTCCGCTGGATACCTGATGGGGGAGTTCTTTAACCTTAGCCTTGACGACTCAACGCGGAACGTCCGCATCTTCGAAGTGATCCTGTTCGCCTTCTTCATCATCGCCATCGTCTCGGTCATGCGCGCGTCCAGCACACAACGCAAGCGCCAGGCCGAAGAGGCGAGCGACTCTACCACCGCCTGACGTTCGACCCCAAGTTGGGTATAGTTGGTGCCGTTCTCCGTGAATGATCCAACCTGGAGGTGTTCGCATGGCCGATCAAGAGCAGCTAGACATCAGAAACGCCGCCGGCAAGCCGCCGGAGCAGGCGCTCTTCTTCTACCAGGGCGATTCGGAGGTCGTCGCGCCCGGCGTGTTCTTTTTCCCGAAAATGGGCACATCGACCGTGTTCGAGTGCAACGACCGCCTGCTCGTGGTCGACACGTCTCCGCGCTGGGTCGCCTCACGCACCATCGAGGAGCTGCGAGAGAAGCATAGCAAGGCGCCCGTAGACGCGATCATCTACACACACGGCCACATCGACCACACGAGCGGGGCGGTGAACTGGCGCGCCGAGGCTGAGGAGCGCGACCTCGCACGCCCTCGCATCATCGCGCATCAGGACGTGCCGAACCGGTTCGACCGCTACAAACTGCTGGCCGAGCAGAACAACTTCATCAACCGCGTGCAGTTCGACTTAGAGGACAACGTCGGCATGTGGCAGGACTCGAACTGGGTCTACCCGGACACCACCTACCGTGACGCACTGCACCTGGAAGTAGGCGGCGAGCGCTTCGAGCTGTATCACGCGCGCGGCGAAACCGACGACGAGACGTGGGTCTGGTGCGCATCGCGACGCGTGCTCTGTACCGGCGACACGTTCGTCTGGTCTTCACCGAACGCCGGCAACCCCTACAAGGTGCAGCGCTATGCCAAGGACTGGGCGGACGCGCTGGAGCGTATGGCCGGGCTACGTCCGGAGGTGCTGCTGCCAGGCCACGGCCCCGTAATGCGGGGCGAGGCGCTCATCCAGGACGCGCTGCTCTCGACGGCGCAGTGGTTGCGCACCATTCACGACCAGGTGGTCGAGAAGATGAACGAGGGCAAGTGGCTGGAGGACATCATCCGCGAGATGGAGTACCCCGAGGAGCTAGCAAAGAAGCCCTGGCTCCAGCCGATCTACGACCACCCAGAGTTCATCGCGAGAAACGTCTATCGTCTCTACGGCGGCTGGTACGACGGCGACCCAGCCAACATCCTGCCGGCGCACTCCGAAGACGTCGCGCGTGAACTGATGGGCGCCGTCGACTCTCAGAACATTCTC
>JADFPV010000095.1 GCA_022562155.1 Chloroflexota bacterium
CACCGAGGCACGACGCCTCGCTCACCACCACGACATCGACGAAGATCGCGCTGTTATCGCTGCTCTCGGCCACGATCTCTACCGCGGCCATTCGCCGGAAGACCTACTATGTGAGGCCGAGGCCGCCAGCTTCACACTCAGCACCGAAGAGCGCTCGCAGCCGATCTTGCTGCACGGCCCGCTCGGCGCCCTGCTGATGGCGGAGCGCTACGGCATCACGGACGAGGAAGTCCTGTCCGCCGCACGCCATCACACGACGGCCCGCGCGGGCATGAGCCGGCTCGAACGCCTGCTCTTCGTCGCGGACAAGATCGAGCCGGAGAAGGCGCGCTCAGAACCCGCGCTCGCCGAAGCGCGTGTGGCCGCGCAACGAGCGGGGCAGGAGAGTCTCGACGCCGCGATGCGCATCATCCTCGACTACCAGGTCTCGCGGGCCATCGAACGTGGCTGGCCGCTCCACCCGGACACCGTCGCCGCGCGCAACGAGCTGTTGTAACCAATGAGTGATCTGCCCGACAAGGCCGCCCTTCAAGCGGAGATGGAGACGACCCGCGCCGCCTATCATGAACTACTGTCGTCTCTTTCTCAGGAGGACTGGAGACGTGCGAGCGGGAACCCTGACATGACGGTTAAGGACCTGATGTGGCATATGGCATGGGCCATGGGCTGGTTGTCGGGGTCTGTCGACGCGGTGAAGAGAGGTAGGCGCCTCTGGTTGCCTCCAATCCTTGTAGACCCCTTGCGCGCGTTGGCCATGCGTTGGCTCGCCCGCAACGCCACGCAAGAACTCGCCGCCCGCAAGTATGATGAGGGCTACAACGCGCTCATCGACAAGCTGGCGGGGGTAATTGACGGCGATTGGCTACGAAGCGCAAGGCGGTTTGGAGAGAGCCGGACCGTGGAGTGGTGCTTCAGGCAACCTGCCCTTCACTTCGAGGAGCACGCTGCCGACGTACGCCCGGTGCTGGGACGCGAATGAACGCCTGGAGAGCCCTGATGACACCGACCGGCGCCGATACCATCGCTGGTGGGGGCTTCATAGCGCATGACTGAACGACAACAGCTCGGCACCTTCGGCGAGCGCGTCGCGATCGCGCACCTAGAGGAGAAGGGCTACACGATCCGCGAGACAAACTTTCGCGTGCGCGAAGGCGAGATCGATATCGTCGCGGAGCATGAGGACACTTTGGTCTTCGTCGAGGTGAAGACGCGCCGTGGCGACGCGATGGGCACAGCGAAAGAATCGATCGGTTGGCGAAAGGCCCAGAGCCTGCTGCTCGCTGCGGAAGCCTACGAGGAGCGCCACGAGGACCTGCCGCCCGGCCGCCGCATCGACGTCATCGCGATCGATCTCGACGCCGAAGGCGAGCTGCTCTCAGTGGAGCACATCGAGAGCGCGGTTGAGGAGGGCTGACCTGAGGGTCACCTGCCAGAACGCAGAGCGTTCTGCTGGCGATTCTCCAACTCCCAGGCCTTCCTCGTTTCTCAATAAAGCTTGGGATGGAGTGGTTCGGGATGGGGGATGGGTCGGTACGAGTCGTCTCCACCCTGAGCTTGTCGAAGGGTGGCTACCATATACCTCCGTCCTTAGGGCGTTATACTTCCCCCATGCCGATCTACGAATACGGCTGCCTTGAATGCCGCAAGCGATCGAGTCTGTTCGTGCGGAGCATGGGCACTGCCGTCAAGGCTAAATGCGAGCACTGCGGCAGCAAAAGAGTACGGCGACTGATCTCGCGCGTGGCCGTCGGCCGCTCGTCTGGTGGCTCGCCAGATGACTTCGACGAGAGTATGCTGGCCGACGTCGACGAGAACGACCCGCGCAGCATGGCCAAGTTCGCGCGCCGCATGCGCGACGAGATGGGCGAGGACCTGGGCCCCGACTTCGACCAGGTGATCGAGCAGATGGAGGCCGGGGAGATGCCGGACGACGACGGCCCCGATGGCGGGGGCGACTTCCCGATGATGGACTGATGCCGATCTACGAGTTCAAATGCGATGACTGCAAGCGCCTCACGAGCGTCTTCACGAAGTCGATGAGCGCCAAGGTCGATGCCAAGTGCAACAACTGCGGCAGCAAGAAGCTCTCCAGGGCGCTCTCGAAGTTCGCGTACCACCAGTCCACGTCGCGCGTCCTCGAGCAGCACGGCGCGGAGCCGGCGAGCCTCGAGGACTACAAGGACCCGCGCCAGATCGGCCGCTGGGCCGAGCGCAAGTTCGACGAGTACGGCATGGAGATGCCGGAGAAGGCCAGGGAGATGATCGACGCCGCCCGCGACGGCCAGATGCCGCCCCCCGTCGACGAACTGTAGCGCAGTGTCACGAAACGAGGCGTGGGAAGGGCCAACATGGGGACCATAGCCGATCAGCTAGAGCCGATCATGGCGCGCCTCCACGCGACGTTCGCCGACAAGAACGTCGCTCGCGAGAAGGCGTTGCCGCTCTGCCGCGAGGCGCTCCGCCGCTCCGCGAACGCCATCCGTGCCGTGCACCGCGAGGAGTTCGACCAGGCGGAGGAGCTGATCGAGCGCGCGCGGAGCCTGATCGACGAAGCGCGCGAGGCGCTCAAGGACCATCCCGACACCTACCACGCGGGTTTCGTCCACGACGCCCACAAGGAGTACGTGGAGGCCTGCACGACGCTCGCCGTGATCGCGGGACGGCCGCTGCCGACGCCCGAGGAGCTAGTAGCGTCGCCGGCGGCGTACCTCAACGGCCTCGGCGAAACGGTCGGCGAGCTGCGCCGGCACCTCCTCGACCGCTTGCGCAAGGGCGACGTCGACCACTGCGAGGACATCCTCGCGTCGATGGACGACATCTACGGTGTGATGGTGACGGTCGACTACCCGGACGCGATGACCGGAGGGCTGCGCCGCACAACAGACGCCACGCGCGGGATCCTGGAGCGCACGCGCGGCGACCTGACGGTCTCCGTCCGCCAGCGCGAACTAGAACGGAAGCTGGCGGACTTTCAGGGACGGCTGGACTAGATCTCGACGTACGTAGGCCTACTCGACAACGTACTGGGCTTCCAGCGCTTGCCATTCCGGCACGCCGATCATCTCTTCGAACTGCTCGAAGCCGACCATCGCGTCCTGGCGCTTGGCGGTCGACTTGTCGGCGAAGAGCGTCTTGTACGTGTCTTCGACGGCCTTCGCCGCTGAGAAGAGCGCCGAGAGCGGATAAACGACCATTTTGTAGCCGAGGTCCTGTAGCTCCGCCGAGCTGAGCAGGGGCGTCTTGCCGCCCTCGATCATGTTGGCGAAGAGGGGCGTGTCCGGGATCGCGGCCGCGACGGCCTTCAGCTCGTCGATCGACTGCGGCGCTTCGACGAAGACGATGTCGGCGCCGGAGTCGCGATACAGCTTGCCACGCCGGATCGCCTCTTCCAGTCCCAGCGGCGCCCGCGCGTCCGTGCGTCCGATGATGACCAGGTCGTCGTCGCCGCGGGCGTCGGCGGCGGCGCGCAGCTTGGCCGCCTGCTCCTCGGCGGGGATCACGCGCTTTCCCTCGAAGTGGCCGCACTTCTTCGGCCACTCCTGGTCCTCCAGGATGATGCCCGCCACGCCCAGCGACACGCACTCGCGCACGGTCCGCACCGTGTTCAGCGCGTTCCCGTAGCCGGTGTCCATATCGGCCACGAGCGGGACGGTCAGCGTGCGCACGACGTGGCGGACGCGGTCCAACGTCTCGGACATTGTGAGCAGGCCGAAGTCGGGCATACCGAGCACCGTCGCGGCGAAGCCGAAGCCGGTCGTGAAGCAGGCGTTGAAGCCGGCGCGCTCGGCCAATCGAGCGCTGAGGGCGTCGTAGGCCCCTGGCAGCACAATGATGTCCGGCTCGTCGAGCATCTGGCGCAGTCGCGTGGAGAGGCGCATGGGCGGTTCCTCCTTCGGCCCTTCGGCTTTGCTCAGGGCAAGTTTCCGTGACCTAGGCGTCTTCGCTCCGCGAGGGCGGGCGCTAGAGCAGCGACAGTCTAGCACGGAGGACCTGCTCCACGCGGCCGGAATTGAGGCTACAGTAGTCCAGCGACGCGCTGCAGGATCAGCGCGGCGTCCACGCTGGTGATGGCGCCGTCTCCGTTCACGTCCGCTGCGTCCTCGCACGGCAACGAGCCGATGAGTCCCGCCACCAACTGCAAGACAAACAAGGCATCAACACTGTTGGTGAATACGTCGCAGTTTACGTCGCCGTCACCAGGGGCGATCGGTGTTGGAGTCGCAGTCGGTGGAAGAACGGGAGTGGGCGTCGGCGGCGTGGCCGTGGATAAGACCGGCTCCGGCGTCGCAGTCGGTGGAGGAATGGGAGTGGACGTCGGTGGCGTGGCCGTGGGTAAGACCGGCGTCGGCGTGGGCGGTGGAGTGGGCTCTGCCAACTGGCATGTGATGCTCCCCTCCTCCGTCGCTGCGTCAATGGGCTGCGGCGCACCGACAGTATCATCGATGAACACTTGCAAGTCGAGGGCAAGGGTGGTCGAGCCCGCCGTGTCGCAACTGAAAGTTAAGGCGGCAAGCGTTATCTCCCCCCGCAGCGGGGTGCCGATACTAGTTGTCCCTGTCAGACGGATGGTGTGCAGATCAAAACTTTCATTACAGACAGCGTCGTACTGCGGAACACAGTCCACTGCGGATACGACTGATGGATCGTAGTTGATGTCTATCGTCCAACCGCCCAGCCCAGGCGCGCCGATATCGAGGGCTCGGAGGGGTACCGCGCCCTGCACCGCGACAGTAGCGGTGAAGGACCCTATGCTGACAGTAGGGCTCTTCGCCGGCATGGGAGGAATCCAAATGACGGCTACCAGGCCGTCGCCCTCGTCACTTGTGCAGAAGTGGGTAATTGGATCTGTATTGGCGACGGAGATCCAGTCAACTCGATGACCACCCGACTCAAACGCCGCTGCTATCGTATCTCTCACGTCATCGAAAAGGATCCCTTCGTGGAAGACTATACAGAGCGTGTCATGGTGGGCAGCGGCCAGGTAGTAGCCGCCGTATGTTGTGTCCGCCGCGTGTCCGCGTTTGAAGCGGATGTGATCTCGGCTTAACGATATTACGCCGGCCGTCGCCCGCTGAAAGTCTTGGTTCTCGCATGAGCCGTCGTCTTGGCTGAACCTAAACACGCTGCCTCCCTGACTGTCCCACTCAAGGAGCTGATCCCCGAAGTGCGCCATCAAATCGTCGGCAGAATCGACTCCTGCAAACACGATGTTAACGGGCTGATCGCGACTCCCGCTGCCGCACGCGCCGTCCCAGAGATAGCCGTTCGGCCCTGCCAGTTCGAGATGCGCAGCCGTAGGCTGTGCGGCAAGGCCACCGGCCAGCGCCAGCGTCGTCAGGATGATTATGAGGAGTTTCAGCATAACTACCTCCGCCTAGTTCGGCCTAGTGTAGCATGATCCCGCTCTTGCCTCGTTCGCCTATCCTCCGTATGCTGCCCCTGCCGGTAAACGTAGATTCGATTCCTATCTGAGGAGGCACTATGAAAGTCGATACAGGACTGACGGTCGATCTTGGCCACGTGGCAGAGGCCGCGCAGCGAGCCGAGCGGCTGGGCTATGACGGCGTCTTCACGCCCGAAACGGGTCACGACCCCTTCCTGGCGCACGCCATCGCGGCCGAGCACACGGAGACGCTGGAGCTGGGGACCGCCGTCGCGATCGCGTTCCCACGCAGCCCGATGGCGACCGCACAGATCGCCTGGGACGTGCAGAAGTTTTCGAAAGGCCGCTTCACGGTCGGGCTTGGGACGCAGGTGAAGGGCCATATCGTCCGGCGTTATGGCATGGACTGGGTGTCGCCGGGGCCGCGCCTGCGCGAATACGTGCTCATGATGCGTGCTATCTTCGATAACTGGCAGAACGGCACGAAGCCGTCGTTCGAGGGCGAACACTATCGGTACACGCTGTCTTCGCCGATGTTCAACGCCGGCCCGATCGACCCGCCGTTCCCGAAGATCCACATCGCCGCGATCAATCCCTACAACTGCCGCACCGTTGGCGCACACTGCGACGGCATCAAGCTACACCCGTTCAACACGCCCAAGTACATGGAAGACACCATCCTGCCCAACATCAGGAAAGGTCTGGCGAAGAGCGGCCGCACGATGAGCGACATTGAGGTCTGCAGCATGGGCTTCATCATCACCGGCGAGACCGAGGAGGACGTCGAGAAAGCGAAGGCGCCCGTCCGCCAGCAGCTCTCCTTCTACGCGTCCACACGGAGCTACAAGGTCGTGCTGGACGCCCACGACTGGGGCCACGTGAACGAGGAGCTGTACGGCCTCTCGATTGAAGGCAAGTGGCAGGAGATGGCCGCCGGTATCACGGACGAGATGCTGGAGCAGTTCGGGATAATCGGCACGTACGACGAGATCGTTGGGAAGATCAAGGCGCACAGCGCCGGCGTGATCGACCGCGTCACGTTCCAGATCCCGACGAACAACCCCGATGACGAAGAGCGCCTGAAGAGCATGATCAAGGAGCTTCAGGCGGGGTAAGAGGCCCTCACCCCCGGCCCCTACGGGCAGGCTCTCTCCCAGAGGGAGAGGAGATGTCTGGACTCGCCCTCTCCCCTGACCCCTTCTCCCTTTGGGAGAGGGGTGCGGACCTACTGACAGCTATGCAAGTACTGCTGGATCACGCCCAAGATGTCGTTCGTCAGATCAATCACCCCATCAGGTGGTCCCATGTTCCAGACGTTCGGCCCTGCCGACGGCCCGCGGTCGAAGTTCACGTCGTACGTCGGTTCAGTGCCCGTCGGCGCGTAGTGGATGATCACGCCGAAGATGTCGTTCGACAAGTCGATGATCCGGTCCGGCGGCCCACCGCCCCCGCCTAGCACGTCGTAGAAGTCGTGGGGGTTCTTGTAGTCGCGCTGGCCGCCCAGCGTCTCGTCCGGGCCGTTCTCGCGCTGGTCGCTACACCCGTCGCCGTCAGTGTCACCGGGGTCAGGCTGCTTCGTTGGGGTGGGCGTGATGGTGGGCGTGGGCTTACGGGCGAGGAGTTCAGCCTTGACGATTCGGTCGGTAACCCTGGCCGCGAAATAGACGTACCCATCGAGCCAGGTGAACCCCTGACCTAATTTGACGTCGAAGGTGTCGTCAAGCTGCTCATACCCAGCATCGAGCGTGAAGCCACTCCCGGTCCACCTCCAGCGCTGGAACTCCTCGTACGGCGACCCGTCGTGGATATTAATGACGATCTCGTCAGCAGAAATCCAGCTGATGTCCTGGGCTCCGAAGTGACCAAGCGTATTCTGGAACAGGTCGAAAACCGCCACTTCGTTGAACTCCGTGTCGTACCTGCCCACGGCTGACATCCCGTTGTTTACTCCACCAAGGCCGCTAAATGCCACCCAAAAGCTGCCGTCGTGATAGTCGATGCCTTCCGGGATCCCGTATACACCGAACGCGCCACCGTCGTTACCATCCGACAACTCGTAGGCCTCGACGACCTCAAGGGTATCAGTGTCGAAGACCGCGATGCGCCCCCAGAAGTTCCCTACCTGCCGATGGCGAACAGCGACGTACAGCTTGCCAAGCAGAACCTCACCGCTGCTAAACCTTCCAGGTTCCGTGCTGTAGGCATTGGTCTTCGTCAGTACCAGCTCGCCATCGCTGATACGGTACTTGCGGATGGTGTTCTCTTCATTGCCAAGGTCGTTCGGCGGCTTGGTCGTCGCCTGGCTCGTGATGACGTACCAGTAGGTGCCGTCGTTCGCCACACCTTGCCAAGCGGCGTTATTCGGGAGGCCGGAGAGCGCGTTCGCGATATATCGGAGGCCGCCCGGCGCCGAAGCCGACCCCGGACGCGGCCCGGCGAGGGCCATGGACGCGGCGAAGGTGACCGCCAACACACCAAGAGCCAGAAGAACCCGAAATCGCATACATCACCGCAGGCGGCACGGAGTACCGCCAGGCGCCGTAAGCCTAGTACCAGCCGCAGGAGATGTCAACGCGCACCAGGGCCGGTCGCGACTGCCGTCACCCCTCTCCCCTGGGAGACAGCCTTTCCTGAGCTAGTCGAAGGGCCTGTCGAAGGGAGGGAGCCGAACGAGGCCTAGGTGAAGCCGAGTTCCGTTCACCACCGCCGAGCGACCAACTACCAGCGACTTACTGACAGCTATGGTTGAACTGCCGGATCACGCCCAGGATGTCGTTCGGCAAGTCGATCACTCCGTCGGGCGCGCTCATGTTCCACACGTTGGCGCCGATCTGCGGCCCGCGGTCAAAGTTCACGTCGTACCCGGACTCGGTACCTAGCGGGGCGTAGTGTTGGATAACGCCGAGGATGTCATTCGGCAAGTCGAGGATCTGGTCCGG
>JADFPV010000133.1 GCA_022562155.1 Chloroflexota bacterium
CCGATCGTAGCCAAGCTGCCACGATCCTTGTAGCGAAACGGCTTTACGCTCTGGCCGCGAAGCCGGCGTTTTACGAGATTCCCCACGTATCGACCCTGCTGCGTCGCCACCGCTGCAAGGCCCGGGAGAGGGCGGTCCGTCTGATGGCTGAAACTGGCAAGGTCCCCGATTACGAAGATCTCCGAGTGGTCTCGCAGGCTCATGTCTGCCTCAACGACCACTCGGCCGGCCCGGTCGGCTTCCGCGCCTATCGCCGTGGCCAAGTTGCGTCCCAGCGGCGAGGCCTGGACGCCGGCCGTCCACAAGACCGTGTGCGAATAGATCGACTCGTCTCGCTCGCCGAAGCGCACGGTCACAAAGTGGGGCCGAACGTCGGTGACGACGCCGCCGGTACGAACTGTAACACCCAGCCGGGCCAGCGAGGCTTCTGCCTTCGCCGAGAGCGTCGGCGGATACGTCGGCAATATACGATCAGGGCGCTGCAGTAGCAGGATCTGCGCCTCGGCGGGATTGATGGAGCGAAAGTCGCGCTTGAACGTCTCGTGGGCGATCTCCGCCAGAGCGCCGGCAAGCTCGACGCCGGTTGGGCCGCCACCAATGATGACGAACGTCAGCCAAGCTCGGAGCTCGTCGGGGTCCGACTCACGTTCCGCCGCCTCGAAGGCCACCAGGACTCGCCGACGGATCCTGGTTGCGTCCTCGATCGTCTTCAGTCCCGGCGCTACCCTCTCCCACTCGTCGTGGCCGAAAAAGTTCTGGTGCGCGCCTGTCGCGACGATGAGGGTGTCGTAGCTAACCTCGCCGTCGCTGAGCACGACCCGGCGGTTGGCGACATCGATATCGGTCGCCTCCGCGAACAGCACCTGAGTGTTCTTCTGGCGTTTCAATATCGCCCGCAGGGGCGAGGCGATGTTGGCGGGGGAAAGCCCGCCGGTGGCCACCTGGTACAGGAGCGGCTGGAACAGGTGATGGTTTCGCCGGTCGAGCAGTGTCACCCGAACCGGCGCTCGCCTTAACGACAGGGCAGCGTGCAGCCCGCCGAAGCCGCCACCAATAATGACGACCTCGTGCGGCTTGTCCGCGCGGTCGTTTCGCGAGTCTTCTTCGCTCACGCGCTCTGCTATTCCGCGCCGCGCGCCATCTGAGCGATACGGCCGTGCTGAAAGCGCAGCACCTGGGAGATGGTGTACAGCGCCAGCACTATGCCGGAGAGCACCAACGCCAGGCCGGTGAAGGCGAAGGCCTGCAGCCAGGCGGTGAACGTCTTCACGTCCTGGAAGTCGCCCAGCAGACTGGAACCCGACTCGGCAGCGTTGATCGTCGAGATCGGGTTGCCGAACACGTCACCGGCGGTGATGGCGATGACGATGCTCACCACGAAGGCGCCGATGAGGATCATCAGCCCCATTATCATGAGCATCGGGAACAGCTGCGCTGACCAAGGCGGCTTTGGGGCCAGCATCCGCCGGCCGGACTGCTTCTGGACCATGGCGCCTGCCAGTCTCAGGTTGCCCAGGATCGTCGCCAGCAGGAAGGTGATCCCGCCGAACATCAGCCCCATCCCCAGAAGCTGGAACCGGGGCAGCCAGATGCTCGTCGTTTCTATAAACTCCTGCTTGTCCAGCATGCTGCCGCTCGGGCTCACCTCACGCGTCGTCTTGGTCACCTCGAACAGGTTCGTGGAGAGGTCGCTCTGCACCGCGCCGATGACCAGCGACGCTATCAGCACCATCGCCCCCATGAGGAACATGGGCAGCCACATTCGGCTGGCCATCTCCTGCATCCCCGTCATGGCAGGTTCGCGGAGCTCCAATGTGTCAACTGCGTGTGTCATCTCATTCCCCCTAGTTTCCCGCCGCCAGCTCACGGATGCGCTGGCCCTGGAACCGGATCACCTGCAGGATCGTGTGCACCGCCATAGAGATACCGACCAGGATAGTGGCGAGACCCACGAACTTAAGCGGCGCCAGCCACATCTTGAACTCCTCGACTGTGCCCAAGTCCGATAGCAGCGGCGAGCCGGCTGGCGCTGCGTTTATGTCAGCCA
>JADFPV010000134.1 GCA_022562155.1 Chloroflexota bacterium
GAAAAGCAATATCATGAAGGGACTTGGCAAAGGCTGGCTGGTTGGTCTGGTAGCCATCGTTGGCGCGCTGTTTCTGATCGGAGTAGCGTGCGGCGGTTGGGGTAAAGGCAGCGATCCCTCGAAGGAGACGCCGGCTGTTGGCGTAACCGAAGTCCGCCTTGACGACTTCGCGTTCGCGCCCGCGAACATCGTGATCGATGTCGGAACGACCGTCACCTGGACGAACTACGACAGCGTCGAGCACACGGTGACTAGCGACGAGGGCGACGAGCTCGAGAGCGAGCGCCTCGGCGAGGACGGGACGTTCCGCCATACGTTCGACACGCCCGGCGAGTACTATTACCACTGCAAGCCACACTCGAACATGCACGGACTCGTGACCGTCCGGCCTCTGCCGTAACGGTCGCGAGGGTAGCACCGGAGTTGGAGCATATCAAGGCGTGGCGAGTGCGCAAGGCCTCCAGACGGGCACATCCTGGTCAGCACATGCACGCTCAAATGATCGATGTTGGCCCCAGAAACTGCGGAACGATACGCGGTTGGATGCGCGGCAAGATGGGGGCTCCCAAATCAGACCGGTGGTGGTCGAACTCGGGTCCACATGGCATTTCAGGTCTGAATGGCCGGCAAGGAAACATGATATGTACTACTTGCGCGTAGACTTATGAAGTGCACCTCCTTGTCCAAATGCGTCCTCGCTAAGCTCGCTCTCCGCGACCGATCACAGGCAGCAGCCTACGCGTATGAGGCCGGTTTCGTTAAGTCGGGGACCACGCTCAACGTTCGTCTGAGCCCATCCAGATCAACGCACGTAGGGCGCGCTGATTCAGCACTACACACAGAACCTATGAGCCTACGTCTCACACCGTCTGCCGACGCACGTGCCATCTTCGAGAGAGGAACCGCCATATGAGCAAGCCTTCCATCACCGAGCGGCTGGCGCGTGCCTCCGCCGGTCGCCCTTGGTCCGTCGTCGGTATTTGGATCGTCGGATTCGTTGTCATGGCAGCCTCCGCCTCGCAGGTCGGCGACGCTCTTACCACGGAGTTCGCGATCCTGAACAACCCAGACTCCACCGTGGGTGCGGAGCTGCTTGAAGAGCGGTTGCGAGGCGAGGAACGTGCGCTGGAGTTCATTATCGTGCAGTCCCAAGTACTGACGGTTGAGGATGTTGAGTATCAGGAGCTGGTCGCCAGAGTCGTAGATGACGTTCGTGGCCTCGAGGGGGTCTCGTCCGCAGCCAGCTACTTCGATACCGATGCGTCGGCGATGGTGTCCGCGGACGGCACAGCGTCGCTCATTCAAGTTGAGCTTGAAGGCGATGCGAAGGAAGCCTCCGACAACGTGGGGCCGCTCGTGGACTACGTCCGTGACTTGGAACCTGGTGGCGAATTCGAAGTCCTGGTCTTCGGCCAGGGGAGCGTGGGCATGGAGGTTCAGGAGATCTCCGAGCGTGATCTCCAAACCGGAGAATCAATCGGCATATCAATCGCGCTGATCATCCTGCTGGTGGTCTTCGGGGCCGTGGTAGCCGCGGTGCTTCCCCTCCTCCTAGCAATCGTTGCCATTGTTGGCGCCATCGGCGTGACGGCGCTGTTCGGCCAGATGTGGTCGTTTAGCTTCTTTGTGGTCAATATCATCACGATGATCGGCCTAGCCGTAGGCATCGACTACGCGCTGTTCATCGTTCAGCGCTACCGCGAGGAGTATGCCAAGCGGGGCGATATCACCGAGGCGATTGCAAAGGCTGGTGCCACCGCGAGCAGAGCCGTACTGTATTCGGGCGCAACGGTTGTCATCGCACTGCTCGGCCTGCTGCTTATCCCCCAGAACATCTACCGCAGCATTGCGTTCGGCTCGATCGTGGTCGTGATATTCGCGGTGCTCGGGGCACTGACTCTGCTGCCGGCGGTGCTGAAGCTGCTTGGGCCAAAGATCAACCGCCTCAGCATTCCTGGGCTCCGGCGGCAGCCCTCCCCTGACGACGACAGCGGCTTCTGGGCTGCTGTCGCCCGTGGAGTGATGGGGCACCCGGTGCTGAG
>JADFPV010000038.1 GCA_022562155.1 Chloroflexota bacterium
ACACGGACGCCGATGGCTGTAACGATGTGGCCGAATTGGGCGCCGAACCGGCGCAGGGCGGCCAGCGTGACCCGCTCAACCCGTGGGACTTCTACGACACCAACGGCGATGGCGTCATTGATCTGGCGTATGACATCTTTGGCGTGATCCTCGCGTACGGCAGCTACGACGTGATCTATGACCGCGGGCCGTCGGCCGGGCCAAACGCGTGGAACATGACTGCGCCTGATGGCGTGATCGATCTGACCAACGATATTCTGGGTGTGATCCAGCAGTACCAGCACAACTGCCAATGAGGAACCAAGTGAGGGGTCACGCGTCACAGTCGGTCGAGGTCATGCTCGGCCTCTGGGATCATGGCTAGCAGGAGTCAGGGACAATGACGACAACAACAAAGATCGCTCTCCTGCTGGTAGGCGTGTTGGCATTCCCGCTAATGACCCAGGCGGCTGGCTGGGTGTCCGCGAGCGATTCGACGGGCTCAAGGTCAAACACATTCATTATTGAGGAGGGAAGTAGCGTGGCCGGCCTCGGCCTGCCGGGAGACGTCAGCTGTGACGGGTTCGTCAACGGGATAGACACAGTACTCGTCCTCCAGTTCGTCGTCGGTCTCACCGGCGAACTCCCATGTCCCGAGGACGCGGACGCATATGAGAACGGCGTGCTAAACGCCGTAGACGCCACGCTCATCCTCCAGTTCGCCGTGGGTCTGGTCGACACCCTCCCAGCCCTGCAGGGCCTCGCGTCCGGGGGCCAGGCGGTCGTTGTTAGTATCAGCTCGCTGGCCATGGACGTCCCCGACCAGGGAAAGGTCGAGCTAGGCGTCCTCGACGTCAAGGCCCCAGGCCTCGGCGCTTGGACCCTCGACGTAACCTATGATCCAGATGTTGTCTCGGCCAAGAGTTGTGCTGCTCAGCAGGGCGGTGTCTGCAACCCCAACTTCGCCGAGGATGTGGTCAGGGTTGCCGGCGCGAGCGCCGGAGGGCTGGAGGGAGACACCATCCTCCTGTCCATTATCTTCACATGCAAATTCTCCGGCATCAGCCCTCTCGTGATCTCTGTCTCGGTCCTGGCCGATGCCACGATCGGCGCCCCGCAGGACATGGAAGCCGCCATCGAGAACGGAACGATCACGTGCGGAGGGACGCCTACACCTTTGCCGCCGCCAACAGGAACGTCCAACGGCTGGATGACGAGCGGGGGCAGCGTCTTCACTGAGAACAACGTGCGAATGACACACGGCTTCACGCTCCATTGCAACGTCGCCGATGGGCCCAACAGCCTCCAGGTCAACCGTGACGGCGACAGCTTCCACTTGGAATCGCTCGAGTTCGCCGCCTGCACAAACGACCCAAACATCGACCCTGATCCGCCCACTGCGGACTTCGACACCTACATCGGTAGGGGTACCGGCCGTTATAACGGCGTCTCTGGCGCGACGGCGGAATGGACCTTCACGGACTCTGGTCAACCCGGCCGCAACGACACCGCGGCCATCCGTATCTTCGATGCCGGCGGTAACCTCGTGCTGGAGGTGGCGAGTAGCCTGCACAATGGCAACCACCAGGCGCATAGTGGTGGCCCACCCAAGGCCTCGCCGTCGCCGCCGGCGACGTCTACGCCGGTCTCCACGAGCATGCCTGGGCCAACGGCCACGCCAACGGCAACGCCTGACATCTTCGGCACGCCGGCGACGTCCACGCCGTTCCTCACCAGCACGCCCGGTCCAACGAATACTCCGGTACTACCACCGGGTGACAAGCCGGAGATGGCGCTCAATGTCAGGGGCGCGGATTGTGATGATCAGGTGAGGCCTGTGAAATGCAATGTTCCGCTTGGGAGTCAGTTCACCCTATCCGTAGATGTGCTGACGGCCCCGGTCGAAGGCTATTTCGGGTTGCAGACCTTCATCGACTACGGAACGAACCTCACGTACAAGAAGGGGTCCATCGCAGACGAGATCGTCTGGCCGGACCTATCAGCGGTGTCGTTGCGAGACCAGCCTGGCCCGGGCCTGGTATTCCACGGCGGCCTCACGGGCATCTTAGCGCCGCTTCCACTGAGCAATTTCGAGGGCACTATCATCGAAGTGTTCATGAATTGCACGCCGGGTCCCAGCTCGAATGACATCGCGCTGATTCCAGAGGGCGACCCGGTCGCCGGTACGAGTGGCACAGCGTTCCTGGCCGACCTTCCTCGGATCATCCTGGCGAATGCTGGCCCGCTCACTATCAACTGCACCGACGCCGCCCTCGCCTCCGTCGACACCGACGGCGATGGCTGCACGGACCTGCAGGAGCTCGGCCCTAACGAATATTCCGGCGGCCAGCGCGACCCGCTCAACCCGTGGGACTTCTACGACACCAACGGCGATGGCGTCATCGATCTGGCGAACGACATCTTCGGCGTGATACTGGCGTACGGCACCGATGACGTTACCTATGACCGGGGTCCGTCGGCCGGGCCGAACGCGTGGAACCTGACCGCACCGGACGGCGTGATCGATCTGACCAATGATATTCTGGGTGTGATTCAGCAGTACTCACATAGCTGCCGGTGAAGGCACTAAGAGATAGTTAGTAGAGGAGCAGTGCCATGAGGTATCCGCCTGAAGTCGGCAGCACGAACCGGCGCAGGCTGGTGTTCTTTGGCCTGCCCATCGTCCTATTGGCGCTGGGGCTGGCCATTGCAATAGCGCTGGCACCAACTCCCAAGGGAGGATTTGACGTGCCCGTGGCGGAGGCTGCCCGACCTAACGTTCGGATCCTTGGGCTGAAGTACCATGACTTCGGCTTTGGCAGCCCGGTTACCGTCAACCTGGATAGGGACACTAGCAAAGCCCATTTCCGGCCTGGCCCGGACAGTAACCACGGCCCCGTCGTCCTCAACGACGGCGACACTGTCTTCGTAGAAGTCGACTCCGGCGAGGACAAGATCGGAACCAGCACCAGGCTGGCGCTCGTGGGCAAGAACCTGATCATGATCCACACGTCCTGCTCGAAACCGCTCGAGGTCGGCTTCCTCTACGGTCCCGACAATGACGAGACTGCCGACAACCCTTCGGAGTTCGGCGGCGCGGGCTTCCAATCGGGGTTCGAAGTTATCGAGATCGTCCTGGGCAGCGGCACGGGCGGCGACTGTATCGCGGCCACGCCGACCAACACGCCGACCGAAACGCCGACCCCAACGGATACACCTACTCCAACGTTCACCCTGACACCTACGATCACGACTACACAAACGCCCGTGCCTACGGGCCTTGGCTGGATGACGAGCGGGGGCAGCATCTTGGCGAGCGCCGGCCGGGTCACCCACGGGTTCACGCTGCACTGCCATCCCAGCGATCAGCCCAACAACCTCCAAGTAAACTGGGCGGGCAACAGCTTCCATCTGGAGGAGTTGGAGCTGGCAATCTGCGCGGACGATCCAAGCATCAACGAGACTCCTCCGACCGCCGACTTCGACTCCTACACGGGCAGAGGTACCGGCCGTCTCAACGGCGTCTCCGGTGCTACCGCGTTGTGGTTCTTCACAGACGATGGCCAGCCAGGCCGTACGGACTTCATGGCGATCGCTATCACCGATGTGGAGGGGAACGTCGTGTTGGACGCGTTCGGAAATCTGACCGGCGGCAACCATCAAGCGCACGGGCCCCAAGGCCCGCCACGGGACACGGACGCCGATGGCTGTAACGATGTGGCCGAGTTGGGCGCCGAACCGGCGCAGGGCGGCCAGCGTGACCCGCTCAACCCGTGGGACTTCTACGACACCAACGGCGATGGCGTCATCGATCTGGCATACGACATCTTCGGCGTGATACTGGCGTACGAGAACTACGACGTGATCTATGACCGCGGGCCGTCGGCCGGGCCAAACGCGTGGAACATGACTGCGCCTGATGGCGTGATCGATCTGACCAACGATATTCTGGGTGTGATCCAGCAGTACCAGCACAACTGCCAATGAGGAACCAAGTGAGGGGTCACGCGTCACAGTCGGTCGAGGTCATGCTCGGCCCCTGGGATCATGGCTCGCCGCGAGCGATTCGTCTGGCTCAAGCCCGGAGCGGCCAGATACACTCCTTATTGAGGAGGGAGGTGGCGTGGACGTCTCCGGCGTCCCCGGCAAACGCTTCACGTTACCGTGGCTGAGCCCTGGCGTGATCAGCCCTTCCGGAGCGCTCTTGACTTATTGCGCCATGGCGTTATACTGGCGGCGTGTCACTAACTGGTGGCCGGTGGCGAGCAAGGCAGGTGGCGTGGACGGGGAAGCGGGGAGCTCACCACAGGCCGCACTAATGGGGAGGTGCGGTAATGCGCGGACAGCGATTCTCAGTAAGCTTGAATATCTTCGCAAGATGGGCGCTCGCGGTGTGGAGGCGGCGTGTGCCGGCCGCCGTGGGAGCGTTAGCTCTGTCCGGCGTGGTGACGCTGCTGGGCCTGATGGCTGGCGGCATCATCTGGCATGGATCGGATCCCGCATCCGCCGCAACCGGTGGCCCCGAGATGGGACTTTCTGTTCTGCCGGGCGATTCCGCCACGTGTCCCCCAGGCATCGACCCAGGCCACGTCTGCATCGGCGTGGGTAATTCGTTCACGCTATCCGTAGAAGCCATCGGGATTCCGGCAATCGGCTATGTGCTGATGCAGAGCTACATCGTCTACGGTGCTGACCTCGACTATAATCAGGCCCCCGGCGAAGTCGTTTGGCCCGGCTGCAGCATCCTGGGCGGGAGCAACCTCTGGGACGCAGCAGGTGGCGTTACCACAGATCTCGCAGCCGCTGTTGCTGTAAGCCATGGTTGTCTAAGCGGGCTCCTTCCACCGCAACCAAAGAGCAACCACATCGGCGCGCTCGTGAGCCTTAGCTTCAACTGCTCTGCGACCTCCTCGAGCACGGAGGTCAAGCTCCTTCCTCAAGGCGACGCGATAGCCCTAACCAATGGTGCACTCTACAAAGACTTCAACGGTAGCTCGGTAATTCCGAAGGTAAGCAACCTATTCGTCGACTGCGTCGGGCCGACCCCGACGCCTACGCACACGCCGACGCACACGCCGACGCCGACGCCGACAAACACGCCGACCATCACGCCCACGCCGACCTTGACGCCTACGGCCACTCCGGTGGAATCCGTCAGCACCCTGATCGGCCCCGGCGGTGGTAGCCTGGACACGGGCACGGGTGACTCTGTTGAGGTAGAGCTGGACGTGCCGCTGGCCGCGCTAGGCGCAAACGCAGATATCACTATCACCATCGAGGTGTTGCTTACCGATAAGCTGCCCGATCTCCTGGAGGATGCCCAGACGCTCTCCCGGGCGTTTCGATTCTTACCGGGCGGGCTGCCGTTCGACCTGAACTTTCCGGCAATACTCACCATCAGCTACACAGACGCCGAGGTCGTCGGGCTTGATGAGGCCGCGATCGAGCTAATCGTCTACAACAGCTTGACCGATGACTGGGAGACAGGCGACGTAATCGCACGCGATACGGCGGCGAACACGATCACGATCTCGATGCCGTACCTCTCGGATGTGTTCCTTTGCGAGACCGATGACTGTGACGAGGATGGCTGCACGAATGTCCAGGAAGAGGGATCGGATGAGCTGCTCGGCGGTCTCCGCAACATGAGGAACCGTTGGGACTACTATGACGTCAATGACGACCAATTCGTAGACCTATCGAACGACATTTTCGAAGTGATCCAGCACTACGCGCCGGGGGGTGTGGAACCCGCGTATGATGTCCACTTCGACCGCGGGCCTTCGGAAGGGCCGAACGTCTGGAACCTGACCGCGCCGGACGGCGTGATCGACTTAAGCAACGATATCTTTGGGGTCATTCAGCAGTACTTCCACGACTGCCGCTAGGCCACACGATCCGCTCATAGTGTCGCCCGTTCGTTGGCGGGTTGAACAAGCGGACGGCGCCGGTGCTTGCCTCAGCCGTCATTATCTGTTTGGACCCCGGCCTGGACTCCGATAACGACGGTTGCACCAACAGCCAGGAGCCCGGAACGGATGAGACGCTCGGCGGTCAGCGCAACCCGATGAACCCTGGGGACTTCTGCGACGTGCTTGGAGGAGGCGGCGGGCCGCCGGACGGTATCATCGACCTGTCAAACGACATCTTCGGTGTGATCATCCACTACGCGCCGACGGGTACTGAGCCAGAGTACAATGCGAACTTCGACCGAGGCCCCTCTGCCGGGCCAAACGCGTGGAACATGACCGCACCGGACGGCGTGATCGACCTGAGCAACGACATCCTGGGGTTGATTCAGCAGGACTCACATAGCTGCCGGTAGCGATCTCGCTGGACACCCTGCCCAGGCTTGGCGGCCAGAGGGGGACTTCGACGTTGCGTTCGCGCTGTTCCTGGTGTTTCTTACTCTCGCTCCATGAGCGCGAAATCGCGCTAGTAACTAGCCCTGCCGGCCTGTGGCCATCTCCCCGGTACAGTCGGCGCGCACGCTTGCGTTGATTTCCAGAGGCACCGATTCATCACCAACGACGAGTCCGATTGGGAAGATTTCACCAATCAGCACCCCGCTACAGGCACCCGAGCCAGTAGCCTCTTTGTACATCCCGGTACCGCCGAGTATATCGAGACTAATGTCCGAAAAGGCACCCCCTCTCGCGATAGGGCTGGTGCCTACAAACGAGACGGGGCCTGTGAGTGAAACGATGAGGGTGTTTCCGGCCTCGTCGGCCAAGGTGAGTGTCGCGAGAATGAATGTGTCGGGGCTTACCAGACACTCCTCCTCTGAAGACATTATTTGGAACGTGCCGCTTATGAGGCCACCGACGTCGCCAGCTACCGTGCCATCAGCGTTGCCTGCGAACCCTAGGTCCCCAGACTGACAGGTCCCGGTCATTCTGATTTGATTTGCCTGCAGTTCTATATGGAGCGCCAAATCCTGCACAATAGCCTGCTGCCCGCTCGCTCCCCAGTCTAGAAATAGCCAGCCCGCGAGCCCGCCGACGGCGGCAACCGGGACGACGAGGAGTGCAGCGCGGAGGACAATGCTCCGAGACCAGGTCATCCGAAGCCCTTCAGGCTCGCCTTCGCGCCACGGTACTGACCAGACATCGTATGTGCCTGCGAGCCCTTTAAGCCGTCGTCGGCCGTAACGCACGTAGCCAACGCCTTGAGGAAGGCCGGCCAGCACCCTAACAGCTTCGGAAACTAGGATTTGCCCGCCCTTCGCCAGCTCAGCCAGGCGGGCTGCTACAACGACCGGGCCTCCGAAGAAGTCGTCCTCCTCCCGGAGGACCTGACCACAGTTCAGACCGATCCGTAGCTGAATACGCACGTCAGGGTGTTGTTCATTGTCCTCTGCAATCGCCCTCTGGATGTCGATTGAGCATCCCATCGCCTCGCCCGCGTCTCTGAAGGCAACCATGAAGCCATCACCTTGCGTTTTGACCTCGAACCCATTGTGCTTTTCGATCTGTGCCCGCACTACGTGGTTGTGTTGGCGGAAGCGCTCTTGTGCCGCCTCGTCACCCAGGTGCTGACGGATACGCGTGGACTCGACAACGTCGGTGAATAGCAGCGTGATGGCGCCTTCGGCTGAGGCACGCGCAACCAGGTCTCGCCGCGTCTCTGGACTGAGTTCGCTCTCCGCGTACTCAGAAATGTCCGGCGTAGTGCTCTCCCTGTCGTCCGACATGTTTTTTCGCCCCCAGCTGCTGGTTCAATCAATGCCGCGAGCAGCGGTCGACGTTGCGCAAGTATGATTCGGAGGCGATTGTAGCAGAGCGCGCGAGGCATCGCGACTCCTAGACAGCCGCTGCCTACCGTCACTGGCGAAGCGCCCGTTCCCGTTAGCTGTGCCTGTGGCATAGGCTCATGCTTCGCATGGGTGGTCTATGTTTACGCATAGGATGAACTGGCTGGACGTACGCGCTACCATCCGGGACGCCTGCCGTGCGCTGGAGACGCAGGACCTCGTATCCGTCGCCAGCGGCAACGTCAGCGTCCGGCTAACCGCCGACGATCGTAATCTGATCGCGATTACGCCGAGCCAGATCCCCCTATGCGACGCTTGCGCCCGAACAGGTCCTGGTCGTGGATCTGGAGGGAGCTGTGGTGGACGGGGACGGCACGCCCTCCAGCGAGATGCCGGCCCATCTCGCCGTCTATCGCGCGAGGACCGACGTAGGCGCTGTCGTCCACACGCACTCTGTCTATGCGACTGCGCTCGCGGTCGCCGCCCAAGACCTGCCGTGGTCCTCGACGAGCAGGTGATAGTGTTGGGCGGCGCCGTTCGCGTCGCGGAGTTCGGGCCGTCTTCTTCTGAGGAGCTGGCGAACAACGTCGCCGCTGCGCTCGGGGACTGTCAGGCGGCTCTGCTGAGGAACCACGGCGCGATCGCGGTTGGGCACGACTTGGCTGTAGCGGTGGCGGTAGCCGCGTTCCTGGAGCGCGTAGCGAAGACCTACAGTATCGCCAACACCATCGGCACGCCACAGCAGGTACCGGACCAAGTCTTGCAGCAGCAGAACGAGGCGTTCCGGAAGCGGCGCGAAGGCTAGCGTGTTAGGTTTCGCAGCGCGTCGACGAATGGTTGGCGCGCGATACCGCGCTCGGTGATGATGGCGGCGATCAGGTCGTGTGGTGTGACATCGAACGCGGGGTTGCTGACCTGGACATCCTCCGGCGCGATGCGGCGCCCCGCTGACGAGGAAACCTCGTCAGCGGGGCGTTCCTCGATCACGATACCATCGCCTGACCGCAAACTCATGTCGATCGTGCTCGTGGGCGCTGCCACGTAGAACGGCACGCCATGCTCGCGCGCGAGCACGGCGATGGGATACGTGCCGATCTTGTTCGCCGTGTCGCCGTTGGCGGCGATGCGGTCCGCGCCTACGACGACGAGGTCCGCGTCTCCCTGTTGGAGCAGCGAACCGGCCGCACTATCTACGATCAGCCGGCACGCGATGCCGTCGCGCAGCAGCTCCCAGGCTGTCAGGCGCGCACCCTGCGATAGCGGACGTGTCTCCGTCACGACAACGTTGATCTGCCTGCCGGCCTCTACGGCAGCTCGCACTATGCCGAGGGCTGTGCCGTAACCGGCCGTCGCGAGCGCGCCGGCGTTGCAGTGGGTAAGCACCGTGGCGCGCTCAGGCACGAGTTCCAGGCCGTACTGGCCCAACGCTCTGTTCCCTTCGATGTCCTCTCGCTGGATCAGCAGCGCTTCATTGAGGGCGGCCCGCCGCGCCTCCTCCAACCCATCGGCCGCTTGCGCCGCGGCGAGCGTACGTTTCACCGCCCACGAGAGGTTCGCGCCGGTCGGGCGCGTTGCGATGAGCTGGCCGGCCGCCGATCGCAGGTCCGCGATCAGGGCGTCGAGATCGGAAGCCGCGCTCGACAACGCTGCCAGCGCGATGCCGTAGGCGCCGGCGACGCCGATGGCGGGCGCGCCTCGCACCCGCATGCTGGTGATGGCCTCCGCAACCTCGTGGTGGTTGGTCAGCTCCAGCCACACCTCTTCGACGGGGAGGCGCGTCTGGTCGAGGAGCCGGAGGCGATCGCTGTCCCAGGCGATGGGTTCGATCGTCATTGGGAGGGGACCTCCGTGATCATATCGAGCCCGCTCGCCCCGTAGAGTTGGTGTTGGTGGAGATAGGGGGACTCGAACCCCCGACCTCTGCGTTGCGAACGCAGCGCTCTCCCAACTGAGCTATATCCCCACAGGGGCAGTATAGGAAAGCCCGGCGAGAAAAGAAAACGCGAGAGCCGGGGTGGCTGGTGGCGGGGGAATTGCCCGGGCTCTCGCTGCAAGGAATGGGACACGTAGCTGGTACGCATCTCTCAGTCGATACAATCGGTCGCGAGCGCGATATCTGAAGGGCCGTCTGAACGCTATCCGAGGTACGGTTCAAAGCCCCCATTTCTTGTCAGACGGAGGATGCTGGCGTCTGCCGGAGGCTTCGCCGTTCCATGTGGGTGGAAGATGGCAGCCAGCAGTTCGATGCCGTCGATCAGACGGGGCCCGGGCCGGCTGAAGAAGGCCGAGCCGTCGACGGCAAACACGTGCTGCTGCCGCACTGCGGGTAGTTCATCCCAGCCCGGCCGTATTGAGAGCTCGGCCAACCTGCCTGCGGCATGCGCATCGTCGAAGCCGCAGGGCATCAGCACGATCACCTCCGGTGCGTAGTCGACGACCTCCTTCCACGCGAGGACGGTCGAGGGCTCGCCGGGCCGGCCCAGGGCATCCTCACCCCCGGCCATCGCCACCTGCTCTGGGATCCAATGCCCACCACGGTAGATCGGGTCGAGCCACTCGATGCAGAGTACCCGCTGGCGAATGGCGCCCTCGACCGAAGCGCGCACGGCATCGATTCTCTTCCGCAGCCCGACGACGACCTCCCTCGCGCGCTCAGGCACGTTGAGCGCCTCGCCCGCGGCGATGATGCTGTCGAGCACGCCGTACAATGTGTGTGGGTCGAGCGACACCACGAGAGCGGCGGCGGGCATGGTGCAGATGGCCTCTTGAACCGCCGAACGCGGCACGGCGCAGACTTCGCAGAGGCTCTGCGTTAGCACCACGTCCGGCGCCAATTCGATGAGTAGCTCGGCGTTCAACTCGTAGATCGTGTGCGCGTCACGGGCGCTGGCGCGCACAATGTGATCGATCTCGGCGCTTGGCAGGTCTGACGCAAGCAGGCTGCGCGTAACGGCATGCTTCGATGCAGCGCCTGGCGGGTAGTCACACTCGTGCGTAACGGCGATCAGTTCTTGGCCGAGACCAAGCGTGTAGACGATTTCCGTCGCGCTGGGAAGCAGCGAGGCGACGCGCAGTGGCTGCCGTCGAGGTGCCATGGATCGCACGATACCGGAGGCGCGCGCGACGCCGCCAGCTGTGCAAAAAAAGGACCGGCTCGAAAGCCGGCCCTCTAATCGCAGTCCTTGCGCAATGCCTCTCAGGCGGCCCCGCTTCCGCCTGGGAGAGCTCCACCTTCGTTTCCAAAGGGTGGGGCGTCCTACCCAATCAGGGATTGTACCACCTCCTGTCAAGAAGGTCGACTGTAAGGCCGGATCACAGCTTAGAGCGCGTCTGGCTGCTACCATATGGAATCTTCCCGCTAACTAATCTGCATAGGAGGCAGCCCATGTCTATTTCTACTCGACTGGTCGTTTCGCTGGTAGCGCTTATCGTGGCGGCCGGCCTGCTCTTGATGACGGCAGGTTCGGCGGGCGCTCAGGCCGCGACGAACGTCCTGGTCGGCGACTTATGGTTCTGCGACTCGGCGTCCCAGAACGGCATCTGCACAACTGAAATCGACGCCGGCGATACGGTCATCTGGAACTTCTCGGGGGCGTCGCTCCCCCACACGACAACGAACTGTGGCGATTCGTGCGACAGCGCTGACGGCTCGCTGTGGGACTCCGGAACCATCTCCGACGGCTCGGCGTTCCAGTTTACGTTTGACGAGGCCGGAACGTATCTTTACCGGTGCAACATTCATCCGGCCCAGATGCGCGGCCAGATCATCGTCAATGAGTTGGCCGACGAGCCGGTAGACGAACCGATCGATGAGCCGTCAGACGACGACACAGTTGGCGCCATCGAGCCGGAGATCGTAGCGCCACCGTCAGCAGGGACCGGTTCGCCGAGCGGTTCGTCCAGCGCGGGATGGCTGCTGGCCGTACTAACCGTGGGTGGAGCCGCGCTGGCGGCAACGGGCGCGCTCGGATTAGCCCGGCGGCGTTCGTAGTCAGCTAGCGGTCGCGCCCGTGGGGTCGAGTACCCGTAGGTTTTCGGCCGCCGGCACGCCCAGCACGATGTTCTTGCCGTCGATCTCGATCGTCATTGTGGCGTTGTAGGTAGCGACCTCCACGACGCGCAGTGTCGCGCCTGGGGTCATGCCGTTCTGCTGGAGGAAGAGCATCAGTTCGGCGTCCTCCTCGGCTTCCTCCTGGACGCCATCGATCTCCCGCTCGTCGCCTTCGCTGAGCGAGGCGAGCAGCACCGTCGCCGGGTGTGGGACGCCGGGGAACGGATTGCCGTGCGGGCAGGTTGTGGGGTTGCCCAACACCGCGCTGATGCGCTCTTCGACGCGCGGCGAGACGGCGTGCTCGATGCGGTGCGCCTCCTCGTGCGCGGCCGCCCAATCGAGGCCCAAGATGTCGACGAGCAGGCGTTCGGCCAGGAAGTGACGTCGCTTGATCGATTCGGCCGCCTCACGGCCCTTGTCGGTGAGGTGGATGTCCTTGTGGTCGTCGGCGACGACGAGCCCGTCCCGCTGCATGCGCTGAAGCGTCGCCGAGGCTGTCGGCGCTGAGACGCGAACGCGTTCGGCGAGTCGCGCGCCGATCACGGGCTTTCCCTCCTCCAGCAGGTTGTAGATCTCCTGGAGGTAGTCCTCTACGGTTGCGGTCGGGCGGTCGAAGTCGGGACTCATGGCGAGCGCTATTGTACCAGAATGCTACAGCGAGATCGGCTCCTGAGACGTGAATTCATAGAGCAAGGCAGGGCGTCCCGCCCCTTCAGCCTGATGTTCGCCGGTCGACTCGATGATCTCAAGGGAGAGCACGCGCTTGCGGAAGTTTCGCTTGTCCATCTCGCGGCCCAGGATGCTTTCGTAGACGCGCTGGAGCTGGCTGAGCGTGAAGCGGCCGGGCAGCAGACTATATGCGACGTTTGTGTACTGGAGCTTGTTTCGCAGTCGCTCTAGCGCGTACGCCAGCACGCGCTCGTTGTTGAACGCCAGCTTTGGCAGCTCCTGCATGCTGAACCAGGCTGGCTGCCAGTCGGCGCGCTCGGCGAGGCGCACACGCTCGTGGTCGACGAGCGCGAAGTACGTCATCGCGAGCGTCCCGCCGGGCGTGACGTCGTCCAGGTCGTCGAAGGTGTAGAGCTGCTCAAGGAAGACGTCGTGCACGCCCGTCTCGTCGACCAGCTTTCGCGTCGCCGCGTCGACCAGCGACTCGCCGGGGATCAGTAGGCCGCCAGGGATCGCCCACACACCCTGATTTGGCTCACCGCTGCGGTTGATCAGCAGCGCTTGCAGGTCGCCGTCCACGACGGTGAAGATGACCACGACGACGGATAGGGTGGGGGGGCTGGACACGCAGGGATTGTACTACGCGGGGACTCTGTTTTCGACTGCCTCGCCCACCAGCGACCAGGGGCTGGCGTGTTCGATGCGGACGGTGACGAGGTCGCCGGGGATGGCGTCACCTGTGAAGTGGACGAGCTTGTTCTGGCGGTTGCGGCCGTACCACATGTCCACACGTGGCCGCCGTCCCTCGACAGGCTCGGGATGGCTCCCCACGCGTTCGGGATGGCTCAGGCTATCTCCCCCTGGCGAAATGGCCGGCTCAGGACGAGGCTTCTTGCCCTCCACGAGCACTTCGACCTCTTGGCCGAGGTAGCGGGAGTTGATGCGGCTGCTGATGCCGGCCTCTAGCTGCTCGATCTTGTGGAAGCGCGCCATCTTGACCTCCTGAGGCACGTCGTCCTCCAGCTTGCGATGCGCGATGGTGCCCGGCCGGTCTGAGTAGGCGGCGGCGTGCACCTTGTCAAACTGGAGCTCCTCCAGCAGGTCGTAGCTGCTCTGGAACTCTTCGTCCGTCTCTCCGCAGAAGCCGACGATCAGGTCGGTCGTGATCGCGACGTCTGGCACCTTGCGGCGAATCAGCTCGACCTTCTCGCGGTACAGCTCGATGCTGTAGCCGCGCTGCATGCGGTCGAGGACGTCGTTGTCGCCGGACTGGACCGGGATGTTGAAGTACTCGCAGACCTTGGGCAGCTCGGCGACGGCGTCGATGATGCGCTCGGTCATGTCCTTGGGGTAGGAGGTGAGGAAGCGAAGGCGCACGATGCCGTCGATGTCGTGCAGCGCGCGCAGCAGGTCGCCGAGGTCGGGCGTGTCGTCGAGATCGTGGCCGTACGCCTCGACAGTCTGGCCGAGCACCGTCACTTCGCGGACACCGCCGGCCGCGAGGTGTGCGACCTCCTCATGGATGTCCTCGATTGTCCGGCTGCGCTCGCGGCCGCGGCGGTAGGGGACGATGCAGAAGGTGCAGAACTTGTCGCAGCCGTGGACGATCGGCACGTAGGCCGTCGGGCTCTCGGGGCGGACGAACGTCGACGGCCAGAACTCGCCGCCCGTGTCCTCGTAGCCGATCGCTTCCATGATCGGCTCGAAATTCTGGGGTTGGGCGAAGACGTCGACGTACGGGAAGCGTTTCTTTAGCTCGTCGGTCTTTGGCCCAACCATGCAGCCCATGACGGCGATCTTGAAGTCGCTGCCGTTTCCGCGCAACTTCTTGAGCGTGCCGAGCTTGCTGACGGCACGATGCTCAGCGTGGTCGCGGATCGCGCAGGTGTTGAGCACGACGAGGTTCGCATTGGCGGGCTCGGCGACCTCGCTCCAGCCAAGCTTGTCGAGCCCTGAGGCCAGCTTCTGTGAGTCGGCAACGTTCATCTGACAGCCGACGGTCCAGATGTGGTAGCGCATCGCAGTACGACCCCCTGCTGCTAGCAGAAAGCCTGTACTCCCGTGAGGCATGACCAGTTTTCGGTCAGCAGGTATAGCATGAGTGTTGCGTAGAGCGCGGCTGTAGCGGCGACGACTGTGAGGTTCCAGGCGTTAGGCCGCAGGCGAATAGTGCTCACCAGCTCTCCATCCTTGCGGTCGAAGCGGACGCGAAGCAGAGCGAGTAGGTTCACGCCTGCCGCCAGCAGGGGCGCTCCCAATAGCAGGAGAACGCCTGCCAGCTCGAAGGGTCTAGACGAGAAGCCGGCGTCAACGAGGGATTGTAGTGGATAAGCCAGCCCGACATTGTAGGTGGCCGTCATATGGAGGACGAACAGCAGCGGCAGGGCGAGCAGCGCGAATCCGATGTACGCCAGCTCTCTGTCTAAACGCGATATGGATTCGGTCAAAGCTCGCTTCCTGCTTCGAACTTCCAAGATGGCGGAGGGAATGGGATTCGAACCCATGATCCAGGTTTCCCCAGATAACCGCTTAGCAGGCGGCCGCACTAGGCCTCTATGCGATCCCTCCAGCCGAATCTTAGCATGGCGAGTCTGAGTCTACAAAAGAAAATCCCGACTTAGGTGTAGAAAAGGCTTGACAAGCCAGCAAAAAGGAATTAGTATGCTGGCATAGTGCTGGCACTCAGCTGGCAAGCAAGAAGCCCGGGGAGGCTCTCACATTGGACTACAACCCTCTCGACCCAACGGCGAAGAAGAACCCCTACACGTACTACGCCGAACTTCGTCGCGACCATCCCGTCTATCACGTTGCTGCTTTCGATGCGCTCGCGATCAGCCGCTACGACGACGTCTCGTTCGTTCTCAACAACCCCACGCTGTTCTCGTCCGACGCCTTCGGAACCACACAGATCGATGGCCGCGAGACGAAGATGCTCATTAGCGAGGACCCGCCCGATCACACTCGCTTGCGTGGCTTGGTGAACAAGGCCTTTACCCCCAAGATCGTGGCGGAAATGGAGGGGCGCATCCGCGAGGTTACGCGCGGTCTCATCGATGTCGTGGCGGAGCGCGGGGAGTTCGATTTGATCGATGACCTCGCTATCCCGTTGCCCGTCACGATCATTGCCGAGATCCTCGGCGTCGAGCCGGAGCGCCAGGCCGATTTCAAGAAGTGGTCCGGCTCAGTCGTAGCATCCAAGGCAACGCAAGAGGAGTTGGAGGCGCACGAGCTGCTTATGCAGGACTTCATCGATTACTTCGGAAAGGTGATTGAAGAGCGGCACAAGGAGCCGAAGAACGACATGATCAGCCTGCTCGTCCGGGCCGAGGAGGACGAAGAGGCGCTCACGCCCGATGAGCTGATTACGTTTGCGCTACTCCTGCTCGTCGCGGGCAACGAGACTACGACCAACCTGATCGGCAACATGATGTCGGCGCTGCTAGCCCATCCTGACCAGCTACAGTCCGTACGAAACGATCCGTCACGCATTACGAACACAGTCGAGGAGGCCCTCCGCTATGACGCGCCCGTGCAGTTTCTCTTCCGCCGGGCGACTGAGGACGTAGAGATCGCCGGCACGTCGATTCCCAAGGACAGCGTCGTCCTGCCGATCTTCGCCTCCGCGAACAGGGATGATCGCAAGTTTCCGGATGCGGAACGCTTCGACATCACGCGCAACACTCAGGGCCATATGGCCTTCGGCCACGGCATCCACTTCTGCCTCGGTGCTCCGCTGGCGCGACTGGAGGGCGCGATCGCGCTGGAAGCGATGCTGTCCCGGTTGGACAATATCGAGCACGCAGGCGGCGAAATCGAAGTCATCGATTCGCCGTTCCTGCGCGGCCCGAAGCACCTCCAGCTCACGTTCGAACCTGTCGCGGAGACGGTAGAGGCGTAACGGTGGAGATCACATTCCGGCCCGCCCGTCACGACGAAACGGACCGCATCGCCGAGATCATGTTCGGCGAACCGCCGCAGGAAGCCGTGCGCGTCTGCGAGAGCACCGAGCGGGCACGTCGATTCGGATACATGCAGGTGAGCACGCCGGAGTTGGGCCTGGGCTGGGACCGCACGGTGTTCGCGCTCCTAGATGGCGAGCCCGTGACGGTGCTGCAGGCCGGCAGCCAGCTAGGCGGCTTTCGCGTCACGCCGCGGCTCATCTGGCACACCATCCGAATCCTTGGACCGCTGCGCACGATCCGCTCGCTGCCATACATCTCGGCGCAGCGCAGGGTCAACGCGCCGGCGCCCGAGGGCAGCTACCACATTGCAGAGCTACACACACACCCGGACCAGCGGAATCGCGGCCTCGGCAGGGCTGCCCTGGAGTACGCCGAGAAGCAGGCCCATAAGGAGTGCGCGCCCTCGATGTCCCTCGTGACGACGGTGATCAATCCAGCCCGGCATCTCTACGAGCGCCAGGGTTTCAAGGTCGTTGAGACGCGCACGGACGTGGAGTACGAGCGCATGACCGGTATTCCCGGCCGCAACCTGATGGTGAAGGAGCTGTCATGACTGAGTTTAAGACTGATGACATCTTCGAGGCGCTGAAGAGCCAGTTGGGCGTCATCGACAACCCGGAGCGGCAGCAGCAGATCAAGGACTACATTGAGGCCGCGCGCGTGAACGTCGAGCGCTCGGTGTTCGACCTGCTCTCCAAGTTCGCGGACGCGGTCAACGAAGAGGTCTCCGCGCACTACGAGGTGACGCTCAACTACAAGCCCGGCGTGCTCGACCTAGCTGTGCGGCGGCGTGAGGACGCCGAACCCGACGTAGAGGCGTGGTCGATGTCCGACGGTGAGGTCGAGAAGATCACGATCCGCGTGCCGGCTGAGCTCAAGGAGTTGGCCGCGGATGCCGCCAAGAAGGCCAGCATATCGGCGAACAGCTGGTTCGTCCGGCAGCTCGCCCGCTCCGTCCGCGGCTCCGAAATCGACGTGACGGTGGAGACCAGAGGACGGCGGCATCGTGGCCGCCGCAAGGGTCGCGGCGGCAAGCTATCGGGCTGGGTCGGCCCTGAGTCAGAGGAATAAGGGCGGCTGCGCCGTCTATAGAAGTAGGAGGAACGACATGGATACGTTCAACTGGATGGTTTTGGAGATGATCACACGGGAGCAGGTGCAAGAGCGCCTGAACGGACATCAGCTGGAACTGCCAAAGGTACCAAAACGGCAGAACCCGATTACGCGCATGCTCGCATCGTCGCTGGTGCGCCTAGGTCTTCGCCTTGACCCCGCAGCGGGCGAAGGCCTAGGCCGCCTCGACCTGTCGTTGGGTCACACGGAAGGGAGAAACTAAGCATGATTCGACTCGCTGTGTTCATCATCGCGCTGCTGCTCGCGGTCGGCGCAATCGACGTCACGAACAACGCCTGGCTGATCGCGCTCGCCGTGCTCTCCGGCATCGTCCTCTTCGGCGGCGGCGGCTTCAGGCCGCGATTTCATCGCGTGCGGGCCTGGGTCGACCCCTGGCACCGAGACTGGGACTGGGACTGGTAGGACGGGATGGAGTTCATCCGCACACTCGATGTGAAGTTCGAAGTTGGAGACGCCGTGCGCCTTGTTGTCGAGAGCCGGTCCGGTACTGTCGCCGTTCGTAGCGATGACTCGAGCACCGTGCGCGTCGAGGTTGTCGCCCGCCTCTGGGCGGAAGATGATCACGAGGCCGACGACCAGGCCGAGCTGATCCGGCGCGGCATTCAACATGAGGGTGATAAGGTAAGCGTGCGCGCCCCGAGCCTGCTGAGGCCCAGGCCGTTCCTGATCTTCGCCAGCCGCGGGCCGCGCATCGATTACCAGATCACGGTTCCTCGGGGAACGGAGGCCAGAGTCGAAAGCCGGAGCGGCCGCGTCGAGGTCGAGAGCATTCGTGGCCCGCTGACCATCGAGTCGAGAAGCGGCAGAGTTGCGGTGCGGGAAATCGGCGGCAACGTGAGCATTATCTCCCGGAGTGGCACGGTCGAGGCGGAGTCGATCGGGGGTTCGCTGGATGTGGAGACCCGCAGCGGCACCACGCGAGTGAAGGGCTGCGCTGGCGACGCCACGATACAGGCGCGTAGTGGCGCTCTCCAGATCGAAGACGTGGGCGGCAAACTTAAGACTGGAACGCGCAGTGGCTCAGTTCGATATGAAGGCGGAGTGCACGGATCGTTCGACATCGATGTGACGAGCGGCTCGGTGCGACTCTCCGTCGACCCCGACAGCCGCTTCTTCCTCGACGCTGAAGCAATCAGCGGCTCTGTTACGTCCGACCTCCACTTACGAAGCGACGGTGACGGCGGCCGGCCCCCCAAGGACGCTCCCAAGGTGCGGATCCGCACCGTCTCCGGCAGCATCCATATCGCGACGAATTAGGTCCAGCCTCCGGCAAGGAGTATGTCATGAGTGTGCGAGAAGGCCTCAAACGTAGTATTCAGAAGGTCGTCCAGACCGTGGCTGTCACCGGCTTGACGACGCTTGAACGACTACAGACGGGTGCGGCGTACAATCCGCTGGCGAAAGGATATCTCGAAGATCCCTATCCTCAGTATCGAAAGCTACGGTCGCGCGACCCAGTCCACCGCAGCAGGCTGATTGGTGGCTGGGTCCTCACGCGCTACGCAGATATCAACGAAGCGCTGACCGACAGCAGGTTCCTTGCGGACGACAGCAAGCTGCCTGAGTTCGAGAAGCGCCGGCAGCAGATGACGAGAGTCGCAGGGATCCCGGACGATCCGCCGACTAAGAGCATGCTCCGCCTCGATCCGCCGGACCACACGCGCTTGCGCTCCCTTGTGAATAGAGCCTTCACGCCTAGAGCAATCGAGGAGCTGCGTCCGCGCGTGGTGGAGATAGTTGCTGAGTTGCTAGATGCGGTTGCAGATAAGGGCTCGATGGATGTGATCCAGGACCTCGCATACCCGCTGCCCGTGATCGTGATTGCGGAGATGCTGGGAGTGCCCACCGAAGACCGCGATCTACTAAAGCGCTGGTCTGACGAGATCGTCCTGACCCTCGGTGTGGTTCCAAGTGGCGACGAAGTCCGCCGGTCGTACGAGGCGGGCAAGGAGATGATCGCCTACATCGAGAAGATCGCAGAAGACCGACAGCGCGAACCGCGAGACGATTTGCTCAGCGCACTGCTCTCCGCGGAGGAGGAGGGCGACAGGTTGACGATTGAGGAGGTCTATTCCACGGTTCTGCTCATCCTCGTCGCTGGCCACGAGACCACGACGAACTTGATAGGCAACGGGCTCCTCGCGTTGCTGCGGAATCCTGACCAGCTTGAGCTGCTGCGGGACGATCCCGCGCTAGCCCCAAGTGCCGTCGAAGAGTTGTTACGATACGACAGCCCTGTACAGGCGACGTCCCGCTTTGTGACAGAGGAAGTCTCCTTAGACGGACATACCATGAAGCCTTTCCAGCAAGTCGCCCTTCTGCTCGGCGCCGCGAACCGGGACCCTGACCAGTTCACGGATCCAGACCGCCTCGATATTACCCGAGACGAAGGTTCGCCGCTCTCGTTCAGTCACGGCATCCACTTCTGCCTCGGGGCGCCACTGGCGCGTATCGAAGCACAGATCGCGATACCCGCCATGCTGAAGCGGTTCCCGGGCCTCAAGCTAGCGACCGAGCGTGTTGAATGGGGCGATGGCATCATCCTGCGCGGGCTGAAAGCGCTGCCCGTTACGTTCTAGCCGACGATCGTTTGCTAGGCGGGAGGGTTGCCGCATGTCTACGCAGTGGGGCCGGCACCCACGGCCCGCCGCCCAAAGACGCCCCAAGGTGCGTATTCGCACCGTCTCCGGCAGCATCCATATCACGTCCAACTAGATTAGGCTCCAGCGCCGTCCGTGGTAGACTGCGAATCGCGCTATGACTACGCGGTTCACGGAACGTGATCTGGAGCGCTGGGTCGAACGCGGAATGCTCTCCGCCGAGCAGCGCGACGCGATCCTTGAGGAACTCACCACCCGTCCGCCGGACGAAGGCCTCAGTGTCGTCACGCTGCTTTACTACGGCGGCGGCCTCCTCGTCCTGCTCGCTTACGGCATCTTCCTCGGCTTCCAATGGGAGGCGATGAACGAGGCCGGGCGCGTCGTCATCGCGGCGTTCTCGCTGGCCTTCTTCGTGGCCATCTCCACCTTCCTGATTCAGAACCAACGCTTCCGCGTACCCGGCGAGCTGTTGCAGGTCGTCGCGGTCGCCATCGTGCCGATGCTGGCGTTCGCGGTCTTGGACGCCGTCGGGCTCTGGCCAGAGGACCCGGGCTTCCGAACGCCCTTCCAGAACCGTGAGGAGTACCACACGGACCTCACGTGGGGGCGCATGGGTATCGCCGGCGTAACGCTGCTGGCGGCGTGGGGCGCCTTCCGCTATTCCCGTTCGCCCTACGCGCTCGTGGCTGGCATCATGTCGGTCACGTGGTTCGTCCTCGATGTCAGCGTCCAGATCCAGCCTGACCGCGTAGAGTTCGAGTGGGACACGCTCCAGTTGGTCCTGCTCGCCTTCATGGGCGCCGTCGCGCTGGCGGCGGGCGTTCTCACAGCAGGGACGGGCGATCGCGACTACAGCCTCTGGCTGTTCGTCCTCGGGTTGGCCGGTCTCGCGATCGGCCTCGGCGTAAAGGCGTTCGAGACGGACGCCTGGACTTGGGGAGCGCTCTGGTTGCTCGTGGCGCTTGTCATCGTGGCGCTCTCCGTGCCGCTGCAGCAGCGCCTCTTCGCCGCCGCAGGCCTGGCCGGTGTCTTTATCTACATTGGGCGCCTGGTGTTCGATGTCTTCGAGACGGCTGGCGCGGCGCTGGCGTTCGTCGTTCTGGGCCTAGTGGTGCTCGCGGCGGGTGCGATCTACCAGCGCTTCAGCGAGCGGCTGTACTCGCGGGGAGAAGAGCAGTAGTGCGCGTCGGTGTCGCCGTTGCGCTCTTGCTGTTCGCGTCCATCGCATGCGGCGGGGGTGGGAGTTCTGACTCTCCCGTCGTGTTCGAAGACGCGACCGGCGGCGTCTATCTCGCGCTCGGCGACTCGGTAGCCGCGGGCAGCGGAGCGTCCGATCCAGCCACGACGAGCTATGTCGGTCTGGTTGCCAATGCGCTGCGCACCAAGTTCGGCGACACACTGACCGTTGAGTCCCTTGCGACCGCCGGCCACACCACGCAGCTGCTGATCGACGAACAGCTTGAGCGCGCGGTCGAACTGGTGGAGGTGGGAGGCGTCCGCCTCGTGACGATCACGATCGGCGGGAACGATCTGGGCATCTACGCGGCCCACGAGGCCTGCGTTCTCGATCCGGCGAACCCGGACTGTCCGTTGGAGGATGGGCTGCTGGAAGTAGAAGGCCGGCTGGACGAGATCTTCGGCTGGCTGCGAGCGGCAGCGGGGCCTGACGTTCCGATCGTTATCCAGCTCTACCCGAACCTCTTCTCGGGCACCGGCCACGAGTTCACGAGACAGGCCGAGACGGCGTTTCGGCTGCTCAACGGCGTGATCACCGGCGTCGCGCGCAGCCACGACGTGCTGCGGGCCGACCCGCGACAAGCCTTCCAGGGAGAGGGCCAGTTTCTCACGCACCTGCTCGACGACGTGCCGGACGCCCACCCGAACGACGCGGGTTACAAGGAGATCGCCGAGGCGTTTCTGGAGGAGCTGGGGCTCGACTAGGGCTGACCTTTGGTCAGCCGGTGGCGGCCAATATCTCTTGGATTTGGGGGCCGTGTTCGCGGTCGTGCAGCGTGACGTTCTCAAGCAAACTGAGGACGCTGTACTCTTCGTGCCCGACGACATGCAGTGTGTAGAACGTGTCCTCGTCCACGCCGTCGATGGCTTCGTCTAACGCCGTACGTGAGCTTTCGAGCGCGCTGATTGCATCAGCGACGGAAGCCGGCGGTACGGTGACGGCGTCGTCCTCGGGCTGAGGCAATTCCCGCAAGTGCCGGGCCAGCCGTCCGTAAAGCACCTCGGAGTGGATGGCGTGCTCCAACACTTTGCGGATCGACCAGCCTCCGCGCCGCTCGCGGCCGAGGTCTTCATCCTCCAGGGCGCGGATGACTTCAAGGAAGTCTTTTCGGGCGTTGGCCGCGTCGCCGTTTGCTTTCGACAGGTCTTCGTTAAACTCCGACATCAGATCAATCCTGCTTCCTTGAGCACCTGCTGGGTCGTCGCACCGATCTCGGCAGGCGACTCAGAGATAATGGCGCCGGCTGCCGCTAGCGCATCCTTCTTCGCCTTTGCGGTGCCGGAGTCGCCCGCGATGATGGCGCCGGCGTGCCCCATCCGCCGTCCCGGCGGCGCCGTCGCGCCCGCGATGAACGCGATGACGGGCTTCGACATGCCGCTGATGTACTCGGCTGCGTCCTGCTCCGCGCTCCCGCCGATCTCGCCGATCAGGACGATGGCCGCGGTCCCCGGGTCCTGGTCGAGCAGTTCTATTGCCTCGCGCTGCGTCGTCCCGATGATCGGGTCGCCGCCCACGCCGATGCAGGTCGATTGGCCGATGCCGCGCGTCGTGAGCTGCGCGACCGATTCGTAGACGAGCGTGCCGCTGCGCGAGACGACGCCCACTGAGCCCATCGAGAACACGTCGCCGGGCATGATGCCGATCCGGCATTCGCCCGGCGTAATCACGCCGGGGCAGTTCGGGCCGATCAGCCGCGTGTCGCCACCGCGCAGCGCTCGCTTCACCTTCACCATGTCGAGCGTCGGTACGCCTTCGGTGATGCAGATGACCAGCGGGATATCCGCGTTGGCCGCCTCGAGCATCGCGTCGGCGGCGAAGGGCGCGGGTACGAAGATCAGCGAGCAGTCGATCTGCTGTGCGGCGGCGGCGGCCTTGACCGTGTTGTAGACCGGCACGCCCTCGAACTCCTCGCCGCCGCGTCCGGGCGTCACGCCCGCGACGACCTTCGTGCCGTATTCGATGCAGCGCTTGGTCTGCGCGCCGCCCTCGCGGCCCGTGATGCCCTGCACGAGGACGCGTGTGGTGTGATCGACAAGTACGCTCATGAAACCTCCGAGGGGTCTGGGATAACCTAGGGTTTCTTCTTCGACATGTATCGTATCGATAACGACGCCAAGAGCAAGGCCGTGCCGAGCGCGGCCACGGCTGTTATGAGATGGTTTGGAGACGCAGACTGCGCTGGGCCGGTGCCTAGCGCGGGCAGGGCAGCGGCTGCTGGGAAGGAGGCCATGCGTTCGAGTGCGCGTTCGTAATCTTGGCCGCCAGGTTCCTCCCCGAAAAAGAACGTGTGAAGGCGGCCAGCATGCAGTTCGCCGTCTGGCGCTTCCCATAATCCCATGACCGCGTACACGCCAGTGGGGTCGCTGTCGAAGGCACCGCACGCGCCGGACGATCCCGCCCACATCAAGTCCTCCGGAGCTGACGCCGTGAAATACAGCGAAGCGCTGTCGACAAATGAGATATCTGTCAGACCCGGAGGTCCCTTGTAGACCCTGTCAACGTTCATGTGCACACGAATCGGCTTGAAGTTTGGAAGGACGTCATCTGACACTTCCTCCCAGCCCGTTAGCCGTCCAGCTACTACAACCGCTGACTCGGCGACTGGGTCCCAGTCCGGCCCGGCGCTGCACGCATGTACGGACGGCGTTTGCATGGAGAGAACTGCGACTCCTACGAGCGTTACGAGAGCGCCTGCTGCTGCGAACCGCCACATGATCGCCTCCTAACGGCGCTTCCTCTTCGACTTCGATCGTGGCCTGCGCTCTGCCAGGCCGCGCACGTGCTCGTAGGCCGACTTCACCGCCGCGAGCGTAGGCTCCAGGTCGTCCTTCTTCTCGAGGCTGAGCCGCGACCAGTCATCGAAGCCGCGCCCCTGCGGGCCCTGGGAGAGCACGCTCTGCTGGCTATCGATGAACTCCTGCCGCACGCGGTCGGACAGCTTCGCGACGAGGCCGTCGGCCACCCAGAACGCGAACATGCGGCCGCGCACCATGTAGGCGGTGGTGCCCATCATGTCCTGGGTCTTGACCTCACCCTTCTTGAGGATGTCGGCTTCAACCTGGCTTCGGAGATCGGCGTCGACAGGCATGACAGGCCCATGATACGAAGAATTGGAGAGGAGCGCTAACGCGCGCCATGAGCCAATGGCCGCTGGCGCTATTACAGTTCGCGGCGGAGCTGGCGGACGCCTGGGCAGCCGTAGACCGCCTCGAAGTCCGGGTGGCGCTTTTCGTCGACGACTTCGTACCCGGCCTTCTCGTAGGCGCGCTGTGCGTTGTCGTTGCCGATGAAGACGCCGATCTCGCCGATCGTCGCGCCCTTGGCCCGGCCCCGTTCCATCATCTCGGCCAGCAGCCTGTCGACGAGCCCGCGACGGCGGAACTCCGGCTTCGTCGCGACGTTCTCGGTGATCCAGGCGCCGGGCGCGTGCGGCGTTCCGACGAGTTCGATTGTGTCAGCGCGTTTCCAGCCTGCGGCGATGTCGCGGTCCGTCATGCTAGTAGTCCGGCAGGCTTCCGCGATGCCTTGCATGAACGACGACTCGGCCTCGAAGTAGCCCGTCATCGCGGCCGCCGGCGTGCCGTCGACCTCGGCGATCATGAAGCCCTGATAGCTGGCCCAGTGTTGCGTTTCGGTCGTGGCGAGCGCTTCGAGGAAACGCAGCACGTCGTCCTCAGAGCTATCGATAAAGAAGTCCCACATGCTCATCGGCAGGTGCGATCGGAACGCCGTGAGCTGCACCCACGCGATGAACGGCACGTGTTCCTCTCGCGCGTCGATGATCTTAACGTCGATCGCTTCTCTGACCATGGGGCACCTCCAGCCGTGACGATCTTAGCAGAAGAGGGTTGAGGTTCCCTTAACCCGCGGCTTCCACGGCTTTAGCGGCGGCTTCGCCGAGGTCGCTCGCGCGGATGACGGGCAGGCCGGAGTCGCTGAGGATGCGTTCGCCCTCTTCCAGGTTCGTGCCGTCTAGCCGCACCACGACGGGGATCTTGATGTCCAGCTCTTTGTGCGCGTCGACGATGCCCTGCGCGATGATGTCGACACGGGCCATGCCGCCAAAGATGTTGATCAGCACGGCCTTCACACTCTCATCTCTGGTGATGATGCGGAAGGCGTTCACCACAAGCTCGACGTTGTTCACGGTGCCGATGTCGAGGAAGTTCGCCGGTTCGCCGCCCGCCAGCATGATCGAGTCCATCGTCGACATCGCCAGCCCGGCGCCGTTGACGACGCAGCCGATGTTCCCGTCCAGCTTCACGTAGCCACCGATGCCCAACTCCTGCGCCTCGACCTCCAGCGGGTCTTCTTCGGCGGTGTCGCGCATGGCCGCGATGTCCTCGTGGCGGAAGAGCGCGTTGTCATCGAACGTCACTTTCGCATCGATAGCGAGCAGGTCGCCGGACTTCGTCACGACGAGCGGGTTGATCTCAACCAGCGAAGCGTCCGTCTCGATGAAGCATGTATACAGCTTGCCGATCAGGTCGACGGCCGGTCGCAGCAAGTCGCCGTTTAGCCCCAGCGCGAACGCGATCTGGCGTCCGGCGTGCGGCTGGAATCCGGCTGCCGGGTCGATGACGACGCGCTCGATAGCATCGGGCTGCGTCGCGGCGACCTCCTCGATCTCCATACCGCCGGCTGCACTCCCGATAATCGTCACGCCACCCGCCGTGTTATCGACGAGTATCGACAGGTACAGCTCGCGCTCGACCTGCGTCTGCTCCTCGACGAGGACGCGGCTCACTAGCTTGCCCTCCTCGCCGGTCTGGGGCGTCACGAGCGTCATGCCGATGATGTCGCTCGCGGCCTGTTCGGCCTCCTCAGGGTTCGCGGCGAGCTTGATGCCGCCGCCCTTTCCTCGGCCGCCCGCATGGATCTGCGCCTTGACGACGACGGGCTTGCCCAGCTCTTCGGCGGCCTGGCGCGCCTCCTCCGGCGTCGTCACCACGCGACCGGTCGGTACAGGTACGCCGAAGCCGGCTAAGAGCTTCTTCGCTTGGAACTCGTGGATCTTCATGCCCTGGCATGATAGATGTTGGCAGCACGGGCGTCTAATTCGCGAGGCAGGCAACTGTGGAGCGGGCGCTCGGGGTCAGCTCGCGGACGATTGACGGTGCCTCTGCGCTGACTTACCATCCAGTGGAGTTTCGCGTGCGTTCCCTTACAGCAAGGAGGGCCTTTCTATGGCCTGGTTTGTTTCCACACAACTCTCGTTGGCCAAGGCAACCTGGTGGGCGCGAGCGTCGAGGCGAAGCCCACCGGTGTTGACGATTGCGCTTTTCTTGGGCCGGGTTGCTGTCACGGTTGCTGTTGAACGATGGCCTGCTCATCCGCGAGGACGCGGCGGGCAGCCAAACTCGTATCTAAGTGGCGGAGGGGGAGGGATTCGAACCCCCGGTACGCTTGCACGCACAACGGTTTTCAAGACCGTCGCATTCGTCCGCTCTGCCACCCCTCCGCTTAGGTACGCTCCCCTTGGAGCGCCTCGGCAACTAGCTCCTGCTTTAGCACCCCTCCAGCGGGTGTCTTGAAAAGTCGTTCGCGAGCTAGCGCTTGACGCTTGCTCGGATACGCTTCGGCGAACACTAAGCGGAGCGGTCGACGGGCTCGGAGCGACTTGGTCTTGCCTGTATTGTGCTCACGCAGACGGCGTCTCAAGTTGGCCGTCACGCCTGTATAGAGATTACCGTCTTTCAAG